>NZ_JBKKAD010000094.1:0-15193 GCF_046714715.1 Conyzicola sp. | reverse complement strand
GCGCCCCCGCCCCCCCCGCGCGCCCCCCGCCCCCCCCCGCCCCCCGCCGGCTAGGTGTACCGCTAGACGCGGAAGCCCTTCCGCTCCTCTTCGGGCGGCAGCTCGATGGTGCGCAGCGTCGCCAGCGGTCCGCTGTCGACCGACGTAGCCGGCGACGCCTGACTGTTCGCCTCGAGTTCCCGCGCTGCGGCCGCAGCGAGGTGCCGGGCCAGCCGCACCGCGAGGCACGCGGCGAGGAACGTCGGGTTCGCCTCCCCGGAGGTTCGGAAGACGCTGCTCGAGGCCACGAAGAGGTTGTCGACGCCGTGAACGCGGCAGTCGCTGTCGACCACGCCGTCAGCCGGATCGGCGCTCATCCTGGTGGTGCCGATGTGGTGGAAGCCGTCCGAGGCCTGCGCCCGCACCGACGCCCCCCGCTCTTCCTCGGCCTCGAGGTACACCAGCCGGCCCCGGCCCGACGCCCGGAGGCGCTCGTCGAGATGCTCGTGTGCCGCGATCACCGAGTCGACATCCTGCTGCGAATAGCGGAAGTCGATGTCCAGCCCCGGCTGCCCGTCCGCGCCGGTCGAATCGTTCAGGGTGACCCTCGAATCCGGATTGGGCACCTGCTCGCCGTGATAGTGCAGCCCGTAGGTGCCGCCCGTGTTGCGCAGCACGAAGCCCGGTTTGCGCACGGGGGAGAGATAGCGCTTGCGCAGGATCTGCACGACGTCGGCCGCCGCGTGGAACGGGCGCCGGGCGACGTTCCTGAGGTGCGGGGCGTACTGGCGCGGTTCCGGCCCGATGTGCCGCAGGCGGATGCCCTCGGCGAGTATCCGGCGTCCGATCGGCGCCGTCGAGAGGGCGAGGAAGACGAGCGACAGGGTCGAGCTGTGATGGCCGGGCTCGTAGAAGGGCGGGTTGTCCACGTGGAAACTCGTGTTCAGCAGCCCACGCTCGCGCTGGGCCCGCGCGGAGAACGAGAACCGACGGCGCACATAGACGTTGTGCTCGTCGAGTCCCAGGTCCAGATCCCGGATGTCGGCGGCGTCGGTCAGTTGCAGGGTGGCGATGCTGCCCTGCAGATGCCCCATGTAGTACCGCCCCAGCGGGCCGCCCGTGCCGCCGAACAGGGGCGGCAGCCGACGCTGCACACTCAGCAGCAACCGGGTGGTCTCCAGCCCGCCGCACGCGAGCACGTAGTTGCGGGCCCGAACCTCGACCGTGCGCCCCTCGTGGCCGACGCGGAGGCGCGTGACGCGGGTGCCCGCGCCGTCGACGTCGTCGTCGTCGAACGTGATATCGGTGACGGTCGCCTCACACAGAACCGAGATGCCGGGGTGCTCGGTCGCCCAGGTGCCGAGCCGCGCGGCGAGCTTCGGCTGGCGTGCCCAGCGCTCGAGCTGCGACACTTCGACCTCGCCCAGACCGGACCAGTCGCCGGCGTCGCTGCGGAAGGTCGGCACCCCGCAGTCGAGATAGGTCGCCGCGGCGGCCTGCCAGGGCGCCACGTCGGCGTAGGTCAGCGGCCACCCGCTATCGGCGATGTGCGCGCGCGGCTCGAAGTCGACGGGTTCGAACTGAACACACCGGCCGCCCCACAACCACGACGCGCCGCCCAGACCGCGCCGGGTCGCCTGTTCCATCGGGGCGTGCGTGGCCGGATCGACCACGTGAGACGGAGGTCGAGCGGCCAGGGCGGCGCTGTCGTCCTTCGCGGTGGCAGTGCCCGCGTCCAGCAGCAGAACCCGCTGCCCGGCGCTCGCCGCCTCGAGGGCGACGGTGAGTCCGACCGGGCCGGCGCCGACGACGCAACAGTCGAACGTCTCGTGGTCGTTCGGGGGCGTGGTGATGATCGACATTGATGCTCGCCTTCGGGAGTGACGGTGAGAGGCACCCGCAGACGCCCCGTGCCTCGGCAGCTTGGCACGAAGGAACCGTGCCGCGCACCCCCTCCGACGATCTATTCGACACCGCCTCGCGCATCTCTATGCCCCGCAGGCATCCGGATGATTCAATGGACACCGCTATGGGCATCGAAGTACTCCTCACCACGACCGACCCGCTGCCGCACACCGTGGGCGTGGCGAAGGCCCGCGCGATCGAGGTCGGCCTCGGCCGCGGCGTCGAACGCCATCACGACGACAGCGTGCGGCTCGTCTTCGAGGAGCCGGCGGGCAAGCAGTTCATTCTCACGATGCAGCCCCACGGCGAGATCCACGCCGAGTCGTTCGGTGCGCCGCGGAACACGGGGGAGGCGGACCTCGCGATCATCGTGGCGCTGCTGCCCGGCGCGACGATCGTCGGCACGAACCCCTCGTGGGATACCGATCTCGGGTAGAAACGCGGTGCCCGTTGTGCGCGAAATCAGTTGTGCGCGAACCGCTGCTGACCGACCACGCCGAGCAGCGCCAGCTTCTCGGCGGCCTCGCTGCGCGGGGCGGCGGTGAGCACGAGCAGCGTCTGACCCTGGTCCTCGGTGAACAGCGCCTGGCAGTCGAGTTCGATGCGCCCGAGCTCCGGGTGGATGAGCGTCTTGTGATCGCTGAATCGCGTCGCGACATCCTGCAACTCCCAGACCTCCGCGAACTCGGCGCTCACCTTGCGCAGCTCCCGAACCAGGGTGCCTGCCCGCGATCGCGGCCCCGCGGCCCCGAACGCGGCGCGGAGGCCGGCCACCTGCAGGCGGCCCTGCGTGGCGCGGTCGTCGACGGGGTAGACCTCCCGCTCCGACGGGTCGGTGAACCACCGGTAGACGCCGCTGCGCGCGAGACCGGTGAAGCGGGAGTGGTCGCCGAGCAACGCGGCTCCCAGACGGTTCTGCGCGAGGGTCTCGCCGAGGCTGGAGAGCACGAAGGCGGGTGTCTCCTCGAGGCGGTCGAACACGCGCAGCAGGGCGGGGGCGACATGCGTGTCGAGCGGTGTTCGCGGGGGTGCGTTGTGGTCGGCGAGCCGGTAGAGGTAGTCGCGCTCGTCGCTGGTCAGCCGCAGCGCCCGCGCGAGCGCCGACAGCATCTGCTCGGACGGCTGCGGGCCGCGGGACTGCTCGAGACGCACGTAGTAGTCGGTCGACATTCCGGCGAGAGCGGCGACCTCCTCGCGGCGTAGGCCCGGCACGAGACGCCGCGCGCCCTCTGGGAGGCCCACGTCTTCGGGGCGCAGCCCGGCACGGCGGGATCGGAGAAAGTCGGCGAGGGCGGCACGGTCCATGCCACCATCATCCGTCACGCACGTGCCGCCCGGCAGGGATCGGCAGTCCTACGACAAGGGCTCCTCTCCCGTGCTCGCCCGTGGCCACCCACACTCGAGTCATGAACATCACCGGAAACACCATCTTCATTCCCGGCGCGACCTCGGGCATCGGCCTGGCTCTCGCCCTGAGGCTGCAGACCGCGGGCAACACCGTCGTGGTCGGCGGCCGCCGCGCCGCCCTGCTCGAGGAGCTCGCGACCGAACACGGTCTCGGCACCGTCACCATCGACACCACCGACGCCGCATCCGTTCTCGCCGCCCGCGACCGCGTGCTCGCCGAGCACCCCGACCTCAACGTGCTCGTCGCCATGGCCGGCGTCATGGACGCCGAAGACGTGCGTGGCGATTTCCTGCGCACGGCCGAGCGCATCGTCGACACGAACATCAACGGCCCGCTACGCCTCGTCGCCGCGTTCATCGGGCACCTGCAGACCCGGCCCGACGCGACCCTCATGACCGTCTCGTCGGGACTGGCGCACACCCCGCTGGCGTTCACTCCGACGTACAACGCAACCAAGGCGTTCATCCACCAGTACAGCGAGTCCATCCGTCTGCAGCTCGCGGACACGAGCGTGCGGGTCGTCGAGCTCGTGCCGCCCGCCGTGCAGACCGAACTGATGGCCGGCAATTCGGTGAACGAGCACTTCATGCCGTTGGACGTCTTCGTCGACGAGGTCATGGCGCTTCTCGAGTCCCAGCCGGATGCCACCGAGATCCTCGTCGAGACCGTGAAGTTCCTGCGGTTCGCCGAGGTGGAGGGGCGCTACGAGGCGACGGTCGCCGCGATCAACCCTGCGGGCTAGCGCGGCTACTCGCCGCCGTCCGCCCCGACCTGCCCGAAGCCGCTCGCCGAGGCGGTCGCGTACGACTTAGCGACGACCCGCTCGAGCACGGCGAGGTCGACCCGCTCGAGATTCTTGATGTACAGGCAGACGACGCCCGTCGTGTGGTCGCCCAGACTCCCGAGTTCGTCTTCGTACTTGGCCGTGCCGTCGGGCAGGTAGACGGTCATCGCGGCTTTGCGCGGCGAGAATCCGGCGGCGCCCGCGTCGCCCTCGCGTCCGCTGGCGTAGACGTAGTGGTATTCGCCGAAGCCGACGATGGTCGGGCCCCACATGCGGGGCTCCTCGCCCGTGACACGGCCCATCAGCTGCAGGAGCGTCTCGGCATCGCGTTTGCGCACCGGGCTCTCGATCTGGTCGATGAATGCTCGTACGTCGCCGTCATTGGGGATCATGACCCCCACGATAGCCCGTGGGCCCTAGAACACCGGCACCCCCGCTACCGGGTCGCCGCGCTCCCGTGGCACGATCGACAGATGACTCCGACGCTGCACATCACCGACGACGCCGACGCTGACGCCCTGCTGTCCGACAGTCCGCTCGCCCTGCTCATCGGCATGCTGCTCGACCAGCAGGTTCCCATGGAGACCGCGTTCGCGGGACCGGCCAAGCTGCTCGACCGCATCGGAACCCTGGACCCGAAGAAGATCGCCGACTACGACGCCGACGAGCTCGAGGCCGTCTTCCGCATCACCCCGTCGATCCACCGCTACCCCGGTTCGATGGCGGGCCGCGTACAGGCGCTGTGCGCCGCCATCGTCGAGAACTGGGGAGCCGAGGCATCCGCGATCTGGACCGATGCCACACCCGACGGCGCCGAGCCCGACGGTGCCGAGATCCTCAAGCGGCTCAAGGCGCTGCCGGGCTTCGGCGAGCAGAAGGCCAAGATCTTTCTCGCCCTGCTGGGCAAACAGTACGGACTGAAGGCCGACGGATGGCGCGAGTCCGCGGGCGACTACGGAACCGAGGGCTCGTACCGTTCGGTGGCCGACATCGTCGACCCGGGATCGCTCACCAAGGTGCGCGAGTTCAAGAAGGCGGCGAAGGCGGCCGCGAAGAACGCCGAAAAATAGGGCTAGATGCCGTAGGAACGCCGGGAGTAGGGTGAGCGCGTCCGAAGCCGGAGAACCGCTACCGGCACACATGACGTCGCACCCGTATCGCCGTACCATCCAGCGACGCCGCACCCCCTCTTGAGTGTCTCGTCGCGCCGGCGCGCCCCTTTTCGCGCGCTCGGCGTTAGTGGGCAGGAGCAGCCATGGCGCCCGTCGATCCCCAGTTCTCCGCCGCGTTCGACAGGATCTTCGCGCCGCAGATATCCGCGGTACTGCCGATACCCGACCTCGAGGTGGGGCAACCGCTGCTCGAACCGATCAGGTCGGCGGTCGAGTCGCTCACCCGGGTCACGGTGTGGCGCACTGTCGACCACGTGCGGGTCGAGTTTCGGTTCGTGAATCTCGAGCTCGTCGACGACGCGGCAGGGGTGAGGGTGCTGGCGCGCACGGTGAAATCCCGTGCCGCCCACCTCGTGGCCGTGTTCGGCCCGCAGCACCTCGTCGAGAGGGCGTATTTCGACCCGGGCGGCGATCCGGACAAGTTCGCGAAGCCCGGGCCGGGAGTCCCCACGAGAGACCAGCCCGGTGAGGTGCCGAGCTACCCGGTGGCCGCGAGACTCTCCGGCCCGAGCCGCATCGCATACACGGTGACCACTCAGCGCATCCCGTATACGCGGGCGGGCCTTCTCGACGCGATGCGAACCCTGCCGCTGAGCGTCGCCCCGCACGCCGAAGGACAGGCGCGGTTCGTCGACTTCTCCCAGCTCGCCGACGATGTCGGCGCGCTCACTGCCGTGACCAAACGGATGACCGCGCTCGGCAGCAGTGCGCGCCGACGGCTCACCCAGCTGGCCGGAGACAGGGCACCCGAAGCGCCGGCGACCGCCGCGAGTCTGCGGCGGGCGTTGGCGCAGAACGCGACATCTGCCGTCGCTCTCAACGACGTCGCGCGCATGGCGCGGCTGCAACGCACCGCCTCGGAGCTGGAACTCCGCTTCGGTGCCGCGTCGGCGGTGTCCGCGGTGGCGGAGGATGTCGCGGCGGGCATCGAGATCGGGCCGATCTTCCTTCCCGACACGCGGCCGCCGGTGCCGCGTGAACCGACCTCGGTGGAAACGGCGATCGAGCTGCCGTGGCGGCTGCAGCTCAGCCCGCACGCGGGCGGCGCGTTCACGCACGCTCTCGACGAGGTGCAGCACGACGGCCGGGTCGAACTGTGGCACACCCGTCTGGGCACGCGTGCCGCCGGAACCGCATCGGCGGATCAGGACGCCGCGGAGATCGCGCGGCAGGTCGACGTGCCCTCGCCGTCGCGCACCGTTCGGGCGGTGTGGGCGCGGGATTTCACGGCCGACACCGCGCCCGCGCGGGGCCCACTGGCGATCCCGTTCGAAACCCAGCTGCCCTTCCGCGCCTCCCTGTCGAACCGTGACCGGATGCAGCTGGTGCACCTCACCTCGAACCACCGCATCCCGAAGCGCGGTTCGTTCTCGCCGCAGGCGGTGCCCGTCGAGAACCTCATGCTGACGGCTCTCGGCGGCTGGCTCGCGAGCGCCGTCAACTTCACGGGAACGCTGCCCCCGGGCCTGTCGATCGAAGAATGGCAGCACAGGGCGACGATGGGTCGCGACCATTTCGTGAAGGTGGTCTATCAGGGCGTGCTGCTGCCGTTCGGACACCGCGCGAGCCTGGTCAAAATCACGGAGCGCCGGGTGAAGGGCGACAGCCACGCCACGCTGTACCAGCGGCTCTTCGTCGTGGTGAAGCAGCCCGAACGCAGGTTCCTGGGTCGCGGTGTGCCGGAGCACGACAACGCCATGCCCTTCCGTTGGGTGCGCATCCTGACCGCGGCGACACCGCCCCTCGCCGAACCGAAGAAGATCGTGCCGAGCGCGAACGGGCAGATCTTCGTCCCCTCGATCGCGGTGAACGACGATCCCGCTCAACCGCAGCCGGCCTCGGGCGGCGAGCCGTTCCGCTTCCGCATGATCGCGAACGACAGCGACAACCGGCTCGTCGAGTTCGAGGGACCGATGGTATTCGTCGAGAAGACGGTGTTCGACGGAGCGGTGACGGCCAGCAGGAGTGCCGTCGCCGCGGCGAACAACAAGACCGAGCCCTACGAGCTCGGCGGGCAGCGGGTCGCGTTCGCCGCTCCGGCCGATCCCGACGACACGACGCTCGCCGTGGCATCCGTCAGGTTCGATGCCATCGTTGACGACTCGACCGGCGAGAAGAAGACCAACTTCGTGCTGCCGAAAATGCGCGTTGCGTCTGCCGTCGTGCCGGCAATGAGTGCCTTTACCGGCCAGACGGCTCCGCAGAACCTCAGCTATGCGCTGGCCTATCGCGACCACGCGTTCGCTGCCGGCGCGAACGAGAACGCGGGCGGCCTGTTCCTGCAGATCGCAGACGCGACGGGCGACCCGGTCTCCGGCACGGCGCCCGCGGGCATGGACTTCTCGTCGCAGTCCGACCGATCCGGCGGCTTCGTCAGCCCCGACATCGGCATCACGGCGCTCGCCCGCTCGTTCGGTCCGGTCGGGGGAGACCTCGCGACGCTCGCGTCGGATCCCGCGTCGTTCGATGTCGGCAGCATGTTCGGCGCCCTCGATTCGGCCAAACTCTTCGGCATCCTGCCGCTTTCCGAACTGCTGCCGACCTCGGGCAGCCCGCTGCCGAAGTTCGTCACGCAGACGGTCAACACGGTCGTAGCGCTGCAGCAGGCGATCACGCAGGCGCGCGGTTTCGCCCTGCAGTTCCGAACACAACTCGGCACCCAGAGCGCCGCCCTGCAGCAGGCCGCTGACGACCTCGCCGCCGCCGCCGACCGGCTCGCGAACGCGATCGTGGTGTTTTCCGGCCCGACGCACCCCGAACAGGATTTCGAGAAGCTCATCACAGACATCGTCGCGCCGGCGGTCACCCTGCGCACGGCGTTCAGCACCCCGGGCGCTCCGCTGCCCCTGCCGAGGCCCGTGCTCGAGGCCACGGACGCGCTACTAAAGAGAATCGCGGATGTCGCGGACGATATCGCCGCGGTCGCGGCGCTCGTCTCGCAGTTCTATTCGGGTTCGCTGCTGCCCGAACGGGTGAGCGCCACATTCGAATGGGAGACCATGCTCGAGCAATGGGCGCCCGGCGGTATTTCACCGGCGGTCTTCACCCCGGAGGGCGACAAGACGCTGCGGCTCACCTCCGAGGTGCAGGCGCCGCTCACTGCCAGCGGCGAACCGACCGCGCTCGTGTCGTGCTCGCTGCCGCCGTTCCGACTGCTGCTGCTCGGCGGCACGCAGTTCATCGGTATCCGGGTCGACGTCATGGAGTTCTCGGTGCGCCCCGGTCACAAGCCCGACGTCAACGTGAAGCTCAACGAACAGACAGGCATCGAGTTTCTCGGGCCGCTGGCGTTCGTCGAAACGCTGAAGCGCATCATCCCGTTCGACGGGTTCAGCGACCCGCCCTACCTCGACGTGCAGCCGAGCGGGCTGAAGGCGGGCTTCGACCTGGCCATCCCCGATCTCGCCGTCGGGGTGTTCGCGCTCACGAACATCCACCTCGGCGCGGAGCTCTCCGTACCCTTCATCGGCGAGTCCCTCGAGTTCCGGTTCTTTTTCGCCACCAGGGAAGACCCGTTCCGCCTCTCTGTCTCGCTTTTCGCGGGCGGCGGTTTCTTCGCGATCTCGATCTCGCCGAAGGGCGTGAAGATGATCGAGGCGTCGTTCGAGTTCGGCGCGGCGGTCGAGATGAGCTTCGTCGTAGCCTCGGGAAGCCTGTCGGTAATGGCCGGCATCTACTTCAAGCTCGAGATCGTCGGTGATAAGCAGAGCGTGCAGCTCACCGGCTTCTTCCGGGCGCGCGGCGAGGTCGACGTGCTCGGGCTCATCTCCGCATGCATCGAGCTGTACCTCGAGCTGAGCTACCTCGAAGACGCCAGCGGCAATGCGAAAGCGGTGGGCAAGGCGTCGATCAGCGTCGAAGTCTCGGTGTGTTTCCTGTCGTTCTCGGTGTCGGTCTCCTGCGAGAAGAAGTTCGCGGGAAGCAAGGGTGACCCGACGTTCGAGGTCTGTATGGGCGGCTATACCGACGCATTGGGGGCCGCCCGGGATCCGTGGGCCGAGTACTGCGGTGCCTTCGCGCCCGAGAACGTGTGAGGAGAGCGAGATGATCGAGCGCGCGGTATTCACGCCCATCGCCGGCGGGCGTCTGCCCGACGGCGAGCGCCTCAAGGTCACGGTATTCGTGACCCCGAAGCTCGCGGTGGCCGACCCGCCTCCTCCCGGAGCGACGCTCGAGCTGGGCGCCTTCGATGGGTTTGCGAACTGGCCGAAGACGCTGGCGGATGCGCGCTGGGCCATCGACGTCGACGGTGTCGGCGCGATGGAGGCCCGGCCGCTCGACGATCCGATCGCGCCCGACCCTGACCTCTGGGATCGGCTGTTCGGCGCGACAGCGGTCGGCGACGCGTCGTTCCAACATTTCGAGAACTCGGTCGTGCACTCCTACCCGGTGGAGGAGGTAGCGAAGGCGGTGACGGGCCTCTACCAGTCGATCGCGGCTGTGAGCGCGACCGAGTTTCCGGCCATCACGCGCGGTCCTCTCGCCGGTCTCGTCAAGACGCTGACGCTCGACATCGCAGGGAGGGAAGACCGGCTGGGTTCGCGCGCCGCGGTGAAACAGCTCCTGCGGTCGCTGCGGAAGAAGGCCGACGGCGACACGGCACGTTTTCTCGATATCGATGAGGTTCCTGTTGATCTGCGGGCGGCCGTGTCGTTGGCTGCCGCGACCGCGTTCTACGACCGTACCGACGACCCGTGGGACCACGCGACGGCGACCGCGCCGGCGCCCGCACCCGTCGCGCCCGAATTCCACAGTTTCGCCGCGCGGTGCGCCGACTTTCCCGAACTGCTGCGCCATCTGGGGCTCGCGGTCGATCTCTGGATTCCGGACGACGGGTCGATCCTCGAGCGCACCACTCTGCGCGTGCTCGACGGCGCGAACGCCGGCCCGCTCGAGGCGCTGCTCGCACCCGAGGATGCGCGGCCCCGAGCTCTCACCCACCACACCGAGCGGTTCTGGGCTCCGGCATCGCGCACGGAGCAGCCCGACGTCGTTGACGGCAGCCTGGTCGTCGACGAGACCCGGCGCTTTCTGGTGGAGCAGATCGACCCGGACGGGTCGGCTCTCAAGGTCGTCTCGCTGTTGGGCACGCTACAGCGCACCGACCGCGACCTGCGGGAGAGCGGGGAGCGCAACAACTTCGCTCCCTCGATGACGCCCGACGCGTCGAGCCTGCCGGCGCTGCGTTCGGCCGGAATCTTGATCGCCCGCCGAAACCGCGCACAAGACCTCGTGCGTCAGCTCGACCGGTCGGCCGATCACGAACAGGACCGTATCGCCGGCGAGCCGACCGACCTCGACGCCGCGGACGTCACGCGCGGCTGGCGCATCGACATTCAGGACCGCGATGCGGGAGGCGAGTGGCTCTCGCTGCACCGCCGGGTCGGACAGTACGAGCTCGTCGCGCCAATGACGCCCGCCGAAGCCCTGCCAGTGCAACCAAAGCCCGACGAGGCGTACCTCAAGGCGGCGACCACCTCGAGCACCGACGCGGCACCCACGGCCGACCAGTACCTGCACGAGACGATCGCCGGTTGGGACGGCTGGTCGCTCGCCGCGAAACGGCCGGGGAAGGTGGTGGACCAGGTGCAACCGGTGGATCCCACCGTAGACCCCGCCACGGACGGGGAGCGCGTGGCCGACTCGGGCTTCCCGCTCGCCGCCCGTTTTACACCCGTGCCCGGATCCCTGCCACGGCTGCGGTTCGGCCGCAGCTATCGGCTGCGCGTGCGGGCCGTCGACCTGTCGGGGGAGTCGATCCCGAGCGAACAGCTCGACGAGACGCACGAGCGCGACCTCGACGGCAGCTACCAGCGGTGGGAACCGGTGCCCTCGCCCGCGGTCGTTCCGCTGACCGAGTACACCGAGGGCGAGTCGCTCATGCGCATGGTGATCCGGTCGACTCTCGACGTCGCCGTGGCCGACTACGTCGCGCTCCCGCGCGTTCGTGATCTCACCGGCCACGAGGCATCCGGAGATCTGGGCATCGTCTACCGGGAGGCGAACGAGCGCCACCTGGCCGCGCCGGCGGGCAGCGTGCAGCTGGCCGAGACGCACGGTGAATTCGACCGGGCGTTCTCCTCCGACCCGGCGAAGGTGGCCGAACAGTTCGCGGTGGCCGCGCGCGAGTCGGGGAGCTTCCTCACACTGCCCGGCGCACGCGCGATCGGCGCAACAGGCACGCCCACGCCGCTCGACGGCACCAAGGGCCAGGAGCTGGCGCAGGGGGAGTACATCGTGCACAACACCCGCGAGCTCGCGCTGCCGTACCTGCCCGACCCGTTGGCCAGAGGAGTCTCGTTCACGACCCTGCCCGGCGACAGCGCGACGCGGCTGTTGCGCTGGCCCGGCGAATCCGGCGTGTGGTTCGACCGTCAGCCGGTGCTCGTGCGCATCGTCGAGGGCACGGCCGAGCCGGAGTTCGATGCCGACGCCAAGACGCTGACCGTCTTCCTGCCGAAGGCCGCGGCGACGACGGTGCGGCTGAGCTCCTTCCTCGACGACGAGGGCACCAGGCGCGACCCCGACCTGATGCGTGTCTGGAACCTGATGGCGACGTTCGCGTCGTCGCCGGCTACCGCCGTGCAGCGCGACCTGGTGCGCCGCGGTCTGCACTGGATGATCACGCCGTTCAGCGAGCTGACCCTCGTGCACGCCGTGGAAAAGCCGCTCGAGCCGCCGGCCATCGTGCTCGGCAGTGCACCCAACCGAACCTCCGGAGCGACGTTCTCGCTCCTGCCCGGCGTGGTGCACAATCATGCGGCGAGCACCGGGCGCATCGACATCGACGCGGCATGGGAGGATCCCGTCGACGATGTGCGCGCGGCGCAGCCGGGCAGTGTCGCGAAGACCGCCCACGTCGCCGACTTCAGTCTCACGCCGAGCGAGGTCGACGCGCAGCTCTGGCCGACCAACGGCCCTGCGGCGGGGCCATTCGGCCCCAGGCACGAGGCGAGGCACGAGTTCGGCGACACCCGCCACCGCTACGTCGACTACATGCCGATGGCGACGACACGGTTTCGCGAATACTTCCCGCCCGCGATCACCGAGCGTCCCGAGCTGGTGACCTCGACCGGAGCCGCTCTGCGCGTGAACGTGCTGTCGAGTGCGCGGCCCGACGCGCCCGTGGTGAAGTACATCGTGCCGACCTGGGAGTGGCAGCAGTCCGTACTCGAGGTCGCCGGCTCGCCCTTGGCCGTGCGGCGGGTGCGTACCGGCGGCGGACTGCGGGTGTATCTGGCGCGCCCGTGGTTCTCGAGCGGGCCTGACGAACTGCTGGGCGTCGTGCTCGCGCGTCAGCCGTGGCTGACCTGGCCGGTCGACGTCGACCGCGGAGTGCTCGGCAGCGTCGACGACCGCGCGCTCGCCGACGGCTGGGCGCAACGGGCGCTCGAGGCATCCGGCATCGCTCTCACGCAGGGACGGCCCGCGAGCACGCGGTTGGCACAGCACATTTTGGATGTCGCGGCCGACGTCGCGCGCGAACCGAGGGCCGCACGCCCGAGGGCACGCACCGACACGGAGAAGTTCCTCGTCGCCGCAGACTCCGCCGTCGAGGCCGCGCGGCTGTCGGATACCGACCTGGTGCGAACGAACCAGCTCACGGCCACCACGGGGCTGCTCGACGATTTCCTCGGCATCTTCGGATCGACGGACGCCGACGGCCGGTGTTTCTGCTCGGTGTGGGGAGCCGACCCGGTATTCGACGGAGCTCCGCTGCCCTCGGGGCCGTTCACCCACCAGTTCCCGCTGCGCAGCGCGGTCGGCTCGAGCGTCTCGCTCGCCGAAGTGCCGGGGCAGTCCGCCACCGTCGTCGGACACCAGCCGCAGTTCGACGCCGACCGCAGGCTCTGGTTCTGCGACATCCAGATCGATGCCGGCGCCGCCTACACGCCGCTCGTGCAGTTGCGGCTGGCGCGGTACCAGCCGCACTCGGTGGCCGGAGCACACATCTCGCCCACCGTTAAGACCGACTTCGCTCAGTTGCTTCCGCGGCGCGAGGCGAGCTACGTGCTCGCCCCGGATTCCGGCGCGATGGCGGTGACGCTGCGCGGTCCGGTGGGCGTGCCCGCCCACGCGATTGCGATGAGCAACGTTGCCAGCGAGGTGCGGGCTTCCCGGGTGGTCGAGGCCCTGATCGAGCGCCTGCCCGCGGGGGCGACCTCCGACCTCGACTGGGAGCGGGTGGGCGACCCGGTCGCACTGCCGGTGCGGCTCGGGCTCGGGGCGGTGAAGAGGGGCAACTACTCCGACGTGGAGTGGGCGGGCGCTGTCGCTGTGCCTGCCCGAGAGCCCGGCGACGCGTTGCGTGTGCGAATCGCGGAGTACGAGCTGCACGAGGCGGACCTGTCCGGAATTCTCGGCGTCGCGCTCGTTGTCACACCGCGGGCGAGACGGCTCGTATACGCCGACGAACTGCTGCTGCCCTGACTTATTGCTCACCGTATTGGGCCGACAGGGGAATGAACCCGACGCCGGGACAGTTGCGGCACACGATGACTATTACAGAAGAGAACACTTCCCACACAGCCCTCGTGGTCGGCGCGACAGGTATCGGCGGCTCCGCTCTGACCGACCAGCTCGTGGCGGAAGGGTGGCAGGTGCTGGCGCTCGCACGGCGCCCCGGCCGGGAGCGCGACGGGGTGCGCTGGATTCCGACCGACCTGCGCTCGGCGGCCGCGCTTCGTGAATCGCTCGCCCCGGAACATCCGACC
Source organism: Conyzicola sp. (assembly GCF_046714715.1). GTDB lineage: Bacteria > Actinomycetota > Actinomycetes > Actinomycetales > Microbacteriaceae > Conyzicola. Next base: position 1,231 of record NZ_JBKKAD010000094.1, on the reverse strand, counting down.
CACGTCTTCTTCACCGCCTGGTCGCGCCAAGAGACCGAGCAGGGAAACATCGAGGTCAACGGCGGCATGGTGCGCGACCTGCTCGCGGCGCTCGATCACGCGCCCGTGGAGCACGTCGCCCTCGTCACCGGGCTCAAGCACTACCTCGGGCCGTTCGAGTCGTACGGGCAGGGGCCGATTCCCGAGACGCCGTTCCGCGAGGACGAACCGCGCCTCGACGCCCCCAACTTCTACTACGCGCAGGAGGACGAGCTCTTCGCCGCCGCCGCCCGCAACGGCTTCACCTGGTCGGTGCACCGCTCGCACACGGTGATCGGTCACGCCGTCGGAAACGCGATGAACATGGGGCTCACCCTCGCCGTGTACGCGTCGATCTGCCGCGAGCTCGGTCTGCCCTTCGTCTTCCCGGGCAGCGAGACGCAGTGGAACGGCCTCACCGACATGACGGACGCCACGATCCTCGCCGACCAGATGGTGTGGGCCGCGACGAACCCGCAGGGCGCCGACGAGGCGTTCAACGTCGTCAACGGCGACGTGTTCCGCTGGCGCTCGATGTGGCCGGCGATCGCCGCCTACTTCGGGGTCGAGCCGGTCGGGCCGGGAGCCGAGCCGGCGCCGCTCGAGCAGCAGATGGTGGGCATGGATGACACGTGGACGCGCATCGCGCAGGAGCACCGTCTCGCCGAACCCGACCTCACGCGCCTGGCCTCGTGGTGGCACACCGACGCCGATCTCGGCCGCCAGATCGAGGTCGTCGCGGACATCAGCAAGTCGCGCATCGCCGGCTTCACGACCCACCACCGCACGGTCGACTCGTTCACCGACCTCTTCGACCGGTACCGGGCGGAGCGGTTGATCCCTAACGTCTAGCGGGTAGGGCTAAGCCGGTTAGAACGGGTAGGCGTCGGGTTCGGGGGCGTTGTTCCATCCGGTGACGGGTGGCTGGTCGTCGTCGGGTGGCTCGCGGGAGCCGGGCGGTTCGCGGGGGTCGGGTGGTTCGCGGGAGCCGGGTGGGTCGCCTGGGTGTGGTGGTGACGCGGTGCTTCCAGGGGAGCAACGGCCGGGGGTGCTGGGGTCTGGGGTGCCGCGTTGGAGCATGTCGTCGCCGAGGATGTTGGTGGGTCTGACGGTGACGGTTTTGCCGGTGGCGGTGGTCCATTGCATGGTGCCGTCGGGGAGTTTGGCGAGTCCGATTCTGGTGTGGTGTTTGAGGTTGTGGTGTTCGGTGCAG
>NZ_JBKKAD010000093.1:0-3457 GCF_046714715.1 Conyzicola sp. | reverse complement strand
GGTCGCGCCCGGGAGTTCGCCGACGCGCACGCCGCGGCCGCGCACGCCTACGACTCGCTCGAGGCCCTGTTCGCCGCGCGACAGGTCGACGTCGTGCACCTCTGCACCCCGCCCGGTGTGCACGCGCCGCAGGCCGTCGCGGCCTTCGCCCACGGTGCGCACGTGATCGCCGAGAAGCCGCCGGCCCTGTCGCTCGCCGAACTGAAGCAGATGACGGATGCCGCGGCGGCAGCCGACCGCCGGTTCGCGGTGGTGTTCCAGCAGCGCACCGGTTCGGCCGCCGACCACGTGAAGCGGCTGCTCGACTCCGGCGCCTTCGGCCGCGCGCTGTTCGCGACCTGCACCACGCTCTGGTACCGCGACGCCGAGTACTACTCCGTGCCGTGGCGCGGCCGTTGGGAGACCGAGGGCGGCGGTACGACGCTGAGCCACGGCATCCACCAGATCGACCTGCTCGCCTACCTGCTCGGCGACTGGCGTTCCGCGTCGGCGCAACTCTGGCGCCAGGCCCGCGACGTGGAGACCGAAGACGTGTCGACCGCGACCATCCTGTTCGAGAGCGGCACCGTGGCATCCGTATCGACCAGCGTCGTCTCGCCGCGGGAGACCAGCTCGATCCGCATCGACACCGAGCGGGCGACCATCGAGGTCGACCACCTCTACGGCCACGCCCCCGAGAACTGGCGCATCACGCCCGCGTCGTTCGTCGGCGATGACGAGGCAGCGGGGTGGGCGTTCGAGGGCGAAGGGTTCGAGGGCGGCGCCGTGCCGAGCGGTCACGACGCGCTGCTCGACGAGGTCTACGCGTCGCTGTTCGCGGGCGCCCCGCTGCCGGCCGTCGCGGCGGAACCGGCGCGGGCGCTCGAGATCGTGACGGCGTTCTACGCCTCGGCGCGCGAGGGCGGCGGCCGGGTCGACCGCGAGCGGGTGCAGGGCGACGCCGCGCTGCGGGGCACGCTCGAGGCCCCGGTCGACGACAACCGTGCCGTGGACCACCGGGCCGTCGCGGACCCGGCCGTGGGCGGCTGATGGGCGCGCCGATTTATCGGGACGAGCTGTGGGAGGGCGCATCCGACCCCACCGTCATCGAGCGCGAGGGAAGCGGCGAATGGTGGATGTTCTACACCCAGCGGCGCGCCCTGCTCGAGGGCTCCGGCGTCGAGTGGGTGCACGGCAGCCGCATCGCGGTCGCGGTGTCGACCGACGGGGGAGCGAGCTGGACGTACCGCGGCGTCGTCGACGGGCTCGACCCCGAGGGCGACGCCGGGCCGAACACGCACTGGGCGCCCGAGGTCGTGCGATTCGGCGGCAGGTACCACATGTACCTCTCGTGGATCGCGGGGATCCCGGATGCCTGGGCCGGGCACGAGAGACACATCGTGCATTTCGAGAGCGAGACTCTAGAGAGCTGGAGCCGGGTTGGCCGCGTCGACGTCGGGAGCGACTTCGCCATCGACGCGGCGGTCGCGCGCACGCCTGACGGCCTGCTGCGCATGTGGTTCAAGAACGAGGCGGCCGAGTCGACGACGTTCGGTGCCGTGAGCCGCGACGGCTACGCGTGGCGGGCCGACGGGCTCGTGATCGGCGGGGCGCCCCACGAGGGGCCGAACGCCTTCGAACTCGGCGGCTGGTGGTGGCTCATTGTCGACGAGTGGCGCGGGCTGGGCGTCTACCGCGGCACCGACGGGGTGCACTGGGAGCGGCAAGACGGCCTGCTGCTCGCCGCGCCGGGCAGCGACCCGCTCGACCGCGAAGTGGGCCGGCACGCGAGCGTCGTGGTCGGTCAGGAGAGCGGGCTACTGTTCTACTTCACCCACCCCGGGTTCGACGGTATCGAGCTCGCGGGTGCCACTCCGCTTTCCGCCCGCCGCACCTCGATCCACGTCGCGCGACTGTCGGTGAGCGCCGATCGACTCTCGGCCAGCCGCGAGTTTCCGGGGAAATCACGCCGATTTCTGCCACCGGATTGACGGTTGAATGCATTCAACCTATGCTCTGGGATAACGCTTTCCCAGCGCCACCCACGGACTACAGCGACGTTATCCAGGAGGACAACGATGTTCTATAAGCACTCCCGCCGCACAGCAACAGTGATCGCGGTCACAGCAACAGCCGTTCTGGCACTCGCCGGCTGCGCCGGCTCCGGTCCGGCTGCGACCGAGGGCGGCAGTACCTTCGATCCCGACGCCGAGGTGACCGTCGACTTCACCTGGTGGGGCAACGACGACCGCGCCTCGAAGTACACCGAGGCCATCGCGCTGTTCGAAGAGGAATACCCGAACGTCACGGTCAACGGCACGTTCACCGACTACCCGTCGTACTGGGAGAAGCGCACCACCGAGGCCGCCGGCGGCGGACTGCCCGACGTGATGCAGTTCGACTACTCGCAGATGGACTCGTTCGGCAGCCGCGGCCTGCTCTACAACCTCACGCCCGAATACGGCACCAACATCGACGTCGATGCCATCCCCGAGACCGCCCTCAATGTGGGCGACATCGACGGCGAGTCGTACGGCCTGATCTCGAGCACCAACGCCTGGGCGATGTTCCAGGACAAGACCCTCATCGAGTCCCTCGGCGCCGAACCCTACGAGGGCGGCACGAGCTGGGAGGAGTACTACGAGTGGATCGCCGACATCACCGCTAACGGCAACGGCGTCTACGGCGGGGCCGACCCCACGCAGCGCATCCAGAACTTCGAACTCGCGCTTCGCCAGGACGGCGGCAACCTCTACACCGACGAGGGCGAGCTCGGTTTCGACGAAGACGACCTCACCGCTTTCTGGGAGTCGGCATCCGACGTCCGCGAGGGCGACATCGTTCCGCAGCAGCGGCTCGAAGAGCTCAACCCCGTCTCGGGCTTCGGCGCGAACATCGCGGCGAGCGAGCTCACCTGGGATAACTTCGGCGCCGGCTACCTCGCCGACTCCGGCAAGGCCGTCGACGACCTGATCCTCACGACGCCGCCCACCAGCGACGCCGACGCCAAGGACCTCTACCTCAAGCCCTCGATGCTGCTCGCGATGTCATCGAAGACCGAGGTGGGTGCCGCGGGCGCCAAGCTCATCGACTTCCTCACGAACAGCCCCGAGGTCGGCAAGATCTTCGGTGCCTCGCGCGGCATCCCCGCGTCGGAGACGCAGCGCGACGGTGCCGAGCTTTCCGGACAGGACGCGAACGTGCTCGCCTACGAAGAGTCGATCACCGACCGTCTCGGCGACGCTCCTCCTCTGCCCCCCGAGGGCGCGGCATCCATCGAACAGAAGTTCTGGGACCTGGGAAAGAGCATCGACCTCGGCGCCATCGAGATCGACGAGGCCGTGAAGCAGTTCTTCAGCGAAGCTGAGATCGCCCTCAACAACTAGGTACCGAAGAACTACGTTCTTTCATAGCAACGACGCTCGGAGAATTCACGATGACCACAACACAACGGCAGGTGTCGAAGACAACGCCGCCG
>NZ_JBKKAD010000092.1:0-15439 GCF_046714715.1 Conyzicola sp. | reverse complement strand
GGACGTGACGGCTCAGGGCGCGCCGGGGCGCGCGCGGGTTCCGGTGCTCGCGATGCGTCCGGCTGGGATGCCGCCGGGTGCGGTGCGGCGGCGCCCGTGACTGCGCCGCCTTCCACACCGACGCGGCGCTCGAGGCGTTCGACCCGCACGAGGGCGCCGCGCTCGGTGTCGTCGCTCGCGGGCACGAGGATGCGGGCGACCATCAGCTCGAGGTGCAGCCGCGGCGACGTGGCACCGGTCATCTCGGTGAGGGCCGCGTTCACGATATCGGCGGTGCGCGAGAGCTCGGCCTGGCCGAAGCTGGCGGCCTGCTGGCTCATGCGGGTGAGCTCGTCGGCCGGGATTCCGCGCAGCACGGCGGCGGCGTGGTCGGCGGTCGCGGCGACGATGATGAGGTCGCGCAGGCGCTCGAGCAGGTCTTCGACGAAACGGCGGGGGTCTTGGCCGGTCTGGATGACGCGGTCTACCGCATCGAACACCGCGGCGTTGTCGCGCAGGCCGATCGACTCGATGGCCTCGTTGAGCAGGGTGCCCGGCGTGTAGCCGAGCAGCGCGACGGCCCGGTCGTACTCGACGACGGTGCCCTCGGAGCCGGCGATCAGTTGGTCGAGCAGCGACAGGGTGTCGCGCACCGAGCCGCCGCCGGCGCGCACGACGAGCGACAGCACGCCGGGTTCGACGGTGACCTTCTCGCTGTCGCAGAGCTGCTGCACGTACTCGAGCATCTGGGCGGGCGGCACGAGCCGGAAGGGATAGTGGTGCGTGCGCGACCGGATGGTGCCGATGACCTTCTCGGGCTCGGTCGTGGCGAAAATGAACTTGACGTGCTCCGGCGGCTCTTCGACGATCTTGAGCAGCGCGTTGAAGCCGGTGGACGTGACCATGTGGGCCTCGTCGAGGATGAAGATCTTGTAGCGGTCGCGGGCCGGGGCGAAGATGGCGCGTTCGCGCAGGTCGCGCGCGTCGTCGACACCACCGTGGCTGGCCGCGTCGATCTCGACCACGTCGAGCGAACCGCCGCCGTCGCGCGCGAGCTCGACACACGACGGGCACACGCCGCAGGGGGTGTCGGTGGGACCCTCGGCGCAGTTCAGGCAGCGGGCCAGGATGCGGGCAGAGGTGGTCTTGCCGCATCCGCGGGGCCCACTGAACAGGTAGGCGTGATTCACCCGGTCGGTGCGCAACGCGGTGCGCAGCGGATCGGTCACCTGCGACTGGCCGATGAGTTCAGCGAAGGTCTCTGGCCGATAACGGCGATACAGGGCGGTAACCACCTGTAAAGAGTAGCCGTCGGGGCCGACAGTCGCCGTCGGCTGTGGAATGTCGCGGGCCGGTCTGCGAGGCGGGTCAGAAGTCGGTGTGCCCGAGGCGCGGTTCGGCGACGAACCGCGCCACCGGGTCGGCGATCGCGAGCGTCTCGAACACCACGATCTCGTTGCGTCCGCGGCGCAGAAGCGGGCCGGGAACGTAGAGCGTCTCCCCCGGACCGCGGCTCCAGTAGCGACCGAGGTTGAAACCGTTGACGAACGCGTTGCCCTTGCCCCAGCCGACCGTGCTGAGGAAGAGGTCGGTCGGTTCGTCGATGTCGAAGGAGCCGCCGGCGAAGGCCGGGCCCGCGATAGAAGCCGCGGATGCCGCGCGAGGGTGCGCGTCGAGAGTCGCCTCCGCGGGAAGCGCGTCGAGCGCGAGCGGCAGCACCTCCCACGAGCCGAGCTGTGCGCCGTCGAGCAGCGCGGGGCCGATGAGTCCCTTGTCTTCGCCGATGCGGGGTCCGTAGTTCACGCGCCCCTGGTCTTCGACCAGGATCTCGAGCACCCCAGGGCCCGGCACGGTGATCGCCGAGTCGTGGTGGTCGCGGCTCAGCACGCCGACGGGTGCGCCGTCGAGGAAGACCTGCGCACGGTCGCGCACCTCGCCGAAGGAGAGCACCCCGCCGGCGTCGATCGTCGTGCGGTAGAGCGCGAATCCCCGGAAATGGCCGATCTCGTCGAGCGTCGGCAGGTGGTCGTACCCTGCCCACGTGCCGAGCTTCGAGGAGGGAGAGAGCAGTGCATCGGACAGCGAGATCGAACGGTCGAGCGCCACCTCGAAGACCGGTGCCGGCGCGGAAGCCGTCGGCACCTCGTCGGGCACCGGGGCGTACTTGGCGATCACATCGCGGAAGGCCCAGAACTTCGGGCCCGGCTCGCCCGCCTCGGTGAGCGGGGCGTCGTAGTCGTACGACGTGACGGTCGGCTGGAAGACGCCCTTGTCGTTGGCGCCGTTGGTGAGGCCGAAGTTGGTTCCGCCGTGGAACATGTAGAGATTCACGGATGCACCGGCCGCGAGCAGCTCGTCGAGTTCGGCCGCGGCCTCCGCCGCCCCCGTCGTGTGGTGGTGGGCACCCCAGAAGTCGAACCAGCCGTTCCAGAACTCGGCGCACATGAGCGGGCCGGTCGGCTGGTGCTTGCGCAGGGTGGCGAGGCGCGTGGTCGCGCGCGAGCCGAACGAACCGGTCTTGTGCAGCTCGGGCAGGCCGCCGCCGTCGAGCATCTGGTCGGTGGGCTGGTCGATCGTGGTGAACGGCACGGTGATGCCGCCCGCCCTGTTGAGGTCGACGAGCGCGCGCAGGTAGTCCTTGTCGTTGCCGTAGGCGCCGTACTCGTTCTCGATCTGCACGAGGATCACGGGGCCGCCCCGGTCGATCTGACGATCGGCGACTATGGGCAGCAGCGCTTCGAAGTATTCGGCGATCGCCGCCATGTAGCGCGGTTCGTTGCGCCGGATGCCTACCTCGGGGTCAGTGAAGAGCCAGCCGGGCAGGCCGCCGTTGTCCCACTCGGCGCAGATGTACGGGCCCGGACGCACGATGGCGAACATACCCTCGGCCGCGACCAGGTCGAGGAAGCGGGCGAGATCGAGCCCCGCGGTCGTGTCGAAGACGCCGCGCTCGGGCGAGTGCTCGTTCCACGGCACGTAGGTCTCGATGGTGTTGAGGCCCATGAGCCGCGCCTTGTGGATGCGGTCGGCCCAGAGGTCGGGGTGCACGCGGAAGTAGTGCAGCGCGCCCGCGAGGATGCGGAAGGGTTCGCCGTCGAGCAGGAAGTGCTCGTCGCCGATGCTGAACGTGCGGGCTGTGGTGCTGGCGCTCACGCGGTAGCTCCTTCTGAGATGGGGGCGGATGCGAGCCGGACGATCGACCAGGACAGCGGGGGAAGCTCTGCGCTCAGTACGCCGTCTGAGATCGCGACCGATTCGAGCGGCACAGGCACGACCGTGTCGGGGGCCGCCTCGGTGTTGGCGCTGAAGCGCGAGCCGCCGACGGGCGCGTGGATGCTCAGAGCGCTCGTGACAGCGGCGGAATGACCGAGGTCGACGGTCAGGCTCAGCGGCTCGGCCGTATCGCGGTTGACCAGCAGCAGCACGAGCTCGCCGTCGTTCTGGACGACGACCGCGTCGAGCAGGTCGACGGTGCCGTAGAGCGGGGTGTCGACGGTCGGCGACGAGACGCTGGAGCGCAGCACGGTGCCGCGCGCGGCGGCCGCCGTGAGCGCGAAGGGGTGGAAGGTGGTCTGGCGCCAGGCCGGGCCGTCGGGCTCCGAGCGGATGGGTGCGATCACGTTGACGAGCTGGGCGAGGTTCGCCATCGAGACCCGGTCGGCGTTGCGCAGCAGCGACATGAGCAGCGAGCCCACCACGACGGCGTCGGTCACCGAGTACTCGTCTTCGATGATGCGCGGGTGCTCGTTCCAGTCGCCGGCGAACAGCGGCGGTTTGTCGACGTCGTTGAAGCGCGACTGGTACCAGACGTTCCATTCGTCGACACTGATGCCGATGGTCTTCTCGAGCTTTTGCTCGGCGAGCGACTCGTCGATGATGGCGGCGACCGTGCCGATGTACCGGTCGAGCCCGACTCCGGAGGCGAGGAAGCTGGCGACGTCTCCCCCGGTCTCCTCGTAGTAGGCGTGCAGCGAGATGTGGTCGATCACCTCGGCGGAGCGCGCGAGCACCGTGCGCTCCCACTCGCCGAAGGTGGGCATGTCGGCGTTCGAGCTTCCGGCGGCGACCAGCTCGATCGACGGGTCGACCCACTTCATCACGCGGCCGGTCTCGGCTGCGAGCCGACCGTACTCGTCGGCGGTCTTGTGGCCGATCTGCCACGGACCGTCCATCTCGTTGCCCAGGCACCACAGCGTGATGCCGAACGGCGTCTCGCGACCGTTCGCCCGGCGCTCGTCGGAGCGTGCCGTGCGGCCCGCGTGGTTGGAGTACTCGAGCAGTGCTGCGGCGGCCTCGATGCCCCGGGTGCCGAGGTTCACCGCCTGCATGATCTCCACCCCCGCGTCATCCGCCCACTCGGCGAATTCGTGCAGCCCGACCTCGTTCGTCTCGACGCTGTGCCAGGCGACGTCGAGGCGCACGGGGCGCTCGTCGCGCGGGCCGACGCTGTCTTCCCAGCGGAAGCCGGATACGAAGTTGCCGCCGGGATAGCGGATGACGGTCGCCCCGAGTTCGCGCACGAGGTCGAGCACGTCGGTGCGGAAGCCGACGGCGTTCGCGGTGCTGTGGCCCGGCTCGTAGATGCCGGTGTAGACGGCACGGCCCATGTGCTCGACGAACGAGCCGAAGAGGCGGTCGGAGACGGCGGCGACCGGTTCGTCGCGGTGCACGCGGAGGTGGGCCTTGGCCACGGGGACTCCCTGGGTAGAAATGGAGGTGGGCGGCGCCGTCGACACGGCACCGCCCACCGGATGGTGCGTGCTACTTGTTGACGGTGAAGCCCTGCTCGTTTCCGTACTGGGCCGTGGCTTCCTGCCACGACTCGAGTCCGGTGTTCAGGTCGGACTTGTCGGCGTACGACTGGCCGACCGTGTCGTTGAAGATGCTGTTCGAGTAGACCTGGAACGGAAGGTAGCTCCAGCCCGGGACGACGTCTTCGATCGAGGAGGCCAGCAGTTCGTTGACCTTCTGACCGCCGAAGTACGGGTCTTCCGCGCCGAGGAACTCGTCGGACTCGAGGTCGGCGACGGTCGACGGGAATCCGCCGGCTGCGAGGGAGATCTGCGTGCCCTCACCCTCGTTCATGTACTGCAGGAAGCCGGCCGCGACGAGCTTGTTCTTACTCTGCTTGAGGATGGCGTCGCCACCGCCGCCGTTCTCGGCGTTGACGGGGGTTCCGTCGTAGCTCGGCAGCTTCGCGACGCGCCAGTCGCCGGCCGCGTCGGGGACACCGGAGGTGAGGTTGCCGGGCATCCAGGCGCCGATCGCGAGGGTCGCGATGGTTCCGTCGGCGAGCCCGCGGTACCACTCGTCGCTCCACGACTTCACGGGGGCGACGAGGTCGTTCTCGGTGAGCTGGCTCCAGGTGTCGGCGAACTTCTTCGACCCCTCGTCCTGCAGGTCGATCGTGACGTTGGTCTGGTCGGTGGTCGTGTACGGCTGTCCGCCGGCCTGCCAGATCATGCTCGTGGTGAAGCCCGCATCGCCGGTGTCGTTGGTGATGTAGGCGTTCGGGTCGGCGGCGTGCAACTTCTGCGCGGCCGCGATGTACTCGTCCCACGTCGTCGGAACGGCGATGCCGTGCTTGTCGAACACCGTCTTGTTGTAGAACAGGGCCATGGGGCCGGAGTCCTGCGGAAGAGCGTAGATGCCGCCGTCGAGCGAGACCGAGCCCCAGGTGCTGGCCGTGTACTTGTCTTCGAGCGCGTCGAAGCCGAAGTCGGAGAGGTCGACGAGCGCGTCGGAGAGGCCGAACTGGGGAAGCGCGTAGTACTCGATCTGGGCGACGTCGGGGGCACCCGATCCGGCCTTGATCGCGTTCTGCAGCTTGATGTACTGGTCGTTGCCGGTGCCGGCATTCACGACGTTGACCGTGACGTTCGGGTGTTCCTTCTCGAACGACGCGGCGATCTCCTCGACGGCGGGCGCCCATGCCCACACGGTGATCTCCGACTTCTTCTCCAACGCCGCGGCGATGTCGTCGGCGGTTCCGGTCTCGGCTCCGCCTCCGGCCGAGGGGGCGCAGGCGGCGAGGCCGATGCTGAGGGCGATGCCGGTGCCGATGACGGCCGCGGCGCGGCCGAATCTGCCCCGGCTGCTGTGTGCTGACTTCATGATGTGCCTTTCACTTCCTTGTAAACGGGGTGGGCCGGATGACCCGGGGGAAAGCTGTCAGGCCTTGACGCTGCCGGCCGCCAGGCCGGACTGCCAGAAGCGCTGGAGGAACAGGAACGCCACGATGATCGGGATGATCGTGAGCAGCGATCCGGTGATGACGAGGTTGTAGATGGGGTCGCCGCCGACGGTGGTCGCCTGCGCGTTCCACTGGTTGAGACCGACGGTGAGCGGGTACCAGGTGGGTTCGCTGAGCATGATGAGCGGCAGGAAGTAGTTGTTCCAGGTCGCGACCACGGTGAACAGCAGCACCGTCACGAGGCCGGGTGCGAGCAGCTTGAGCGAGATCGTGAAGAAGGTGCGGAACTCGCCGGCGCCGTCCATGCGCGCGGCCTCCAGCACCTCGGTCGGCACCGCGTCGAGTGCGTAGGTCCAGATCAGGTAGAGGCCGAACGGGCTGATGAGCGAGGGCAGGATGATCGCCCACGGGGTGTTGGTGAGCCCGAGCTGGCTGAACATCAGGAAGGTCGGCACAGCGAGCGCCGTGCCGGGAATGGCGACCGCGCCGATGACGACGGCGAACACGCCCTTCTTGCCCGGGAAGTTGAACTTCGCTAGACCGTAGCCGCCGAGCGTCGCGAGGAACGTCGCGCCGCCGGCTCCGACCACGACGTACAGCAGGGTGTTCAGGAACCAGCGCACGAAGACACCGTCGTCGTAGGTCAGGGTCGCGCCGATGTTCTCGAAGAGCGAGAACGGGCCGCTGAACCAGAGGCCGAACGAGCTGAGCAGCTCGGTCTGCGTCTTGGTCGAGCTCACGAACAGCCAGAACAGCGGCAGCAGGCTGTAGATCACGACGAGCGCCATGACCACGGTGAGCAGGATCGACTTCTTCTTGTGCGTTCCGAGGTGGGTGTTCTTGCGGGTGTAGCGGGAATCCCGCGGCGACCGGCGCGACGTGGGCGGCGCGACGGTGACGGCATCCGTGGTTGTCGTTGTCATTTCTTACGACTCTTTTCTGCTGCCGGAGAGCTGCACGACGTACGCGATGACGGCGGTGAGCAGCCCGACGATGATCGCGATCGTGGCCGAGTAGTTGTACTGCTGGCCCGAGAACGACAGGTTGTAGGCGTACATGTTCGGGGTGAAGTAGGTGCTGATCGCGTTGGGCGCCAATGTCTTCAGGATGTTCGGTTCGTTGAAGAGCTGGAAGCTGCCGATGATCGAGAAGATGGTTCCGATGACGATGGCCGGACGCAGTGCGGGGAGCTTGATGCTGCGGATGATGCGGAAGGTGCCCGCCCCATCGAGCTCGGCCGCCTCGTAGAGGTCGACCGGGACGACGCGCAGCGCGGCGTAGAACAACAGCATGTTGTAGCCCACGAACTCCCAGGTCACGATGTTTCCGACCGCGACCAGCACCCAGCTGCTCGACAGTGGCGCGAACGCCGTGCCGAGGAAGTCGTTGAGGCTGCCGACCAGTCCGAACTGCGTGCCGTAGATGAAGCCCCACATCAGCGTCGCGACGACCGCGGGCACCGCGTACGGCAGGAAGATCGAGATGCGGAAGAACGAGGAGAAGTGCAGGCGGGCGCTGTCGAGGGCGAGCGCCGCGGCGAGCGCGAGCAGCAGCATGATGGGCACCTGCACGATCAGGAAGAGCGTGACCCGGCCGAGCGACTCCCAGAACCGGCCGTCGCCGAGCGCGGTGACGTAGTTGTCGAGACCGACGAACTGGTTGCCGCCGACGAGCTGGTCTTTGAAGAGGCTCAGCCAGATCGAGTAGATCACCGGCGCGATGAGCACGAGGGCGAAGACGATCATGAAGGGACCGACGAACTTCCAGCCGGTCCAGTCGGGCTTCTGCTTCTGCCGCTGGGGAGCGACAAGCCCGGTTGCGGGGGGTGACACCGTCGTCATTCGTGAGTACTCACTAATCTCTCGGCCCTGAGGTCTTATTTGTGGTCGCGTCATGTTTGCGTAAACATGTCGCGGTGATCACGGTAGCATGTTTACGCAAACATGATGCATTCTGATCAATCAGACGAATGAGCGGATCGATGATGACCAGCGACACTCCGGCACCACCGGTCCCCGGTCGACGGCGAGGGCCGTCGATGGCCGAGGTCGCGCAGCTCGCCGGCGTCTCGTCACAGACCGTCTCGCGCGTCGCCAACGGGCTGACCAACGTCGACACCGCCACGCGCGACCGCGTGCTCGCCGCGATGGAGGAGCTCGGCTACCGCCCGAACAGCGCCGCCCGCGCGCTCAAGACCGGACGGTTCCAGTCGATCGGTGTCATCATGACGACGCTCTCGACCTACGGCAACATGCGCACCCTCGACGCCATCGCCACCGCCTCGGCGCAGGCCGGATACTCGATCACGCTCATGCCGATCTCGGTTCCGACGCAGGGCGAGATGGCGGTGGCGTTCACCCGGCTCTCGGAACAGGCTGTCGACGGCATCGCGATCATCATCGAGGCGCACACGCTCGACAACAGCGACATCATCCTGCCGCCGGGGTTGCCCGCGGTCATCCTCGACTCCGACGCCGGCGACCGGTACACCGTGGTCGACGCCGACCAGGCCGAAGGGGCCAGGCTCGCGACCCAGCACCTGCTCGACCTCGGACACGAGACCGTGTTCCACCTCGCCGGGCCGGAGTCGTCGTTCTCGGCGTCGCACCGCACCGACTCGTGGCGGGCGACACTTCTCGCGGCGGGCGCGCCCGTGTTGCCGCCCGTGGTCGGCGACTGGACGGTCGAGTCGGGCTACCGCCTCGGCCTCGAGCTCGACCCGGCGATCACCGCCGTCTTCGCCGCCAACGACCAGATGGCGCTCGGCCTGATGCGGGCGCTGCACGAGCGCGGCCTGTCGATCCCCGAGGACGTGAGCGTGGTCGGGTTCGACGACATGGCCGAGGCGCAGGCGTTCTGGCCACCCCTCACCACGGTGCACCAGGACTTCGCGGAGATCGGGCGCCGCAGCATCCAGATGCTTCTGCACGAAATCGAGGACTCCACCCGCGGCGTCGGCACCACTATCGTGCCGACGAGTCTGGTCGTGCGCGAGTCGACGGCACCGCCGCGCGCCTAACTGCTGCGCAGATCGGCCGGTAGTGCGAGACGAGTCGGACCGGGTCGCGATCGGGCGGATGACACGGGGCCGGTGCCCTGCGGCGGGCGCTAGCCCGCGACGATCGACAGCGCCTGACGCGCGATCTCGAGCTCCTCGTTCGTGGGGATGACCAGCACGGTGACGCGGGCGCCCTCGGGCGAGATGACCCTGGCCGCGCGGGAGTGCAGCTCGTTGCGGTCGTTGTCGACCTCGATGCCGAGGAACTCTAGTCCGGCGAGCAGGCGGCGGCGGCCGAGCGAGTTGTTCTCGCCCACGCCGGCCGTGAAGACCAGCACGTCGAGCCCGCCGAGCTGCGCCAGGTAGCCGCCGATGTAGTGCCTGATGCGGTGGCGCCACACCGCGAGCGCGGCTTCGGCCGCCTCGTCGCCGGCGGAGGCCGCGTTCTGCACGTCGCGCATGTCGCCGTTGCCGGTGAGGCCGAGCATGCCGCTGCCGCGGTTGAGCAGCGAGTCCAACTCCTCGAAGCCGAGGCCCGCCTCACGGTGCAGGTGGAAGATGATCGCGGGATCGAGGTCGCCCGAGCGGGTTCCCATGACCAGGCCCTCGAGGGGGGTGAGGCCCATCGACGTCTCGACCGACCGGCCGCCGTCGATGGCCGCGACGGACGCGCCGTTGCCCAGATGCAGCACGATGGTCTTCAGCGACTCGAGCGGGCGGCCGAGGAACGCCGCGGCCTCCTCGGACACGAACTTGTGGCTGGTGCCGTGGAATCCGTAGCGGCGGATCTTGTGCGCGGCGGCCAGATCGCGGTCGATCGCGTAGGTGTAGGCCTCGGGCGGCAGTGTCTGGTGGAACGCCGTGTCGAACACGGCGACCTGCGGCACGCCCACGAAGATCGCCGCGGCGGCGCGGATTCCCGCGAGGTTCGCCGGGTTGTGCAGGGGCGCGAGGGCGGAGAGCTCGTCGATGTCGGCGATCACCTGGTCGGTGACGAGGGTCGGCCCGGTGAACAGCGATCCGCCGTGCACGACGCGGTGACCGATCACCGTCGGCGGGGAGAAGGCGAGGTCGGGTCCGTACTCGGAGAAGGCCTCGGTGAGCACGCGCAGAGCCGCGGTGTGGTCGGCAATCGACCGGCGGGTCTCGTGCTTCTCGCCGCCCGACGTGTGCACGACGCCGCTCTCGGCCTCGCCGATGCGGTCGATCTGGCCCGACGCGAGCGTCTCCTCGCCGTCGAGCTCGATCAGCTGGTACTTGAGCGACGACGAGCCGCTGTTGATGATGAGGGCGAGACTCATGCGTCGGCCCCTTCGACAGGCTCAGCGGCCGAGACGGCCGAGGCGGCCTGGATGGCCGTGATGGCCACGGTGTTCACGATGTCGCGCACGAGTGCTCCTCGGGATAGGTCGTTGATCGGCTTGTTGAGCCCCTGCAGCACCGGTCCGACCGCCACCGCTCCCGCGCTTCGCTGCACGGCCTTGTAGGTGTTGTTGCCCGTGTTCAGGTCGGGGAAGATGAACACCGTCGCCCGCCCGGCCACCTGGGAACCGGGCATCTTCGACTTGCCGACCGCGGCATCCGCTGCTGCGTCGTATTGAATCGGCCCGTCGACGAAGAGGTCGGGGCGGCGCTCGCGCACGAGTTCCGTCGCGGCGCGCACCTTCTCGACGTCGGCGCCGGCACCCGACGAACCGGTCGAGTACGACAGCATCGCGACGCGCGGGTCGATGCCGAACTGGTCGGCCGTTCCCGCGGAGGAGATCGCGATGTCGGCCAGCTGCTCCGACGTGGGGTCGGGCACGACGGCGCAGTCGCCGTAGACGAGCACCCGGTCGCTGAGCGCCATGAAGAACACGCTCGAGACGACAGAGACGCCCTTCATGGTCTTGATGATCTCGAAGCCGGGCTTGATGGTGTGCGCTGTGGTGTGCGCGGCGCCGGAGACCATGCCGTCGGCGAGTCCGAGGTGCACCATCATGGTGCCGAAATACGACACGTCGGTCACGATGTCGCGCGCCGCCTCGACGGTCATGCCCTTGTGGGAGCGCACCCGGGCGTACTCTTCGGCGAAACGCTCGCGCAGCTTTTCGTCGAAGGGGCTCAGGATGTCGGCTGCCGAGATGTCAACACCGAGACCGGCCGCGCGCGCCCGGATCTCCGTCGCGTCGCCGAGGATCGTGAGCCGGGCGACGCCGCGGCTGAGCAGCGTTCCGGCCGCGCGCAGGATGCGGTCGTCACTGCCCTCCGGCAGAACGATGTGCTTGCCTGCGCTGCGGGCGCGTTCGATCAGCCCGTACTCGAACATGAGCGGGGTGACGGCGCCCGACTTGCCCACGCTGAGCGCGTCGAACAGCACGCGCGAGTCGACATACTTCTCGAACAGCGCGAGCGCGATGTCGCGCTTGCGGTCCGAGTCTGCGGCGAGGCGGCCGCGGGTCTGGGTGATGCGCTGCGCGGTGGGGTACGTGCCGAACTCGGTGGTGATGATCGGCAGTGAGGCGTCGAGGCCGGCGATAAGGCGTTTGATGACGGGCGACAGGTCGAAGCCGCCGTTGAGCACGACGCCGGCGAGTGACGGGAAGGTGTCCGAGGCGTGGGCGGTGAGCGCGGCGAGAACCATCTCGCTGCGGTCGCCGGGGATCACGACGATGCCGCCCTCGATGAGCCGCGGCAGCACGTTCTCCATCGACATGGCCGCGATCACGACGCCCATGGCCTCGCGGGCGAGCAGCGCGGAGTCGCCCTGCAGCAGGGTGCCGTCGACGGCCTCCATGATGCCCTGCACTGTGGGGGCGACGAGGAAGGGGTCTTCTGGGATCGCCCAGGCCGGGATCGGCGCCGCGGCGGCGGCGCCGGACTCGGCGATCGACGTCGTGGCGACGTCGGATACCGCGGCGGAGATCTCGTCGAGGTGGTCTTCGTCGGCGCGGTTGGCGACGACGGCGAGGATGCTGGCGTGCGCGGCGGCCAGCTCGGGCACGGTGAGTTCGGCGATCTGGCGCATCTCGTCCGCGGTGCGTCCGCGCGACTCGTCCACCGAGCGGCCGGTGAGCACGAGCAGCACGGGCGCGCCGAGGTTGGCGGCGATGCGGGCGTTGAAGCTCAGCTCGGTGGGGCTTCCCACGTCGGTGTAGTCGCTGCCGACGATGACGACGGCGCCGCACTTCGCCTCTACGGCCTTATAGCGTTCGACGATGCGGCTGAGGGCCGCATCCGGATCATCGTGAACCTCGTCGTAGGTGACTCCGACGCACTCGTCGTAGTCGAGGTCGACGCCGTCGTGAGCGAGCAGCAGGTCGAGCACGTAGTCGCGCTCGGTGATCGACCGCGCGATCGGCCTGAAGACCCCCACGTTCTCGATCTCCCGGCTGAGGGTGTCGAGCACCCCGAGCGCTATAGAGGATTTGCCGGAATGTCCCTCGGCGGAGGTGATGTAGATGCTGCGAGCCACGTAGGACACCCTAACCGGGCCACCTGAACTCTTCACAGGGGCGAAGGTCCCGGAACGGATCTTGCCCGAAAATGTAAATGACCCCCCGCGCACCCGCCAGAGCCCGGTTACCCTTGCTACGTTTCCGTCCTGGGGGAGTTGGCCTGGATGGCGCCACGCGGGGAGCCGGGGTTAAATATACAGGTATGATTCTTGAGGTTGTTCACATGGCCCCGTAAATCCGGACCTGAGAACGACCGGCCAGGAGAATTCGCCTAGTGGCCTATGGCGCCAGCTTGGAAAGTTGGTTGGGTGCAAGCCCTCGGGGGTTCGAATCCCCCATTCTCCGCCACAGAGGTACTGCACGACCTGAACCCGCGACCTGTCGCGGGTTCTTCTGTTTTCCGCCGATCAGCGCAGGTCGAGGCGTACCGCGAGCACCACCGTGACGGCCCGCTACCATCCGTTGGTCCCCCGCAGTCTGCGGCGCAGTCGTACCGTCTGGGCATCCGTCTCGAATCTCACGCTCGCCTAGACGCGGCTCGTCGTCAGCGGGCCGCGCCGGCCAGGGTGCCCGTGGTCTGCACGGTGTCGAAGACCGAGCAGATCACCTCGCGGTCGCCCGTCGACCACGTGTCGGCCGTCGGCAGGATCGGGAAGTAGTCGAGCGCGGATGACTCGTAGTCGAGCCCGACGAAGGTGGCGAACTGGTCGTAGCAGCCGGTGTCCGCGAGCTGTATTGAGGGCGACTCCGGTTGAGGAAAAACGGTTTCTCCCCGGTCACACCGCGTCTCGGGCCAACACGTGTCGGCACTGCGAGCTAAGGTGAAAGAGTCTTGGGTACGCCACACCGGCGAACTCTGGGGAGAGACGAGCGGGTCATGGTGCACAGGGGTTGGATTCGGGAAGATCCGGGGATGGGTTCGTTATGCCCGTGACCCGCCTTCGGCGACCGCCGCAGGGCTACCGGAAGCTGCGTCCGCACCCGTGGTTGTTCCGCCAGGGACTCGTCGCCACGCTCGCGTTTCTCGTGCCGACCTTCGGCGTGCTCTACTTCCTCACCGTGCCCGACGGACCCTGGCCCGCGGTGATCGTCACCCAGGTGGTCGCGAGCATCGCGGTCGTGCTCGCGTGTCGGTCGTACTTCCGGGTGGGCGTCTGGATCGACCCTCGCGGCGTCGCCGAGCGCGGTCTCCTCGGTCGCACGACCTGGATGCAGACGGCGGACATCGGTTCGATCGTGCGCGTGCGCACCTTCGAGGGTGGAGGCGCCGAGACGGTTCCGCAGCTGTTCGTCTGCGATCACGACGGCAATCAGGTGATCCGGCTGCGCGGACAGTTCTGGTCTGAGGACGCCATGCGCATCGTCTGCGACCAATTGGATGTCACGGTCACCGAGCTGAACCAGTCGGTGACGCCGCGCGAGCTCCTCGAGCGCTACCCCGGCCTGCTCTACTGGTTCGAGCGACGCCCGGTGCTGGCGGCCGCCCTGTTCAGCGCCGCGATCCTCGCGGTCGGCAGCCTGCTCTACCTGGGCCTCGCCGCGGCGGGCATCACCTAGGCGGTCAGCACCTACGCGGTCAGCGTGATCGGCGGGCGCAGGGCCCAGTCGGCGAGCAGGTCGGTGCGCACCTCGACACCGCTGCCCGCGCCGGTCGGCACGGTCAGGCGTCCGTCGTCGAGCTCGAACGGCTCGGTGAGGTCTTCGGCGAAGTAGCGGCTCGAGCCGGAGGTGTCGCCCGGCAGCGTGAAGTTCGCCATCGCGGCGAGGGCGACGTTGGCCGCGCGCCCCACCCCCGTTTCGAGCATGCCGCCGCACCAGACCGGAACGCCCAGTTCGGCGCACACGTCGTGCACCCGCACGGCCTCGAGGTACCCGCCGACGCGGCCCGCCTTGATGTTGACGATGCTGGTCGCGCCGCGCTCGATCGCGTCCAGCGCGACCTCGGCGCTCACGATGGACTCGTCGAGGCACACCGGCGTCTCGATCGCCCGGGAGAGGGCGATGTGCGTGAGGATGTCCTCCTCGACGAAGGGCTGCTCGATGAGCAGCAGGCCGAACTCGTCGAGCCTCGCCAGGTGCTCGATGTCGGCGCGCGTGTACGCCGTGTTCGCGTCCACCTGCAGCGGGAGCGCGCCGATGAGGTCGCGCACGGCGCGCACCGGTTCGATGTCCCACCCCGGTTTGATCTTGAGCTTGATACGCCGGTACCCCTCGCCGACATAGCCGTCGACCTCGGCGAGCAGGTCGTCGAGGTTCGACGCGATACCCACCGAGACGCCGCAGTCCACGGCGTCGCGGTCGGCCCCGAAGTAGTCGCCGAAACTCACGCCCTCCGCGCGGGTCTGCGAGTCGAGCACGGCGGTCTCGACCGCGGCCTTCGCCATGCGGTTGCCGACCACGAAGTGCAGCAGGCCGGCGACGGATTCGGCCGTGACCTCGTCTGCCGCGAGCAACGCCGGCGCGAGGTAGTTGCGGATCACCGCCTCGCACCCGTCGACGTACTCGCTCGAGTAGACGGGATCGGCCATGGCCACGCACTCGCCCCAGCCGTCTCCGTCGGTGGTGCGAACGCGCACGAGCAGAACGTCGCGCGCGGTCTGCCGCCCGAACGACGTCTCGAACGCGCGCACGAGCGGCATCGCCACCCGATGCAGCTCGACCGCGAGGATTCTCATGGCGACTATTGTGCGCCTCTACGCGCCGATGGCGCTCACGGAGTCGATCATCGACTCCCACATCAGGTCGAGGTCGACCTCGGGCGGAAACCGGCCGAGGAGTTCGAGCACCAGGATGCCGTGCCCCCACGCCCAGAAGCTCATGCCGGCGGTGAGG
>NZ_JBKKAD010000091.1:0-7289 GCF_046714715.1 Conyzicola sp. | reverse complement strand
ACGTGGTCGGCAAGCCGAACCCCATGATGTTCCGCTCGGCGATGAACAAGATCGGCGCCCACTCCGAGAACACCGGCATGATCGGCGACCGCATGGACACCGACATCGTCGCCGGAATCGAGGCCGGCCTGCACACGATCCTGGTGCTCACCGGCATCAGCGACCAGGCCGAGATCGACCGCTACCCGTTCCGCCCCGACGAGATCCTCGCGAGCGTCGCCGACCTCGTGAACCCCGAACCCATCGAATCCGACGAGATCTAGTCGCCCTCGTTGCCGAACCCGCCGGTCGAGTTGCGCTCCTGGCGCCAGCGCGCCCGCGGGCTGTACGACCGGCTGCCGACGAAATGGCTGATCACCGGCATCTCCGCCGTGCTGCTGGCGTTCTCCGCGGCGCTCGGCGGCCTGGACGCCGTTCCCGCCGAGCCGATCCCCGAGCTCGAGCCCGGTGACAGCTACGAGGCGCTGCAGCTCACCGTCACCGCCGAGCGGGCCTCGCTGATCGACGGTTTCCCCGAGCAGCTGGTCATGCCCGACGAGGGCAATCGGCTCCTCGTGGTCGTGGCGACGGTCGAGAACACCTGGGACGAACCCGTGCGCATCACCGAGGTCTCGGGCGCGGCCGACTCGCTTCTGCCGGTCGGCGTCGACTTCGCGGGCGATTCGACCGCCCCGTCGAGGATCATCGTCTTCGACGACGGGAGCACGGTCTCCACTGTGCAGCCGAACGTGCCGGTACGGGTCGCCTACGTCTGGGAGGTTCCGGCCGACGAGCTCGCCGACGGCGACGAGTTGCGCGTCGACATCCTCGACCGCGAGAACCAGGGCGAGGCGGCCGTGTACTTCGGCGACCGGTTCTCCGACTTCCACGTGGCTGCGTACGTCACTTTCACGGTCGAAGACCTCGGGGCAGGGGTGTCCGGATGACGCGTCCGACACCGCTCTGGCGGCACGTCGCCAACGGCGCCGGTCTCGTCGTCATCCTCGTGCTCGCCGGCGTGGTCGCGCACACGACACCGAACGACGAACAGCAGCAGGCGCCCATCCCGGTGCGCGGCCAGCTCGGCGAGACGCTCAGCGGCCGGAATATCGTGGCCACGGTCGACGAGGTGCGCGTCGCCAAAACCGTGGAGGCGGGCAATGGCTGGGCGGGCCCGACCACCGGCGTCTGGGTCGTCGTCGACGCGAGTGTCGAGTCGCGGATCTCCGGCGGCACGACCTTCGGCTACGCGCGGTTCACGGTGGGCGACGTCTCCTACAGTGCGTCCACCCGGCCCGACACGGCGACGATCGCCGCGATCCGCCTCAGCGCGGGTATTCCCTGGACGGGCCCGCTGATGTTCGAACTGCCCGCGGCGCTCCTCTCGAGTGATGCCGCGCGTCACGCCGAGCTGCAGCTCGCCGTCTCCTCCGACCCGCGTGCCGACTCCATGATCGTCATCCCGGTCGATCTGCACGCCATCGAGGTCGCGTCGGTTATCGAGACCGACCTGCCGGTCTGGGGTGCGCGATGAAGCCGTGGCTGCGCCGCAACTGGATCGGTCTCGTCGCCGTGGCCGTGCTGTTGCCCGCCACCGTCGGCATCACCTTCGCGACCGAGTGGACCCAGTACTTCGGCGGCCGAGCGAGCGCCCCTGTCACGGTTGACGCTGGCGACACCGCCGAGTTCGCGCAGGCCCGGTGGAGCGTCGACAGCACGCAACGCATCTCGGCGTCGAGCGCCGAGGGCGAAAAGATCGGATTGCCGGCCGGCAGCGACCTCGTGGTCGTCACCGTGCGGGTATCGCCTGCCGGCGACGCGGAGCCGCCCGGCTGCCAGGTGCAGCTCGAAGAGTTCGATGGCGGGTCCGTCTCGCGCAGCTGGGACGACGCGGCGACCGATCCGATCGACTACGACCCGTCAGAGGGCACCGCGTCGATTTGCCCGACCGACGCGGTCGCACCCTACGTGTTGGAGTCGACCTTCGTCGTCGCGAGCGACGCGAGCGACGACCTCGCGCTAGCGGTCACCGTGCCGAGCGAACTGCCGCGGTACCTCAGCTTCCGGCTGTAGCAGCGCCGGGCACGGCCGCAGCGTCGCGCCGCTCTTCCAGCTTGCGCAGGCAGAAGTCGTATCCGGCGGCGATGAGGCAGATGCGCAACGGTTCGATGATGGCGTCGATGCCGAACCCCAGGATCCGGTCGAAGCTTCTCCACCACTCGTTCACGTCGTGCGCGCCGATGAGCTGCACACCGGCGAGGAACCCCCACGAGGTCGCCGCCTCGAGCAGCGTGTACGCCAGAACGAACACGCCCATCGGCAGGACCCCGGCGCGCCAGATGAGCACGAGGGCGTTGCCGAGCGGGCGCCACCGGCCGGCGAAGTCGTTGCCGACGTCGGTGAAGCGGCGGGTGACGGCCGTGGGCAGGGTGGCGAACCGGGTGCGTGCGGAGTCGACGTAGCGTCCGCGCGGCCGGAACCCGACCGGTTGGGCGGCGAGCGCGCGGCCGTAGACGATTCCGGCGAGAGCCAGCCACGACAGGGGAAGCAGAACCAGCGCGCCCGTCTCGGCTATCGCCCACTCGATCCCGTTCCAGATCCACCCGACCGGCGCGAACACCCCGGTGATGTCGGCGCGCACCGAGGCCACCCATTCCACGGCGGCGCGTGAGGAGACCCACGAGTTCACGTCGCCGATGTAGTTGCTGACGAGCAGCACCGACAGGTAGACCCACACCGCCTCGAGATACACGGCGACGATGGGCGTCCACTTGGGCAGCTTCGATCGGTACCGCTTGATGAGGTACCGACCGGCGAACGCCAGCACGATCGCCGTGATCGATGCCCAGTTCAATCGCAGGTCGATTACGGCACCGCCCGGCGTGTAGTCCGGGTCGAAGACGTTCATCTTCTCGAGCGCAGACACGGTATAGGCGAGGGTGTCCTGGCCCAGGAACTGCCAAGCGGCGTAGAACGCGAAGAAGGGCAGGATGCTGACGAGGAAGATGTCGTAGATCCGGGTTGCCCTGCCGCCGCCCTGCGCCGTGCGGTCGACATCGTCGAGGCCGCTCTCTTTCAGCTCGCTGAACGCGGGCATCGAGTCGCGCAGCACCAGGAACATGCCGATGAAGCTCGCGAGCCTCGCAAGAATGGCGAGAGGCATCAACAGCAGGCCGAGCAGGGCGTTCGTCGACCCCAGGGTCGCCGCGAGTTCGATCACCAGGTAGCGGCCCAGCCACCCGGCGAGGTACCAGGCCAGCAGCACCGGCCAGCGCGCGGCCGCGAGGCGCAGCGTCTGGGTGATGATCGAGAACACTGCGCCTGCCTCTTACGGTTCCTGCGACGGAACGACGGGAATGACCGGTGCGGCGCGCGGCGGCATGGAGACTCCCACCGTCATGGGTTCGCCCGACGACCGGCTGACGAAGCAGAAGTAGTTGCGGTTGCCGCTCGCCCAGTCTTCCTCGGTTCCGGCATAACTCGACGAGATCTGAATGTCATCGAACTGGCTGGCGGCGGCGTAGTCGATGTTCTCGGGGCTGGAGCAAAGCAAGTTCATGCGCGCCTGCAGGGCCTCGAGACCGGGGAAGGCGTCGACCGCGGAGTCGTCGAAGCGGCCGCGGTAGACCAACTGGCCGCCGTGCGGGGTCGAGCAGTCGACGACCGTGTACTCGCTCTCCCACGCCGAGACGAAGGGTTCGAGGCACTCGGTGCCGAGCAGCTGCTTCCACTCGTGCGTGCCCGGGTCGACCGGTCCTAGGTCTGCGACGGGCACGACCGGCGCCTCGGCGGTCATGCTCGGTGCCGGTGTGGAGCTCGCAGTGCGCGAGGAGGTCGCGTCCGCGGCGGGAGACGCCTCGTTGAGCCGGGTACCCAGGAAGAACAGCCCGACGAGCGCGAGCGCGGCGCCGAGGCCGGCCGCGATGCCGACGAGCACCCGCTGGCTCTTCGGCATGGGTGCGCGCGGCCCCTTCGGCGCGGGCGGCTTCGGCCGTGCGGGCGGCGCGATCGCCACCAGCTCGCGCGACGTGACGGGAATGACCACCGGCACCGGAGCGTCGGTGTACTCGTGGAACTTCTCCGCGCCGAACAGCGCGTCGATCGCGGAGGTGGGAGCGGACTCGCCCGCCGGGGCGTCCATGCCGACCGCTTCGGCGCCGAGCACCTCGGTCGCGCCGTCGAGCGCCGGGTCGAACGCGGGCGGCTGCTCCCACGGCAGAGCACGGCCCTCGTGGTAGACGGGGGCCCGGAGCGGGTCGACCGGCGGGGGCGGCGGCGCGCGGAAGTCGAACGCCGCGGTCGGCTCGCCGTCATCGACGCTGTCGTCGACGGGAAGGCGGATCGGGTTGGTCTCGGTGGGAGGGTTGGTCTCGGTGGGTGGGTTGGTCTCGGTGGGTGGGTTCGCCGCGGCGGGTGGGTTCGCCTCAGTGGGCGGGTCGGGCTCCGTGGCGGCGGCGATCATCTCGGTCTGGTTCAGAGCGAGGAAATGCCCCAGGTCGAGCGGGGCAGCCGGTGTGCGTTCCGGCTCCGTGGCATCCGGGTCTTGCTTCTTCCCGACTTCTCCCCCGGGGCGCAAACCCCAGGGAAAACCCTCGCCAGGGGTCGAATCGTCGTCGCTCATTCGAGGCCGAGATCGCCCAGACCGATGGCTGAGTAGTAGGGGTAGCCGGCGGCCTCGATGATCTCTTTGGCACCGGTGGCGCGGTCGACGACCACGGCCACGCCTGCGATAATCGCGCCGACCTTGAGCAGCGCCTCGATGGCCTTGAGCGGCGACCCGCCCGTGGTCGAGGTGTCTTCGAGCACGATGACGCGCTTGCCCTCGAGGTCGGGGCCTTCGACCTGGCGGCCGCGGCCGTGGTCCTTGGGCTCCTTGCGCACGACGAAGGAGTCGTAGCTGTGACCCATGGCGATGCCCTGGTGCATCACGGCAGACGCGATGGGGTCGGCGCCCATGGTGAGACCGCCGACGGCCGTGACATCCGGAATCTCGGAAATGAGGTCGACCATGACCTGTCCGATGAGCGGGGCGACACGGTGGTCGAGGCTCACGCGGCGCATGTCCACGTAGTACGTGGCCTTCTTACCGCTGGTAAGGGTGAAGTCTCCGTGGAATACGGCGTCAGCCTTGATGAACTCGATCAGTTGGGTACGCGCGTCAGTCACAGGCTCAAGACTACTGAGCCTCGCGGCCGTGGTCGAACGGTAGCGTTGGGGGCATGCGTGTAGCCACCTGGAATGTGAACTCGATCCGTGCCCGCGTCGACCGCACCGTCGACTGGATGGTGCGCGAAGACGTCGACGTGCTCGCGATGCAGGAGATCAAGTGCAAGCCCGAGCAGTTTCCGTACGAGCAGTTCACGGCGGCCGGCTACGACGTGCAGCTCACCGGGCTGAACCAGTGGAACGGCGTCGCCTTCGCTTCGCGGCTTCCGATGACGGATGTCGTGACGCAGTTCGACGGACAGCCCGGCTTTCTGAAAGGTGCGGAAGGCCCCGACCAGCCGATCGAGGCACGGGCGATCGGCGTGACCGTCGACGGCGTGCGCCTGTGGAGCCTGTACGTGCCGAACGGACGTTCGCTCGACGACCCGCACCTCGTCTACAAGCTCGACTGGCTCGCCAAGCTGAAGCAGGAGACGGCGCGCTGGCTGGCCGCCAACGACGGCGCCCCCCTCGCGCTGATGGGCGACTTCAACATCATCCCCACCGACGACGACAACGGTGACCCGACGATCATCGTCGGCCAGTCGACCCACGTCTCGCCCGAGGAGCGCGCCGCCTTCGCCGCGTTCGCCGACATCGGCCTGGTCGACACCGTGCGGCCGTTCGTTCCCGAGGGCTACACCTACTGGGACTACAAGCAGCTGCGCTTCCCGCGCAACGAGGGTCTGCGCATCGACTTCATCCTGGGCTCGCAGTCGTTCGCCGACCTGGTGATCGCCGCGAGCATCCACCGCAACGAGCGCAAGGGCGAGGCGCCGAGCGACCACGTGCCGGTGCTGGTCGAGCTCGACGACGTACTGGGCGACGACGACGACCGGCCGATGATCTTCTAGCCCGTATTCACGCGGGTTGAGCTCGTCGAAACCCCTCGCTCGACATGACGCGGGCCGCCCAACCCGCGAGTTTCTCCTGTTGAGCGTGCGCCAGCGCGGATTCGTCCTGTCGGCGTCAGTCGCCTCCACCACCGCCACCGCCGTCGCCTCCGCCGCCCCCGTCGAAGCCGCCGCCGTGGCCGTGGTCGCCGTGGTGGTGCCCACCCCCGTCGCCGTAGACGAAGGGCGTTCCCGCGCCCCCACCACCGTCTCCGGAGCCCGCTCGGTCGCCGCCTCGGCTGCCCGCGAGCGTGAACCGCAGCAGGTCGACGAGGCCGCCCACGACCAGCCCGATCCACACCATGTGCCAGCCGACATTCACCGGACCCGCGATAACTATTCCGACGACGAGCCCCGCGATGAGGGCCCACGGCACGAACCGTCTCTTCTTCATAGCGCCACGCTAGCCCCGCGACACCCCTTCATGTAAGAGATGCTCGAATCGGTACTCCAGCAGCTCGCGCAGCACGATCGACGTCGCCGTGCGGTTGATGCCGCGGCAGCCCTTGATGCGCTTCGTGATGTCGTAGACGTGGTCGGCGTCACGCGCCACGATCTGGATCATCAGGTCGTTCTCGCCCGCGAGCCCCACGCACTCGATCACCTCGTCGATGCCGGCCATGTCGACCATCATCTCGTCGAACTGGTCTTGGTCGACCTCAGCGGTCACGAGGGCCCGCATCGGCAGCCCCAGCGCGGCAGGAGACAGCCGCACCGAGTTCTTGCGCAGCACGCCTTCGCGCGTCAGCCGGTCGAGCCGGGCGTGCACTGTTCCGCGGGCGAGGCCGAGGTTCAGGGCGATCAGTTGAACGGATGCCCGTGGGTCGTCGTCGAGGGCGGCCAGAATCCGGCGGTCGGTTGCGTCGAGAGCGGTCATGCTGGCCAGTGTATGCCGGTGAATCGGAGTCTGGTTGAACAGATTGTGCAGTGCGAAGCAGAACTCTTGTTGCAGACGACGGATGCTGCTGGAATTACCGTCACTACCGCCCAGTTATGCACATCCACAGAAACGATCGACGATGACCGCTGTTTTGCCCACCCGAACCACCACCGACGACACCCTGGCCTTCGATCACGAGCGGGTCGTGGCCGCCACCGGGGCACGCTCGGGCCTGGCGATGATCGTCGCGGTGCACAGCACGAAGCTCGGTCCGGCGCTCGGCGGGTGCCGGCTGTGGTCGTACGACTCGTGGGCCGACGGCCTGGCCGACG
>NZ_JBKKAD010000090.1:0-15003 GCF_046714715.1 Conyzicola sp. | reverse complement strand
CGCCCGGGAACAACACCGGGAACACCGTGTCGAACGCGGCGCGGGTGTCTTCGAAGGCCGAGGCGAAGATGTCCTGCATCTTCTCGTCGATCTCCTCGATGATCGTGATGAGGTCGGCGCGGGTGTTGGTGAGGTCGGTGAGCTGCTCGGTGAGGAATCTGTGCCGCTGCTCGAGCGCGGCGAACTCCTCGAGCGCGAGCGGGTTCACCCGGCCGAGCTGCGCGAGCTTGCGTTCGGCCCGCGCGAGGCGGCCCTGCTGCTGCTCGCGCACGAAAGGCACACCGTCTCCCTGTTCGTCGCCCGAGGTCGTGTCGTCGGGCACCAGCTGCTCGGGCCCGTACTCGGCGACGAGCACGTCTTCGACCAGGCCGAGCTCTTCGCCCGCCCGCTCGAGCAGCGTGGAGAGGTGCAGCTTCTTCTCGTATATCTGCATCTCGAGCCCGTGCACGTTCTCGCTCACGGTGGTTAGTTTGTCGCGCAGCTCGTGGCCGTGGCGGCGCAGTTCGGCGAGTTCCTCGTTCTGGGCGCTGCGGGCGGCCTCGGCGGTCGCGAGTTCGAGGCGCGCGGCCGACACCGAACGGTCGACCGAGTCGAGCACGGCGGGCAGGGCGGCGATGACGCCCTGGGCCGACCGCACCTGGCGGCGGCGGATGACGGCGCGGCGGGCGGCCTCCTCGGCGGCGGCACGCTCGGCTTCCAGTTGCGCCGCGAGCTGGGTGGCGCGCAGCTGCTGCGCGCGCACCCGTTCGCGGGCGGTCTCCACCTGCAGGCGCGCCTCGATCTCGCGCTCGCGTGCGGCGTCGAGCTCGGCGTCGATGCCCTCGCGCGCACCAACGTCGAGGATCGGCCGTGGCCGCGACTGGGCCGTCTCGAGTTCTTGCTGCGCGCGCTCGACGGCACCGACGGCATCCGTCACCGCGTCTGCGGCGAGCGCCAGTCCGCGTTCGAGCCGCTCCGCCTCGGCCTCCGCGGCCTCGACCTGCACCCGCGCGCGGTTCAGGCGTTCGGTCTGGGCGGCGAGCTGCGAGTCGAACTCGCGCAGGCTCGCGAGGGCGCGCACCGACTGCTCTTTGGCGACCTTCACCGTGCCGCGCTGTTCGGCGAGGGTGAACTGAGCGCGTTCGATGAGCGACAGCACCTCGGTGAGCCGGTGTTGGGCGGCGTCGCGGTCGGCGACGAGTTCAAGGCGTGAGCGCTTGGCGCCCGACCCGCCCTTCAGCACGAAGCGGCTGAGCACGTCGCCCGACGTGGTGATGATGGTCAGGCTCTCGGATGCGCCCTCACCGGCCCCCTCCCACACGTCACGCGCGACGTCGAGATCGTCGGCGATCACCACGTTGGCCAGCAACCCGAGCACGCCGGCGGGGGCCGTGACGACACTGTGGGCGGTCACGGCGCCCGCGGGCAGCGCCCCCGCAAAACCGTGCACAGAGCCCAACCCGGCGACCACGAGCTCCACCCGGCCGAGTTCGCCCGCCTGGGCGTGGGCGAGGGCGTCGATGGCGGCCGAGCGGTCGTCGGCGAGCACGGCGTCGGCGAGCGATCCGAGGGCCGCGGCGATGGCCGCCTCGTAGCCGGGCTGCACCCGCACGTGCTCGGCGACGAGGCCGCGGATGCCGCCCAGACGCGCGGCGACGAGGGCGCTCGAGCCGTCCTTCTGGTCGAGGGCGAGCGAGAGGGCGCCGACCCGGGCACCCAGGGCGTCGCGTTCGCGTTCGTGGCCGTGCAGTTCTTCGCGCAGCCGGTCGATGTCGGCTTCCGCAGCGACGACTTCGGCCTGGGCGGTCTGATAGAGCGCGTCGAGGTCGGTCTCGCTCGCGTCGCTCAGCGTCGCGGCGCCCTCGATCTCGACGAGGTTCGCCGCCGCCACCGAGCCTCGTTCGCGGGCGGCGTCGAGGGCGTTCTGCTGGCGCAGCACCTCGCCGCGCACGGCGGCGAGCCGGGAGGCGGCGGTGGCGGCCTGGCCGGTGAGCTTCGAGATCTCGAGGTCGTGGCGGGAGACGAGCGAGCTCTGGTGGGCGATCTCCTCGTCGAGCGCGTCGAGGGTGGCGCGCGCCTCGACGGTGGCCGCCTGCGCCTCGCGCCAACCGGTCTCGGCGTCGCCGATCGTCTCGGTGAGGCGCTCCGCCTCCTCGCGGGCCTCGGCGACCATGGCCGGGGTCACGCCGGGCGCGGATTCGGCGACCTCCGACTGCTGGCCGAGCAGCGAGAGCCGCTGGTTGGCGAGCGAGTAGAGGTTGCGCAGCCGCTCCTGCACCGATTCGAGGCCGAACGCCACGCGTCGGGCCGCGTCGACGGCGTCGCCGACCTGCGCCTGTTCGAGCCGGTGTTCGCGCAGCTTCGCCTGGTCGAGCTGCTCCTGCAGCACGATGCGCTCGGTCTTGCGCTCGCTCTCGCTGCGGCTCGACGCCGTGATCGCGGCGCGCAGTTCGACGACCTCGTCGGCGAGCAGGCGGGCCTTGGCGTCGCGCACGATGCTCGCGATCGACTGGGCCTCCTTGGCGATCTCGGCCTGGTGCCCGAGCGGCTTGAGCTGGCGGCGGATCTCCCCGGCGAGGTCGCTCAGCCGGGTCAGGTTGGCCTGCATCGCGTCGAGCTTGCGCAGGGTCTTCTCTTTGCGGCGGCGGTGTTTGAGGATTCCGGCGGCCTCTTCGATGAAGCCGCGGCGTTCCTCGGGGCTCGCCCGCAGCACTGCGTCGAGCTGGCCCTGGCCGACGATCACGTGCATCTCGCGGCCGAGACCCGAGTCGCTCAGCAACTCCTGCACGTCGAGCAGGCGCACCGACGAGCCGTTGATGGCGTACTCGCTTCCGCCGTTGCGGAACAGCGTGCGGCTGATCGACACCTCGGCGTACTCGATGGGCAGCGCGCCGTCGGAGTTGTCGATCGTGAGGATGACCTCGGCCCGGCCGAGCGGCCCCTTGGTCGAGGTGCCGGCGAAGATGACGTCTTCCATCTTGCCGCCGCGCAGCGTCTTCGCGCCCTGCTCACCCATGACCCAGGC
Organism: Conyzicola sp.; assembly: GCF_046714715.1. GTDB lineage: Bacteria > Actinomycetota > Actinomycetes > Actinomycetales > Microbacteriaceae > Conyzicola. The sequence continues at coordinate 11,999 of NZ_JBKKAD010000090.1, read as the reverse complement.
CAGCGCGTCGACGACGTTGCTCTTGCCCGAGCCGTTGGGTCCGACGACGCAGGTGACGCCGCGTTCGAAGGCGAAGGTGGTCGGCTGCGCGAACGATTTGAAGCCCTTGAGGGTGAGGCTCTTCAGGTACACGAGCCCTCCCTTCCGGCCTAAAGTCTGGCTCAACGGTACCGGATCGCCGCGTTCGCGCCGGTCGTGCCGCGCCCGGAGCGTTGTGCTGCCGTCTCGACTGAGCAGAGACTGGGTTCATGACACCCACCTTCACCGTCGAAGAGCTCGTCGTACCCCAGACCATCGACTCGCCCAACGCCGCCGACTTCGTCGAGACCATCGAGCTGCGCAACCTCGTCGAGGCCCTCGCCTACGGCACGCACGAGTTGGAGATGACCGCCGTCGAGACCCTGCCGTTCTGGCTCGACCACGAGAACTCCCCGCACCGCCTCTTCGGGGTGCGCGTCGACGAGCGCCTGGTCGGTCGCGGCTTCTACGAGGCGAACGTGGTCGAAAAGGCCGGCGACCGGGTGGCGTGGGTCACGGTCGAGGTGCTCCCCGAGTTCCGCCGTCGCGGCGTCGGCACGGCGATCGCCGACGTCGTCGAGCGGGCGGCGCGAGACGACGGCCGCGACCGGCTGCTCGTCTACGCGGCCTCCCCCGACGGTCCGGGCGAGCGGCTCGCCGCCGTCACCGGTGCCGGTTCGGTGCCGCGCGACAACGAGGAGGTGCGGTTCCTGCTCGCGCGGGGCTACCAGCTCGAACAGATCGAGCGGGCGAGCCGACTGCCGTTGCCGCTCGACGACGGCGAACTGCGCGCGGCGTTCGCCGGGGCATCCGCTGCTTCTGGCGCCGACTATTCCGTGCACTACTGGACCGGCGCGACGCCCGAGCGCTGGCTCGACGACCTCGCGCTGCTCTACACGCGCATGAGCACGGATGCGCCTTCGGCGGGACTCGAGGAACCCGAAGACGTGTGGACGGCGGCGAGGGTCTCGGCCGACGACGAGCGCCACGCGGCGAGCCCGCGCACCTCCCTCACGGCGGCGGTCGAGCACGTACCCACCGGACGCCTGGTCGGTTTCACCGTGCTGTCGCTGCCGTCCGACACCGCGCGCTCGGTCGGCCAGTTCGACACTCTCGTGCTGCGCGAACACCGCGGCCACCGGCTGGGCATGCTGCTCAAGGTCGCGAACCTGGCCGCCCTGCACCAGCACCATCCCGGCTACCCGTCGGTGATCACCTTCAACGCCGAAGAGAACCGGCACATGCTGCGGGTGAACGAAGAGCTTGGCTTCGTGCCGATCGGCTACGAGGGAGCCTGGAGGAAGCGGCTGTCGTGACCGCCTTCTCGATCGGAGAGCTCGTGATCCCTGCGTCGATCGACGCACCGGACGCCGGCGACTTCATCGAGATGACGCGCGTGCGCAACCGGGTCGGCGTGGAGGTCACCGGCTGTTCCGACCTCGCCGTGCGGCCGGACGAGCTGCTGCCCAGCTGGCACGCGCAGGCCTTCGAGAGCAAGCGGATGCTCGTGGCCAGGGTCGCGGGACGCATCGTCGCGCGGGCGGTCATCGAGCTGCCGGTCGGCACCCCGCTGGCCTGGATCGCCGTCGAGGTGCTGCAGCGCTTCCGGCGGCACGGCATCGGGTCGGCGCTGTACGAGCGGGTCGAGGCGCTGGCGGCGGATGCGCGGCACCCGGTGCTGCAGGGCTTCGTCATCCAGGGCGCGAGCGACTCGGTGGAGCGCATCGTGGCGCCCACCGGCTTCGGCTCGGTGCCGCGCGACGACGACGCATCGCGGTTCCTGCTCGCGCGCGGCTTCGCCCTGGAACAGGTGGCGCGGATGAGCCGGCTCGCGTTACCCGCGGACGGGCCCGCGCTGCGGCGCCTGTTCGCCGGCGCCACAGCCGACGCCGGCATCGACTACCGGATGCACTACTGGGAGGGCCGCACACCGCCGCAGCACCTGCTGCGGATCGCCGACCTGCGCGGCCGGCTCGCCACCGACGCGCCGCAGGGCGGCCTCGAACCCGACACGTCGCCGTGGACCGTCGAGCGGGTGCGGGCGGAAGACGACTACCTCGAGGCCAGCCCGCGGGTGCGGCTCACCGCGCTCGTGGAACACCAGCCGACCGGAGAGGCGGCCGGTTACACCGAGCTCGACGTTCCGGCGGAGACCACGCGCGCGGTGACGCAGGGCGACACGATCGTGCTGCAGGAACATCGCGGGCACCGGCTCGGCATGCTGCTGAAGACGGCGAACCTGTTGCGTCTGGAGGAGGTGAAGCCGCGGCATCCGTCGGTCTTGTCGTTCACGGCCGAGGAGAACCGGAACATGCTGCAGCTGAACGACGCGCTGGGCTTCGTGCCGTGGGGCTACGAGGGGGCGTGGAAGAAGGTGCTCAGCTGAGTCCGTCGGGCGTGTCCGGGCAGAACTGGTCGAGTTCGGCGAAGAGTTCGATGATGTCCTCCCCGCCCAGAGTCGACGGCCTCGGTGACCAGTTCTGGAACGGCCAGCGCGCGACGAAATCGGCGCGGATGGGAGGCTGCGCCTCTACCTCGTAACCGTTCTCGTGGTAGCAGGGCAGCACGAATCCGGTCCAGTAGTCGTAGAGGTATCCGGCCTGTGCGTCGGTGAGCGCCGCGGGCGGCACCGGCGGATTCTGTGCGAGACAGACGTAGTCGGACATGGCATTCTCCTCGGAGATAAGACCATCCGACATACACGCCCGGGCGCCGGCGCCGGTGGTGTCGGCGACAGTCACCGCGGGACGCACCGCCTCTGGGTACGACCGTGTCACCAGTTCCCAGCGGCAGTCCTGGAAGCGCGTGATGAAGTCGGCCGTGCGTTCGGGCGTCATGGGTTCACCCTCGGGCACTTCGCCGAGCGTCTTAGCGACTTCGCCCTGGTCGATTGCGTACGGCTGGGCGGTCTTCGTCGGCGCGGCAGCACCGGGTTCTGCGAGAGTGCACCCCGCCAGCGCGAGCAGCACGAGCGCGACTGCGGGCAGCATTCGAGGGCTTCTCATCCTCGAACGATAGCCGGGGGTCGCGGCGCTGCGCATCAGACTTTCGACTGAGTGGAGCTGCCGCGACCTGTCACTAACTGGGCACCAACGACCGCCGGCACCCCGTTTTGTGGCAACTCGTGAGACTAGATCTTCGCCGAGGCGGCGTCGAGGGCGGCTATGTCGTCCGCCGTCAGCTCGAGCGGCGCGGAGGCGATCAGGTCGGGCAGCTGTCCGGTCGTGCGCGCGCTCGCGAGGGGCGCGACGACGCCCGGCCGGGTGCGCAGCCAGGCGAGGGCCACGGATGCCACGGCTACCCCGCGCTCGGACGCCACGGCATCGAGCGCCGCCAGCACCCCGAGGCCGCTCTCGTTCAGCAGGCCGCCGATTCCGCCGCCCCGCGGCGACTGGCCGAGGTCGTCGGCCGTGCGGTACTTGCCGGTGAGGAATCCGCTCGCCAGCGCGTAGTACGGCACGACGCCGAGGTTCTTCGCGGCGACGATCGCGCCGAAGTCGCTCTCGAACGGCTCGCGATGCACGAGGTTGTAGTGCGGCTGCAGCGCCACGGGAAGCGCGAAGCCGTTGCGCTCGGCGATGTCGAACCACTCGGCGACCCGCGCCGCCGTGTAGTTCGACAGGGCGATGTTGCGCACCTTGCCCGCGACGACCAGGTCGTTGAACGCCGACGCGGTCTCCTCGAGCGGGGTCGACGCGTCGTCGAAGTGGGCGTAGTAGAGGTCGATGTAGTCGGTTCCGAGGCGGTCGAGCGAGGCGTCGGCTGCAGCGATGACGTTGGCGCCGCCGAGTCCCTGGAACTCGGGGTGCTGGCTCACCTTCGTGCCGAGCACGATGGAGTCGCGATTGCCGCGGGCGGCGAACCAGCTGCCGATGATGGTCTCCGACTCCCCACCCGAGTTGCCGGGCACCCACGACGAATACCCGTCGGCGGTGTCGACGAAGTTACCGCCGGATGCCACGAACGCGTCGAGCACGGCGTGGGAGGTCTGCTCGTCGGAGGTCCAGCCGAAGGTGTTGCCGCCGAGCGCGAGCGGGAAGACGTCGAGGTCTGAGTTGCCGATTTTTGTCATGCGAAGGGCAACCCGCTCGGCGAACCGGCTATTCCGCGCTCAGCGCACGGGCTCAGCGCACGCGCTGGCAGAACGCGCAGAAGTGCGAGCCGCGGTTCATGAACGACACCCTCGTGATGGGCCGACCGCAGCGCGGGCACGGCTTTCCCTGCTGCCCGTAGGCGTTCAGCGAGTGCGAGAAGTAGCCGCTCGCCCCGTTCACGTTCACGTACTGCGCGTCGAAGCTCGTGCCACCCTCGCCGAGCGCCTTCGCCAGCACGAGGCGCACCTCGGCGAGCAGCAGCTTCGCGCGCGGCCGGCTGAGCGTGGACGTCGGCTGGTCGTAGTGCACGCGCGCCGCCCAGAGGGCCTCGTCCGCGTAGATGTTGCCGACTCCGCTGAGCAGCGTCTGGTCGAGCAGAGCCCGCTTGACCCCGGTGTTGCGCCGCGCAAGCCGGGCGAGAAACCCCCGGTCATCGAACAGCGGGTCGAGCGGATCGCGGGCGATGTGCGCGACCTGACTGGGCACGAGATCGCTGGGCGCATCCGGGGTCTGCACCAACCGGTCGATCGCCATCGATCCGAAGATGCGCTGGTCGACGAAATTGAGGCGCAACTGGCGGTGGAACGGGTGATCGAGCTCGATGCGGATACGCGTGAGCCTGTCGTCGGTCTCGCGGTCGCGCAGCAGCACCTGCCCGCTCATGCCGAGGTGCACGACGAGGGCCTCGGGCCCCTCACCCTCGGTCCCCGGGCCCGTCGAAGCGCCCAGCGGCAACCACAGAAACTTGCCCCGCCGCTCGGCCGACACGATGCCGCGCCCGGTGAGGCGGTCGACGAAGTCTTCGGAAGGGCCGGCGTGCCGGCGCAGCGAGCGCTCGTCGAAGACGGTGACGGATGACACGGTCGCCCCGCTCACGGCCGGTTCGAGTCCGGCCCGCACCACCTCGACCTCGGGAAGTTCGGGCACCCTAGTGGGCTTCGCGCGAGAGCTGAGTCCACGCGTCGAGAGCCGCGGCGACCTCGGCCTGCTTCTTGCTCGAGCCGACGCCCGTGGCGATCTCGCGGTCCTGCAGCAGCACCGTGGCCTGGAACCGCTTGAGGTGGTCGGGCCCGCTGTCGACGATGACGTAGCTGGGCGCGCCGAGATTTCTGCGGGCGGAGAGCTCCTGCAGGCTCGTCTTCGGGTCCATGGTGGCGCCGAATCGCTCGGGGTCGGCCAGCAGCGGGGCGATCAGCCGGTACACGAGTGCTGTGGCCTCTTCGCCGCCGCGGGAGAGATAGGCGGCACCGATGATGGCCTCGACCGTGTCGGCGAGCATCGACGACTTATCGCGGCCGCCGGTGAGTTCTTCGCCGCGGCCGACGCGCAAGTATTGCCCGAGCCCGATGAACCGGGCGACCTCGGCCAGTGCGACAGTCGACACGAGGCTCGCGCGGCGCTTGGCCAGCTCACCCTCGTCGAGGTCGGGGTGCTCGGTGAAGAGCATCACCGTGACCGCCTGGCCCAAAATCGAGTCGCCGAGAAACTCGAGGCGCTCGTTCGTCGCCACTCCCCCGTTTTCGTACGCGTAGGAGCGGTGGGTCAGAGCGAGCTCGAGTAGTGCGGGCTCGATATCGATTGCCAGCAGGGACGACAAATCGGCCCGGCTGGAGTGGTTACCAGTCACGAGCCGACTCGCAGTAGTTCAAGTGGACTAAACGTCCGCGACCTTGCGGCCCTTGTACTCCATGTACAGGGGCGTGCCGGTCGAGTCTTCGACAACCTTTGCGCGGTGAGGCAGGCTGTAAACGGTCTTGCCGTTCTCGATGGTCTTCACCAGGGTGGGGGCGGTTGCCTTCCACTGGGCGCGGCGCATGCGGGTAGACGCACGCGACATCTTGCGCTTCGGTACAGCCATTAGCTTCTCTTCTCTCTCTCGGCGCTGTCGGATTTCTCCGACTCGCCTACAACATCTGATTCGGACGACTGGAACCCGGCGAGCGCGGACCAGCGAGGATCTACGATTTCTTTGGGTTTCCTGTCCGGAAAATCGGCCAGCCTTTCGCCCGTTTCCGGGTCGAGGCCTGGGCAATCCGGACGACATACCGGTTGAAACGGCAGTGACAGCACTACCGCATCCCTGACGGACGGTTCGAGGTCAATGTGATCCTCGACAACCGTGTAGTCAAAAGCTTCGTCAACAGAGTACGCGAAAAGTTCCTGAATCTCGACTTCGACCGGCAGTTCGATCTCATCGAGGCATCGACCGCACTCGCCGGTGGCGACCGAGGTGACGTCTGCGGAGACCAGGATGCCGTCGTGGAGGGCTTCGAGGCGCACGTCGAGGTGCATCTTCGCGTTCTCGGCGATGCCGATCAGGGCATTGCCGAAGGGTTCGGGTACGACCACATCGAGGTTGTGCTCTCGCATCTCACCGGAGCGGTGCATGAGGTCGTACACCGGGACGGTGAACGGGGTGGGGGTGAAGTTCGACACAACCGGCAATTCTACGTGACTGGCGCCGTCAGCGCTCGTGCGCGCACCCGATCCATCCCGCGCAATCGCCTCCAGTTGCCAAAATGACGCTCACCCGCACTGCCCGACGCCTCTTTTGGTCGCTTGTTGCGCGATCGGCGCCGGAGATAGCGCGTCTGGCGACCAAAACTGTCCCCGCCCGCCAAAGCCGCCTCGCATGGTGGCCTTCGGCGTATCCAGTCGTCACAAACTGGCCCAGTCGCACCGCGCGAACCCCGATTCACGACATCTCGCGATCCATGCGCGCCCGATCCGCCACCTGCACTGCCCGACGCCTCTTTTGGTCGCTTGTTGCGCGATCGGCGCCGGAGATAGCGCGTCTGGCGACCAAAACTGTCCCCGCTCGCGCTCGTTCGCGCTAGGCCAGTGTCGCCTCGACCGCCGTGAACGCCTCGTCGTAGATCGCCAGGGCGCGCGCGACCTCCTCGGGCGTCACGATGCACGGCGGCACGACGTGGATGCGGTTGTCGGCGGCGAACGGCAGCAGGCCCCTGGCCATGAGCTCCTTCTTCAGCTGTGCGATGACCACGCCCGACACCGGTTCGCGGGTCTCGCGGTCGTAGACGAGGTCGAGGGCCCAGAAGACGCCGATGCCGCGCACCTCGCCGATGATCGGATGCTTCGCCGCCAGCTCGGCGAGGCCGGGTGCCAGATGGTCGCTCCCGATCGTGCGGGCGTTGTCGACGATGCCGTCCGCGTCCATCGCGTCGAGCGCGGCCACGATCGACGCCATCGCGAGCGGGTGGCCCGAGTAGGTGAGCCCGCCCGGGAACACCTGCTGCTCGAACGCCTGCGCGATCGTCTCCGAGATGATGACGCCGCCGGCCGGCACGTAACCCGAGTTGACGCCCTTCGCGAAGGTGATGAGGTCGGGCACGACGGGACCGTCGTCGTCGGCCAGGCTCTGGAAGGCGAACCAGCCGCCCGTGCGCCCGAAACCGCACATCACCTCGTCGAAGATGAGCACGATGCCGTACTTGTCGGCCAGCTCGCGCACACCGCGCAGGTAGCCGGGCGGCGGCACGAGCACGCCGGCGGTTCCCGGAATGGTCTCGAGCAGGATGGCCGCGATCGACGAGGCGCCCTCCGACTGGATGACGCGTTCCAGGTGCTGCAGGGCGCGCGCGGACTCCTGCTCGGGCGAATCGGCCCAGAACTCCGAACGGTATTCGAAGGGCCCGAAGAAGTGGGCGTGGCCGCGCGCGAACTCGTTGGGCACCCGGCGCCAGTCGCCGGTGGCGACCACGGCCGCTCCCGTGTTGCCGTGGTACGAGCGGTAGGTCGAGAGGACCTTGTCGCGCCCCGTCGTCAGGCGTGCCATCCTCATGGCGTTCTCGTTGGCATCCGCACCGCCGTTGGTGAAGAAGACCTTTCCGAACGTCGAGCCGGCGCGGGCGAGGATGCGCTTGGCCGCCTCGCCGCGCGCGAGGTTGGCGTGGGCGGGCGCGACGGTCGTGAGCACGTCGGCCTGCGCCTTGATCGCGGCGACGACGGCCGGGTGCTGGTGGCCGATGTTGGTGTTCACCAGCTGGCTGGAGAAGTCGAGGTAGGTGTTGCCGTCGAAGTCCCAGACGTCGCAGCCCGCTCCCCCGGCGATCACGAGCGGCGTCAGTGCCGCCTGTGCGCTCCAGGAGTGGAAGACGTGGGCGCGGTCGAGGTCGTAGGCGAGCTGGCCGTCGGCGGGGTTCAGGTCGTTCATGATGCGTCCTTCGTGATGGATCGGGCGTTCCCTGAGCTTGTCGAAGGGCCCTTCGACAAGCCCAGGAACCGAGGTGCGGCTCAGGGAGCATTGGTGCGAGGCTACTCGCCGCCCTGCTTGAGTTCGACGGTCAGCGGCTCGAAGTCGGCGCCTTCGACATCCACTCCCTCGTCGCGCAGTTCGGTGAGGGCCTGCTCGACGTACTCGTTCGAGTAGGCGGAGGCCGGCGGCTCCTCGGTGATGATCGTCGCGCCGGTCTCGTTACTCGTCTCGAGCGCCATGGCGACGGTCGCCTCCCACGCCGCGGTGTCGATCATGCCGACGCCGCCCGAGGTCGACGGCCAGATCAGCTTGTTGACCTCGTTGGTCATCCACAACTGGTGCGAGAGCCCCAGGGTGGAGCCCGCGGCGGTCACCTGGTCGGCGGCCTCCTGCGCGTTGTCGCGAGCGAACGCCCAGCCCTTGATCGAGGCCTTGATGAACTTCACGGTCGTCTCGGCGTAGTCGGCGTCGTCGGCGAGCCGCCCGGCGTCGGCCCAGATTGCGTCCTGCAGCATCGAGGTGCCCTCCTCGTTCCAGTCGATGACGGTGAAGTCGTCGGCCGTGTACAGCTCGCCGGTCTCGGGGTCGACGGTCTCGAGCAGCTGCGCGTACTCGTTGTAGGTCATGGCCTGCGCGGCGTCGATGTCGCCGGAGAGCAGCGCGTTCATGTCGAAGTTCTGCGACACGACGGTCACCTCGTCGGTGACACCCGCCTCGTTGAGGCCGGCGTAGAGCTCCCACTCGTTGCCGTAGCCCCAGCTTCCGATGGTCTTGCCGGCGAGGTCGGCGGCCGAGGTGATTCCCTGGTCGGCGAACGACACCTGCAGGGTCGCCGAGCGCTCGAAGATCTGCGCCACGTTGGTGATATTCGCGCCGTTCTCGATCGATCCGAGCACCTTGGGCACCCAGGAGATCGCGTAGTCGACGTCGCCGTTGGCCAGCGCGTCCTGCGGCACGATGTCGCCGCCGCCCTGGATGATCTCCACGTCGAGGCCCTCGTCTTCGTAGTAGCCCTCGGCCGCTGCGGCGTAGTACCCGGCGAACTGGGCCTGCGTGAGCCACTGCAACTGCAGCTTGACCTCGGTCAGCCCCGAGGAGCCCGAGTCGCTGTCGGCGTCCGGTTCGCTCGCGCTGCATCCCGAGAGGACGAGCGCGCCGACCGCCGCGGTTGCGGCGAGCCCGAAGGTGATTCGTGTGCTGTGCTTCAACTGGTGCCTCCTGGTTGTGGATCTCTTGGGTGGGGGTTCAGGTGGGTCGGTGACGGGTGAAGAGCTTCTCGACGGCCAGCGTCGCCGTGTAGAAGACGAGTCCGACGATGATCGCGCCGACCACGAAGGCCCAGGCGCTGGCGTAGTTGCTTCCGGATGCCGCGGACGTGATGAACGACCCGATCCCCGAGCGCGGTCCGCCGAAATACTCGGCGACGACCGCGGAGATCACCGCGAGCGACGAGGCGATGCGCAGCCCCGTGAACATAAACGGGAGGGCACTCGGGATCGTCACCGTGCGCGCCGTGCGCCATCCGGATGCCGCGTAGGCGCGCATCAGGTCGCGGTGCACCGGGCGCACCTGCCGCAGCCCGCGCAGGCTGTTGATGAACACGGGCACGAACACGGCGATCGCCGCCACGATCACCCGCGCGACCTCGAAGTTGGCCCCGAACATCGTGTAGAGCACGGGTGCGAGCGCCACGATCGGCACGACGGCGATCGCGGCGATCACCGGCGCGAACATCTCGTCGAGCACGCGCACGAACGCGGCGACGACGGCCGCGATGACCCCGAGCACCGACCCGATGACCAGCCCGACGAGGGCATTGCCGCCCGTCACGAGGCTCGCCGCCACGATGCTCGGCAACAGTTCGGCGAACCGGTCGACGATCGCCGCCGGGCTCGGCAGCAGGAACGGCGGGATGCCGCCGACCACCACCGCGAGCTGCCAGACCGCGAGCAGCAGCACGAACAGCACGACGGGTGGCAGCACCCGGGTGACGAACGACGAGGCCGTCCGGTTCATCGCAGGTCCACTCCCACCGCGGGCGCATCCGAACCGTGCAGCGCCTCGCGCACCCTCGTGACGGTCTCGAAGAAGCCCGCGTTTTCGCGCAGGTCCTCTCCGCGTTCGGACGCCGCTCCGAGACGCACGTCGACGATGTCGCGGATGCGCCCGGGGCGGGGCGACATCACCACGACGCGGTCGGAGAGGAACACGGCCTCGGGTATCGAGTGCGTCACGAACACGACGGCGGCCCCGGTCTCGGCGGTGATGCGCACCAGCTCGAGTTGCATGTGCTCGCGCGTCATCTCGTCGAGCGCGCCGAACGGCTCGTCCATCAGCAGCAGCCGGGGCCGCTCGGCGATCGACCGGGCGATGGCCACCCGCTGCTGCATGCCGCCGGAGAGCTGGTCGGGGTAGTGGTCGGCGAAGTCGCCGAGACCGACGAGCTCGACGAGCTCCCTCGCCCGGGCGGCGCGCGCGGCCTTGGCGACGCCGTGCAGCTCGAGCGGCAGCTCGATGTTGGCGGTGACCGTGCGCCACGGCAGCAGCCCGGCCTGCTGGAAGGCGATGCCGTAGTCCTGGTCGAGACGGGCCTGCCGGGCGGGCTTGCCGAACACGGTGATGGTTCCCGCGGTCGGGGTGTCGAGGTCGGCGATGAGGCGCAGCAGCGTGCTCTTGCCGCAGCCGCTCGGCCCGATGAGCGAGACGAATTCGCCGGGAGCCACGGTGAGGCTCACGTCGCTGAGCGCGGTGACCGTCGCGCCCTTCTGGCTTGTGAACGTGCGGTCGACGCCCCGGACGTCGACCGCGGGCCGCCCTTCGACAAGCTCAGGGACCGAAGTGTGGCTCATGCGTGTACCTCCGCGCGACGGTACCGGCCGAAGGCCAGACCGAGTAGGGCGACGAGACCGGCGGCCACGAGGCCGAGTACGATCGCGCCGAAGATGGGGGCCCAGGGTTTGGCCGGGTCGCTCGAGGCGAAGTTCGCGAACTCGAGGATCATGCGACCGATGCCGCCGGGCAGGCCGATCGAGACCTCGGCCACGACCGTGCCGACGACGGCGTTGGCCGCGCCGAGGCGCAGGGCGGGAAGAAGGTAGGGCACGCTCGCCGGCAGACGGAGGTGCACGAGGGTGCGCCAGCGGCTCGCCGCGTAGGAGTGCATGAGTTCGGTGTGGATGACGTCGGGCGACTGCAGACCGCGCAGGGCGCCGACCGCGATCGGGAAGAACGCGAGGTACGAGGCGATCACGGCCACCGACATCCAGTTCTCCCACTCGAACGGGCCGAACTCGAGCTTCGAGCCCCAGCCTTTCACGAGCGGGGCGAGAGCGATGAGCGGCACCGTCTGGCTGAGGATCACGAGCGGCAGCACGGCCGACTCGGCGACGCGGAAACGCTGCATCAGCAGGGCGAGGGCGAAACCGACGACGAGCGCGATCAGCAGGCCGGCAGCGGCTACACCGAGACTGAACAGGGCGGCGAGGGTCACGGCGAGCCAGAGCGGCTGCGCGTCGGTCGCGCCCGTGATCGGGTCGCCCAACCGGGCGAACATCTCCCAGACGTGGGGCATCGCGAGGTCGCTGGTGCGCGGCAGCACGCGCAGACCGGAGCCGCGCACGGCTTCTTCGGCGCCGATGACCCAGCCGTCGGCTGGCCCGACGGCCTTGTAG
>NZ_JBKKAD010000089.1:0-3653 GCF_046714715.1 Conyzicola sp. | reverse complement strand
AGCACGAGTACGACCACCTCGACGGCATCCTCTACGCCGACCGTCTCGAGACCAAGCACGCCAAGGCGGCCGCCAAAGCCGTGCGCCGCGAGGGCTGGGGCGTCGACGGCCTCGAGTGGCTGCCCGGGGTCGACAACCTCGACGAGTAGCGTCTCGGGCGGCTACGGGTTCGCCGCGGCCGCCCGCACCATCGACAGCAGCACCTCGGGCTCGACGTCTTTGTAGACCATGGCGTAGACACCGGCGTCGGCCGCACCCGGCACGTGTTCGTCGAGTTCGAGGGCCGTGATCAGGATGATCCGGGGTGCGGGCCCGAGGGCGAGCACCCGCGCGTCGCCGGTAATGCGTTCGCTCGCGACGAGACCGTTGACCCGTGGCATCCGGAGGTCCATCAGCACGACGTCCGTGCGCGTGCGCCGCACCTGGGCGAGCGCCTGCGCGCCGTCGCCGGCCTCGCCGACCACCTCGATATCGGGCTGCGAACCGAGCACCATGCGCAGTCCAGCGCGCTGCAGCGGCTGGTCGTCGGCGATGAGGACCGTGATCACTGCGGGTCCAGATTTACCCCGTGCACGCCGTTGTGGTACCGGATGGAGGGGAAGCTCGCGGCGATCGAGAACCCGACCCCGGCGTTGAGCGTCGCGGTGAAGACGCCGCCGAAGAGCTCGGTGCGCTCGCGCATCTCGGTGATTCCGGCGCCGCCGATGACTCCGGTGAGCGCGAACAGGTCGTCGTCGATCTCGCCCGGCCGGTGCTGCGACGCGTCGTTGGGGTTGAGCCCCGAGCGGCGCAGCTCGTTGCGCACGCCGTCGTCGTCGACCCGCAGCTGGAAGCCCTCCTCGGTCCAGGTGAAGACCACGGTCACCTCGGTGCCCTCGCCTCCGTGCTTCAGTGCGTTGTCGAGTGACTCCTGCAGGATGCGGTAGACCGCGAGCTCGGCGCCCGGGTTGAGGTCGTAGCGCTCCCCCGTCTCCTCGAAGGTGATGCGCAGGCCGGCCTCGGTCCTGAGTTTGACGAGTCCGCGGGTGCTCTTCAGAGCGGGATGCACGTCGACGTCGACCTCGGCCTCGCGCACGACGGTCATCACGCGGCGCAGGTCGGCGAGAGTGGAGCGGGCCACGTCGGCGATGACCGCTGCGGCGCGCACCGCGGCCGTCGGGTCGGATTCACCCGCGTACCGGGCGCCGTCGGCCTGGCCGATGATCACCGACATGTCGTGCACCGACACCTCGTGCAGCTCGCGGATGATGCGCAGCCGCCCGTTCTGCTCGGCGAGGGTCAGTTCGGCGTCGTTGCGTTCTCTTTCGAGCCGGATGCGCCTCGCGCGCTCCCGCGCCCGCAACCGGCGGGCACGCAGCCAGAGCGCCAGCAGCACGAGGGAGGCGACGAGGAGGATCGCGCCGGCGGTGGCCAGCGCGATGATGAGAACCATCGAGTTCTCGTCGATCCAGGTGTTCACGCGGTGTCTCCCTCTTGACCGGAACCGGCCAAGAGAGAGACTAGCGCGTGGGTCACTTGCGGGTCGGATCGCCGTAGTCGCTGTTGGCGCGCAGCACCTCCAGGCGGGCGCGGTACTCCTGCTCGTTGATGTCGCCCTGGGCGAAGCGCTCGGCGAGGGTCGACTCGGCGGCGCGTCCGGGCTGGGCCCAGCGCGGTCCGAAGCCGGGACCGAAGCCGGAGCCTGGCCCGTAGCCCGCGCCCCAGGCGGCGCGGCGCGAGCGGCGCACGATCGCGAAGATCAGTGCGAAGAACGCGATCCAGAACAGCGGGATCAGCAGGAAGAACCAGCCGAATCCCCCGCCCCACGGTCCGCCCGCGTGGGCGGCGATCGACGCAGCGGTGAGTGTTGATATCACGGGTAATCCATTCGTCGGGGGTTCCGTCGGAACCACTGACTCCAGCCTCGCGGCCTGACCGAGGATGCGAATCTGCCCGGCGGCGGCACCCGCGCTACTCCGCCGGGAGCACCGCGGGCGGGCGGCGTACTACGCTCGGCCCGGAACGACGAGCCCGGTCTCGTACGCCACGACGACGAGCTGCACGCGGTCGCGCGCGGCGAGCTTCGACATGATGCGCGAGACGTGGGTCTTGGCGGTGAGCGGGCTCAGGAACAGCGAACGGCCGATCTCTTCGTTGGTGAGCCCGAGGCCGACGAGCCCGAGCACCTCGCGTTCCCGGTCGGTGAGCACGTCGAGCCGCGCGGTGTTCGGCGCCTCGCGCAGGTCGCCCGCTATGCGCTCGAGCAGCCGCTTGGTGACGCCGGGGCTGAGCAGCGCGTCACCGCCGGCCACCACGCGCACGGCGCGGATGAGCTCGACCGGCTCGGTATCTTTCACCAGGAACCCGCTGGCGCCCGCGCGGATGGCCTGCCCCACGTATTCGTCCAGCTCGAACGTGGTGACGATCACGATGTGCGTGGCCCCGAGGTCGGGGTTGGCGGCGATCTGCTCCGTCGCCCAGAGGCCGTCACCGTCGGGCATCCGAATGTCCATCAGAACCACGTCGGGTCGTTGCGCGCCGACCAGCGCGACCGCCTCGACCCCCGTTCCGGCCTCGCCGACCACCTCGATGTCGTCCTCCGACTCGAGCAGGCTGCGGAAGCCGCCGCGGATGAGCTGCTGGTCGTCGGCTATCGCTACGCGGATCACTCAGGCACCGTCTTTCTCGGAATCGGAGGTTTTCTTCGGGATGGTGGCGACGACGCGGAAGCCGCGCCCGGGGGCCGGCCCGGCGTCGAGGGTGCCGCCGAGCAGCTCGGCGCGCTCGTGCATGCCGAGCAGGCCCCGGCCGCCGGATCTCTCGGACTGGGCGGAGACGCCCTCGCCGTCGTCGGTGACGCTCACCCGGTACTCGCCGCCGACCTCCTCGAGCACGACCAGAGCGCTGGTCGCCCGCGCGTGGCGAACGACGTTCGTGAGCGACTCCTGCACGATGCGGTACACCGCGAGCTGAACCGCCTGCGGCGCGGCGCCGAGCCGGTTGTCGAGCGTCACGTCGACTCCCTGCGAGGTGACGGATGCCGCGAGGCCGGCCAGGCGGGAGAGGTCGGGTTCGGGCACGAGCGGGGCGCCCGGGTCGGTGCCGGCCTCTGCGCGCAGCACGCCGAGCACCGAGCGCACCTCGTCGAGGGCGGTCTTGCTCGTCTCCTTGATGCTGGCGAGGGCGGCGGCGGCCTTCTCCGGCTGCTTGTCCATGAGGTGCAGGCCGACACTCGCCTGCACGTTGATCTGGCTGAGCGAATGGGCCAGCACGTCGTGCAGTTCGCGGGCGATGCGCACGCGCTCGGCCTGCACCTCGCTCTGCCGGCGGGTGGCGATCGTCGCCCGAAACCGTTCGAGACGGTCGCGGCGGTTGCGCACCCCCTCGGCGGCGCCGACGACGAGCAGGATTCCGATCGTGATGCCGACGATGCGCCACGGCTGCCAGTCGAGCCCGAAGATCGACGACAGGGCGATGGTGCCGACCCAGGCGACGGCGATCGAGATCCACGCCCACAGTCGAGCCCCGCGCACGATCGCCGCGCCGATGGCGAAGGCGAAAGAGATGTACGGCGGACCGTCGGTGCCGCTGGCGAGCAGCAGGTCGGCGCCCGCCGCGGCCGCCACGATCGCGACGACCGGGCCGGGAAACCGGCGCGCGCCGATGAGCGCGAC
>NZ_JBKKAD010000088.1:0-14420 GCF_046714715.1 Conyzicola sp. | reverse complement strand
GGTGCTGGTGCTGGTGCTGGTGCTGGTGCTGGTGCTGGACATGGTGATCACTTTCTCGGTGGTGGTGGTGGTGGTGGTGGTGGTGGTGGTGGTGGTGGTGGTGGTCTAGTGGGAAGCGGGGAGCTAGCGCGCGGCCGCCGCTAGTAGAGCTGGGTAATCTCGTCAAAACGATCGGATGGCACCTCCGCGAAAGACTCATAGCCAGCGGCCTCGATGCGGTCGGCGAACTCAAGCAGCCAACGACGGCGACGGTCCGGAAGGTCGTCCATCTGTTCGGACAGGCATCTGAGGCTCTCGGGGTCCGACCGACCGAACTCAGTCCCGTACAACGAACTGACCATCGGCGACATGGGATAGCTGAAGCGCGACGAAGGCCTCCCGGCACCCTCGAAGTAGTCGTCATCCATGTCGTAGGCCTCGGCGTCGTATTTCATCGGATTCGCCTCCCGGATCTTTCGTCGCGGGCGAGAAGCGGTGGCGGGACGGCCTTGCCGGGTCGTGAGTGGGACGAGCCGACGGCGGAATACTGGAGTGCGCTCGGCGGCCACGCGGCGTGACGGTTTAGTGGCAATTTGGCCGCGGGAGCGCCGAAAGGCAGGTGCTGGAAGGGCGTGGCTCGGGCGAAGGAACGGGATGCAGTGTTGGTGTCAGAATCCCCATGGTTCCGCCTCTGGATGGAGACCGAGAGGATTTCTGAAAAGTGACTGGAGGATCGTCCGATTTGGGGGTCCGTGCGAGCCCAGCGTCTATATGGCCAGATGAGATACGCGAGGAGCCCGCATTTGAAACCCGCTCGATCCCCGTGATCTGGCGGGTTTCCTGCGTTGGTGACCGCGACCAACGATTCGCAGGTGACACACGGCCGAGTAGCCCACTACCATCGCTTGTCATAGACGCCTATGGTTCCACCGTCATCGGCCGGGTCGACGAACTCGAGCGCTTGAGCGCGCTGGCGGCTGCCGCGCGCAACGGACATGGCAAATCGATCCTCCTCCGCGGGGAGCCGGGCATCGGCAAGACGGCATTGCTTAACGAATTCGCATCCGGGCTGCCCGGGGTCATCCGCACCGACGGCGTCGAGGTCGAGTCCGCGATGCCCTACGCGGCGTTGCAGCGCATCGGCCGTCCGCTCTCCGGTTACCTCGGCGCGTTGACCCCCACGCACTCGAGGGCCCTCCGCATCGCTGCGGGTATCGCCGATGGGGAGCCGCCGGACCGCTACCTGGTTGCCCTCGGCATGCTTTCGTTGATGGCCGCGTCGAGCGAGGTGGACCCCATTTCGTGCATCGTGGACGACGCTCACCACATCGACGACGAATCCCTCGAGGTGTTGACCTTCGTCGCCCGGCGGCTTGAGGCCGAACGCGTGCTGCTGGTGCTGGCCACTCGCCCCGACGCGCGCGTCGATGCCGCGGCCGCGGGGGTTCCCGTGATCGAACTCGGCGGCCTCACCGCGACGACGTCGGTCGCGCTGCTGAACCGGTCGACGACCGCGGCTGTCGACCCGCTTCTGGCGACGCAGATCGCCGCGGAGACCGGCGGCAACCCGCTCGCGCTCATCGAACTCTCGCGGGACTTCAGTTCCCGCCAGTTGACCAACGCCTGGGTTGTTCCGGTTCCGATGCCCGTGGGCCATCGACTCGAAAGTCACTACCTGAAACGCATCGAGCATCTTCCGGAAGATACGCGGCTGTGGTTGCTGGTGGCCGCGGCTGAGTCCTCTGGCGATAGCGAGATCATCCGTGGCGCAGCCTCCCGACTGGGGCTGGCGCACGATGCGGCGGCCGCAGCGGAACGTGCCCGGTTGGCTTCCGTGCGGGATTCGGTCGTGTTCAGACACCCTCTGGTGCGGTCGGCCGCGTACAACGGGATGCCTGATTCCGATCGACGGCGTGTGCACGGCGCCCTGTGGCTGGAGGCCGATGCTCAAGGGCGCGGCGAGCTTGCCGTCTGGCACGCGGCCGCCGCGACCACCGGCACCGACGAAGCCGTCGCCGAAAGGCTTGAGATCGTCGCGGATGCCGCGGCCGAACGCGGGGGAAGCGCGTCGAAGGCCCGGCTACTCACGCGCGCCGCCGAACTCACGCCCCCGGGGATCGCCCGTGCACTCCGGCTGCTCGCCGCCGCCGAGGCGGCCATGAGTGCGGGTGCTGCCCACCTCGCTCGCGAGCTGATCGCCGGCGTCGACGTGGATGCCCTCGATCCGATAAGCGCTGGTCGTGTCATCCAACTACGGGTCTTGGCGGCCATGTTCGTCGCGGACCGCGACGAGGTCCTTTCCGGTGCCGCGTCGATGCTTCGCGCCGCCGAACGGTTTCACGACAGCGCGCCCGACCTGGAGCAGAGAGCGCTCATCCGGGCGTTCGACATGATGTTGATGGCCGAGTGGGCCGCGCAGGGAGTGACGCTTCGCCAGCTCGGAGAACGTCTCGCCGACGGTGCCGCGGTCGCGGAGGGGCCGCTCGCCATCGCTCTGCGCGCTCTCAGCGCGCATATTCTGTTGCCCTACGAGCGGGCGGCACCTCGGATGCGTGAGGCGTTGGCGATGCTCGCCCGACAGGACGACTCGGTTCTGCTCGAGATCGGGCATTTCGGCATCGCACTGACGATGGCCCTGTGGGACGAAGGAGCGTGCGTCGCCTTGCTCGAACGCACGGCCCGGGCCGCGCGGCGCCGGGGGAGGCTCCGCGACGTCGACCAGTCGCTCTGGCTGCTCGGACTGATCGAACTCGTCCGCGGCGACCCGGCGGCATCAGGCCGGTACATAGAGCAGGTGCGTGAACTGCGCCAGGCGATCGGCTACGATCGCGAGCAAGTTGTGAACGCCTCCTATCTCGCGTGGACGGGGGTGCCGGTCGCCCAGGTCGAGGCGATCGCGGCCGCCGTCTTGGAGACCGGTTTCGCGGGGGCGTGGACAATCGCCATGACAGGTCTGAGCATTCGGCAGATCGCCGACGGGCACTATCGCGATGCGTTCGAACGCCTGAGCCCGCTGATCGAGCGCCCGTTCCTCCAGGTCACCTACCAACAGCTGCCCGACTTCGTCGAAGCCGGGGTGCGGAGCGGAAACGCGCACCGGGTGAGAGCATCAGCTGATCGGCTGGCCGAATTCGCGGCACACACGGACACCCCGTGGATCCGGGGAGTCTCTGCGCGTTGCGAAGCGCTGCTCGCTGACGACGGTGACGCCGAAGCGCTCTACCTTCTCGCGATCGAGCAGCTGACCGAATCAACGGTGGTGGGCGAGCTGGGGCGCGCCCACCTGCTGTACGGGGAGTGGCTGCGCCGGGCCAGACGACGTCGCGAAGCCCGGGAGCATTTGCACCGCGCTCTGCAGATCTTCGAGAGAACCGAAGCATCGGCTTTTGCCGCCAGAGCACGACGTGAGGTGGAAGCGACGGGCCTGAAAGCTGCCGAGCACAGACCGAGGTCGGCGCAGGATCTGACCCCGCAGGAGTCGACCATCGCCCGGTTGGCCGCGCGCGGCCACACCAACACCGAGATCGGCGCAGCCCTGTTCATCACGGCCAACACCGTCGACTACCACCTTCGCAAGGTCTTCCGGAAGGTGGGCGTGACCTCCCGTCGCCAGCTTTCCGAGCGGTTCCCTACGAACTGAATCGTCACGACTACGCGCACCACGTGGTTCGCGGTGCGTTCCCTTCGCGGGAGCATGGGTCATCCGTTCACACCCCCGTAGACGAGGAGGGGCATCCATGCCGTATGTAACCGCCGACGATGGCGCGCAGATCTTCTACAAAGACTGGGGAGGCGGAGGTTCGCCGGTCGTCCTCAGTCATGGATGGCCGCTGAATGCGGATGCGTGGGACGCCGCCGCCCGCTTCCTCGCCGAGCACGGGCATCGCGCGATCGCCCACGACAGGCGCGGCCACGGTCGATCCACGCAGACGTGGGACGGCAACGAGATGGACACCTACGCAGACGACCTCGCCTGCCTCATGGATCACCTCGACCTCACCGACACCACGCTGGTCGGCCACTCGACGGGAGGTGGTGAAATCGTGCACTACATCGGTCGCCACGGCACCGATCGGGTGGCCAAGCTGGTGCTGGTATCGGCGGTTCCCCCACTGATGCTGCAACAGGACGACAACCCCGACAGCGTGCCCATGGCGGTATTCGACGGGTTGCGCACCGGCGAGGCATCCGACCGTTCGCAGCTGTATCGCGACCTCGCCGACGGTCCGTTCTTTGGCCACAACCGCAACTCCGACATCTCGCAGGGCGTGCGTGACGCGTTCTGGCTACAGAGCATGGCCTGCGGTCACCGTGGAGCCTACGAGTGCATCGCCGCATTCTCTGCGACGGACTTCCGGCCCGACCTCGCAAAAGTCGACGTTCCCACGCTCGTGATCCACGGCTCGGACGACCAGATCGTGCCATTCGACGTCGGCGGCAAACGATCCGCGGCAGCAATCGCCGGCGCCACCCTCACCGTCTACGAGGGAGGCGCGCACGGCCTGCCCGATACCGAGCGCGAGCGTCTGCACACCGACCTGCTCGCCTTCATCGATTCCTGATTCGATCCCGTTTCCCCTCACTCGAAAGGACTGCATCATGACCACAGAGACCCCCGACACCATCGTGCTCGTGCACGGACTATGGATGACTCCGCGCAGCTGGGAGGGATGGAAGGCGCGCTTCGAAGAGAAGGGCTTCACCGTGTTGACGCCGGCCTATCCCGGATTCGAGATCGAGGTGGAGAGGCTGCGTGAGAATGCCGACGTCATCGCGAAGCTCACCGTTCCGGAGACCGTCGACCACATCGCCGCGCAGATCGAGGCCCTCCCGCGGCCGCCGATCATCATGGGGCACTCCTTCGGCGGCACCCTCACCCAGTTGCTGCTCGCCCGGGGTCTCGGCGCATCCGCCGTGGTCGTCGACTCCGCACCGACAGAGGGCGTGCGCGTGACGCCCCTGTCGCAGGCCAGATCCCTGTTCCCCGCGTTGAAGAACCCCGCGAACTATCACAAGGCAGTCGCATTCACCGCGGAGGAATTCCACTACGCCTTCGCCAACACGCTCTCGCGCGAAGACTCCGACGCTGTCTGGCAGAAGTACGCCATCGCGGCGCCGGGCAACTGGGTGTGGGCCTACGGCCTGCTCGCCAACTTCACACCGGGCAAGCAGGAGACCTGGGTCGACTACGCCGCCGATCGGGCGCCGCTGCTCTTCATCGGTGGTGAGAAGGATCACATCATGCCGCCGGCGGTGAACAAGTCGAACGCCAAGCACTATGCGAAGTCGCCGGCCGTGACCGAGTACATCGAGTTCCCCGGACGCTCCCACTGGATCTGCGCGGAACCCGGGTGGGAGGAGGTCGCCGACCACGCTCTCGATTGGGCTCTCGCGCACGCCCGCACCGCGAAGCTGGCTGCGGCCCCACGGGACTGACCTGCGTGCCACGCGGATCGCCCGTCGGCCGTAGAGAAGTCGTCCGCATCCCGTATGCACACCGTGAGGACGCTCATTCGAGCGTTCGGCGCGTCGTAGCGTGTGGCCATGACCCTGTTCCATTCGCTCACAGCATCCCATCACGCGCACGCGGCCACGCGGGCCGTCGCCCACGCCGCCGAACACGTGCTGGAGGGATCGCACCACTGGGGCAGGATCGAGGCGCGGGCCACCGGCCGCACGACGGCGAACCGCACGCGATTGACGGTCTACCCACCCGACACCACCCCGGCCGAGCGGCGCGCGCTGCAGTTCTACCGCACCTGGCCCATCGCCGGTGCTGTGCTGGGCCTGATGCTGCTGGTCGCGCTGGGCGGCCTGCCTCTGGCCGTGGTGGCCCCGTCGCTCGTCTCCGTCTACGCGGGCGGCACCGTCGCGGCCTTCGTCTCGACCACGCGAATCCGCTCCGCTTCGAGGCACGTGGATATCGTCTCGGTTCCGATCGGCGGGAGCTTCGAGACGGTCGGCGACATCGGCTTCTTCAACACCGCGACCGATCGGCTGCGAGCCATGGACACCCTGAACGACCGCGGCCTCCTGACCCGCGCCGAGTACGACGCGCTCTGGGCGGGCGTCTACGAGGACTGCCCGCGCGCGTGAATCGGGGCCCGTGCGTGTGGATGCCGTTAGGAACGCCGGGCCCGTCGTATCGAGACCGTTAGGCCGTCGTCCGGGGCGATTCATCGGGTGCACAGTCGGATCATGACCATCACCCAGACGACCCGACCGCAGCCGCGCACGACCCGTCCGATCGACGCACACGCGTGGCCGGCGTTCACCGAGCACACGCCGGACGACGTCGTCGTCGCCGCCGTCGCCCTCACCCGCCTCGTGAAGTGGTGCGGTACGCCGAGCGTGCACAACTCGGGTGCCAGGGACTACGCCGGGGAAGCATCGGCCACCGAGAGGGCATCCGTCGTCGTAACGCGGGTCATCGCCGCCGAGTGGCGCAGCGACCTGCGATTACACGTCACCATCGATGCGAATATGGGCGGATGCCGGCCCACCGTCGCCGAAGCCCGGGTCATCGGCCGGCAAGCGACCGTGCACCTCTCGTCCGCGTCCGTCAGCTGGGCCGGGGCAGAGGGCGCGGCCCTTCCGGCCTATCTCCCCTCCGATCTCGTCGCGGGCGACCTGATCGTGGTCCCGTGCGTCGGGGCCACGCTGCTGCACGAAGTCAGAACGGCGTAGTCGGATGAGCGTCATAGTGGCCGGCGAGTCGAGCGACCTTTCGGCACACATTCAGCAACTGCTCAACTACGGCGGCGAGCCCGTGCGCCGCGTCACCCGTCCGGAAGAGCTGACCAGGACCCGCTGGGCGTCGTCGAGGCCCTCGCGGGCCGTGCTCTACGCCCGGCTGCCGTCGGGGGGCGGCCGCGAGCTGCGGGCATTCCGCAAGCAGCTCGCGGCGCAGGCCTATGGCCTCACCCGCGGAATGACGCAGCGCGCCAGCATCCTCGTCGTTGCGGAACATCCCTCCCCGGCCGGCGACGCGACTCTCGGCCACCGCCTCGAGCCCATGCTGACCCGGATGCGCGCGGCCGCCCAGCAGGAACTCGCCTATACCGTCAAGGTGAACGCCCTCGTGGTCTCCGGACGCGTCGACGGGGCGACCGTCGCCTTCCGGGTGTGGGAGGCGATCCAGGGACGATCGCTGCCCGACAGCGACTTCGTCGTCTACGACGACGACATCCGGGTCATGTCGATCGCCGCCCGGATCACCGAGGCGCGCAGCTGAGCCGGGCCGACGCATGACCTTTCTTCCTGCCCGGGGCACGGGATCCCCGATCGAGC
Organism: Conyzicola sp.; assembly: GCF_046714715.1. GTDB lineage: Bacteria > Actinomycetota > Actinomycetes > Actinomycetales > Microbacteriaceae > Conyzicola. The sequence continues at coordinate 7,151 of NZ_JBKKAD010000088.1, read as the reverse complement.
CGTTGCGGGCGCTCCGTGCCATGCGCACGCGGGTGCTCGAGGGCGACCAGCTCTGGGGGAGGGTCGACGTCGCCTCCTCGGCCCGTTCGCTCTGCGCCAGATACCGGGTGGTGGTTTACCCGCCCGGGACGAACTCGGCGGAGAGACGGCAGTTGACGTTTTACCGTAACTGGCCGGTGGCGGGCGCCCTGATCGCCATGGCCGCCATGGTGGCGGCGGGCGTGCTCGTGTCGTCGACGAGCGCCGTGGCGGTGGCGATCTGCGTCTACCTCGCCGGGTTCGTCGTCGGCGGCAGCCGCAGCCGTCTACTGCGAGAGCGCTGCCGCACCGTCGAGGCCGGCTTCCTGTTTCAACCGGATGCCACGCTGAGCGCGGGTAGGCCGGATCTGCTCGCCGCCACAATGCGGCAGTTCCATGCGCTCGATCTAGCCAGGCACGCCGGCGCCGTCGACGCGGCGCAGTACGAAGCGCGCTGGGCCGAGATCTACAACACGCTCGAGCAGTGAGCACCGGGCGGTGAGACGACGCCCGCCTATCGAAAGAAGACCCGATGCCCCTCATTGATGACGCCGTCTATATCGACGGCGTGCGCCTGCCCGACGTGACCATGACCGACCGGGCGGGGCGCGGCGGGGGCCGCCCCGGCGTGTCCTGGATCGGACTCTACCGGCCGACCGACGACGAACTCGACTCCGTGGCATCCGCCTTCCACTTGCACCGACTCGCGGTGGAAGACGCATCCCACGGACACCAGCGATCGAAGCTCGAGCGCTACGGCGACACGCTGTTCTTGGTGCTGCGCACCGCCCGGCTGGTCGACGAGTCGAGCCGCATCGAATTCGGCGAGCTCGACATCTTCGTCGGCCCCCGCTTCGTCGTCAGCGTGCGGCACGCCGAATCGCCCAACCTGGTCGCCGTGCGCAGCCGGCTGGAAGCGGATCCCGCGATGCTCGCCCGGGGGACGGAGGCGATCCTCTATGCGATCCTCGATCAGGTCGTCGACGAATACGCTCCCGTCGTCGCGCGGCTGGAGAACGCGGTCGACGAGATCGAAGACCATCTCTTCCGTGTCGAGGCGGAGGTGTCGAAGACCATCTACGCCCTGCTCGGGCACGTGGTCGAACTGCAGCGCGCGGTGCACCCGATGAAGGACATGCTGCACAGCCTGCAGCGCGGGTTCGACAAGTACCACGTCGATCCCGAACTACGTGATGATCTGCGCGACGTGCTCGACCACGTGCTGCGCGTCAACGAGCGCACGGATTCGTTCCGGGCGCTGCTGGAGAACGCGCTGACGCTGCACTCCACGATGGTCGGCCAGCAGCAGAGTGACGAGATGCGCCGCCTCACCGAGGCCGGGCTCGCGCAGAACGACGAGGCGCGCCGTCTCACGGAGGCGAGCCTCGCCCAGAGCGAGAGCGTGAAGAAGATCTCGGCCTGGGCCGCCGTCTTCTTCGGCCCCACGCTCATCGCGACGATCTACGGCATGAACTTCGAGACCATGCCCGAGCTTCAGGCCGAGTGGGGCTACCCGGCGGCCATTCTCGCCATGCTTGCGACGGGCGTCGGCCTCTATGTGATGTTCACCGTCAAGAAGTGGCTGTAAGCGGCGCTACTCCAGGGCGGACAGCCACGACGGCTGCTCGCCCGGGAACGACCGGCTCGTGCTCTGCGGCATGTCGGGAGCAGTCTCGAACGTGCCGGTCAGCGGGTGCGGTCGCAGCGCCCAGGTGGTGGTGATCGGGCGGCTCGGGATGGCGAGCAGGTCGCCGACGGCGAGGTCGAGGGGCAGGTCGACGGATGACACGTCCGTTGCGAAGACGAGGTCGGGGTCGACCGGGCGGCGGGCAACGAGCACGGTGCCGCTGTGGGCGGTGGAGGCGCGATTGATCAGCCGCGTCTCCGACCAGACCAGACGCAGGTTGTCGAGCCGCGCGTCGGTCTCGATCACCGTCTTTCCCGAGGCGTGCAGCATGACCTCGGTGACGCGCACGACCAGGACGGCCGTCTTGGCCGTGTCCGAGGGGCGGCCGTTGGTGCCGGGAACGATGGAGGCTCCGCTGTGGATGCACGGCGTGCCGCACACCTCCACGAGTCGGAGGAGGGAGATGCCGGAGACCACGACGTCGGTGGTGGTGGCGACCGTCGCCTCCGGCCAGAGGTCGTGGGCGATCGGGTCGGGAAGCGTACGCCGCAATGACGGCAGTAGGCGGGTGAGGGTCATGGCTACAGGTCTACGCCGGACTCCCGCCGGCTCGGGCTCTGCTTACGACACCCATACGCCCCAGCGGCGCATCCTTACAGATCCCATGCGGACACCGTCCCGGACGCACGAAACACCGCCCTCGTAAGGAAGTCGTTAGGGTTTTGCGCCCCGCCGTAAGGACTCCATGAGGACGCGTCAGAAGGGCCGGGCCGGGGTATTGACTCGTCTGCTGTGCCTCTCGTTGGCACCGGACCCCGACCGGGGTCGTGTAATTCCGTCTCAGGAAAGAGTTGTCAGTGCTCGACATTGTGTACGTCTTCGTCGCGATAGCCGTGTTTGCGGTTGTCGCGTTGGTCGCCCGGGGGGTGGAGAAGCTGTGATCGCGTTTGACATTATCGCGGTGGCTCTCGCCGTCGGCGCTCTCGTGTATCTCGTATTTGCGCTCGTGAAACCGGAGAAATTCTGATGACGATCCTCTTCGGTATTCTCCAGATCCTCACCGTCGTCGTGATCATCGTGGCCCTCTACCGCCCCCTCGGCGACTACATGGCGCGCATCTTCACCACGAAGCGGGATCTCCGGGTCGAGCGGGGCTTCTACCGCCTCATCGGCGTCAACTCCCAGTCTGAGCAGTCGTGGATGTCGTATCTACGCAGCGTGCTGGTCTTCTCGCTCGTCGGAGTGCTGTTCGTCTACGGCATCCAGCGCGCGCAGGAGATCCTGCCCTATTCGCTGGGCTTCCCGTCGATCCCCGAAGGGCTCTCGTTCAACACGGCGGCCTCGTTCGTCGCCAACACCAACTGGCAGTCGTATTCACCCGACGTGACCATGGGCTACTCGGTGCAGCTGCTGGGCCTGGTGGTACAGAACTTCGTGTCGGCCGCCGTCGGCATCGCGGTCGCCGTCGCGCTCATCCGCGGCCTGGCCCTACGCAAGTCGGGCACGATCGGCAACTTCTGGGTCGACCTCACGCGCAGCACGCTGCGCCTGCTGCTGCCGCTCGCCGCAGTGTCTGCCATCGTGTTGATCGCTGGCGGTGTCATCCAGAACTTCGCCGGCTTTACCGAGGTGACCACCCTCACCGGCGGCACTGCGACAGTGCCAGGCGGTCCGACCGCATCGCAGGAAGCGATCAAGCTGCTCGGAACCAACGGTGGCGGCTTCTTCAACGCGAACTCCGCGCACCCGTTCGAGAACCCGACCGCTTGGACGAGCGTGTTCTCAGTCGTGCTGATGCTCGCCATCCCGTTCGCGCTTCCCCGCACCTTCGGCAAGATGGTCGGCGACACCCGCCAGGGAAACGCCATCGTGGCGGTCATGGCGACCATCTTCACCGTGTCGCTCACGGCGATGACCCTCTTCGAAACCCTCACGGGCGGCGCTGCCACCCGTCTCGCCGGCTCGGCGATGGAGGGCAAGGAAGACAGGTTCGGCATCTGGGGATCGACGCTGTTCGGTTCCACGAGCACCCTGACCTCGACTGGTGCCGTCAACTCGATGCACGACTCGTTCACGTCGCTCGGCGGCATGATGGCCATGCTGAACATGATGCTCGGCGAGATCGCGCCGGGTGGAACCGGATCGGGTCTCTACGGCCTGCTGGTGCTCGCGATCGTGACCGTCTTCATCGCCGGTCTGCTCGTCGGACGCACCCCCGAATATCTGGGCAAGAAGATCGGCCCGAAGGAGATCAAGCTCGCGAGCATCTACATCCTGATCACGCCCACGCTCGTTCTGGTCGGGACCGCGTTGAGCTTCGCGATTCCCGCCGTTCGCGACGACGTGCTCGCGACGTCGATCTGGAACCCCGGTCTGCACGGCTTCAGCGAGGTGCTCTACGCGTTCACCTCGGCCGCGAACAACAACGGTTCGGCGTTCGCCGGACTGACGGCGAACACGCCGTGGTTCAACACCGCGCTCGGCGTGGCGATGCTCCTCGGACGTTTCCTGCCGATCGTGTTCGTTCTCGCACTGGCCGGTTCGTTCGCCGCCCAAGACAAGATTCCCGCCACCGCCGGAACCCTGCCCACGCACCGACCGCAATTCGTCGGCCTGCTCATCGGAGTCTCGGTCATCGTCACCGCGCTCACCTACTTCCCCGTTTTGGCCTTGGGACCGCTTGCTGAAGGGCTGCACTAAACCATGTCCGTACTCACTCCAACGTCCGCTCCGGAACAGAAACCGGATGACACGAGCTCCTCTACCAAGAAGAGCGCTTTCACCGGGGCCCAGCTGGTCGCCGCTCTGCCCGGGGCGTTGCGCAAGCTCGACCCGCGCCAGATGTGGCGCAACCCGGTCATGTTCATCGTCGAGATCGGCGCCGCCTACACGACGATCCTCGCGATCGCCGAGCCGTTCCTGGGTGGGGCCGCCGACTCCGGCGGGTCCACCGTGCCCGCATCGTTCACCTGGGGTATCGCCGTCTGGCTGTGGCTCACCGTTCTGTTCGCGAACCTCGCCGAGTCCGTGGCCGAGGGCCGCGGTAAGGCGCAGGCCGAGAGCCTGCGCAAGACCCGCACCAGCACCACCGCGAACCGCGTGACCGGCTACAACGACGCCACCGACGCCGCGGCGGAGAGTGCCGAAACGGCACCCGTGTCCTCCGCCGACCTGACCCTCGGCGACATCGTCGTGGTCACGGCGGGCGAGCTGATTCCCGGAGACGGCGACATCGTCTGGGGCATCGCCTCGGTCGACGAATCGGCCATCACCGGCGAATCCGCTCCGGTCATCCGGGAATCCGGCGGCGACCGCAGCGCCGTCACCGGGGGAACCCGCGTGCTCTCCGACCGCATCGTCATCCGCATCACGAGCAAGCCGGGCGAGACCTTCGTCGACCGCATGATCAAGCTCGTCGAGGGTGCCTCGCGGCAGAAGACCCCCAACGAGATCGCGCTGAACATCCTCCTCGCGAGCCTGTCGATCATCTTCGTGGTCGTCGCCCTCACCCTGAACCCGATCGCGGGCTACTCGAACGCGTCGGTCAGCGTTCCCGTGCTCATCGCGCTGCTGGTCTGCCTGATCCCGACCACCATCGGGGCGCTGCTCTCCGCCATCGGCATCGCCGGCATGGACCGACTCGTGCAGCGCAACGTGCTCGCTATGTCGGGCCGTGCGGTCGAAGCCGCCGGCGACGTCACCACCCTCCTGCTCGACAAGACCGGAACGATCACCTACGGCAACCGCCAGGCGGCCGAGTTCACCCCGATGGGCGGTGTCTCACGCGAACAGCTGGTGCAGGCCGCCGCCGTGTCGTCGCTGAGCGACCCGACCCCCGAGGGCAAGTCGATCGTCGACCTGGCGCTGACGCAGGGCTTCCGCCGCGACGACATCACCACGGGCGAGATCGTGCCGTTCACCGCTCAGACGCGGATGAGCGGGCTCGACCTGGCCGACGGCTCGCAGATCCGCAAGGGTGCCGGCTCCGCCGTCATCGCCTGGGTCGAACAGGGCAAGCGTCTCGCGAGCAGCGAACACGAGGAACTCGAGGGCTACATCGAGAACATCTCGAACGCCGGCGGAACCCCGCTGGTCGTCGCCACCAAGAACGCCGAGGGCGCCGGACAGGTGCTCGGCGTGGTCTACCTCAAGGACATCGTGAAGGACGGCCTGCGCGAGCGCTTCGCCGAACTGCGTTCGATGGGCATCCGCACCGTCATGATCACGGGCGACAACCCGCTGACCGCCAAGGCGATCGCGGCCGAGGCGGGGGTCGACGACTACCTGGCCGAGGCTACCCCCGAGGACAAGCTCGCCCTGATCCGCAAGGAGCAGGACGGCGGAAACCTCGTCGCCATGACCGGCGACGGAACGAACGACGCTCCGGCTCTCGCTCAGGCGGATGTCGGCGTCGCGATGAACACGGGAACGTCGGCCGCGAAAGAGGCCGGCAACATGGTCGACCTCGACTCCGACCCGACGAAGCTGATCGACATCGTGCGGATCGGAAAGCAGCTGCTCATCACCCGCGGCGCGCTGACGACCTTCTCGATCGCGAACGACGTGGCGAAGTACTTCGCCATCATCCCGGCCATGTTCGTCGCGGCCTACCCGGCCCTCGACAGCCTCAACGTCATGGGACTGGCCACGCCGCAGTCGGCGATCCTGTCCGCGGTCATCTTCAACGCACTCATCATCGTGGGCCTGATCCCCCTGGCCCTGCGGGGCGTGCGCTTCCGCGCCGCTTCCGCGACCTCGGTGCTGCGCCGCAACATCTACGTCTTCGGACTCGGCGGAATCATCGTGCCCTTCGTCGGCATCAAGCTCATCGACCTGCTCGTCTCGACCATCCCCGGAATCGGCTGATCACATGCTCACTGACCTCACTCGCCAATCACTCGCTGCCCTGCGCCTCCTCGTCGTGCTCACCGTCGTCCTGGGCGTCGGCTATCCCGCGGCCATATGGGGCGTCGGCCAGGCGTTCGGGGACCGCGCCGCCGGGCAACCCGTCACCGTGGACGGCCAGGTCGTCGGATCCCGCCTGATCGGGCAGAACTTCGAGGGCGACCAGTGGTTCCACTCCAGACCCTCCCCCAACGACTACGACACGCTGGCGTCCGCGCCCAGCAACCTCGGTCCGTCCAACCCGGACCTGATCGCCTCGATCGAGGAGCGACGCGCCGCGATCGCCGCTGCCGAGTCCGTCGCCCCGTCACAGGTCCCGGCCGACGCCTTGACCGCCTCCGGCTCGGGACTGGACCCGCACATCTCGCCGGCCTACGCCGAGATCCAGGCCCTCCGGGTCGCCGAGGCCAACGGGCTCGACGTCGCAGAAGTCGAGGACCTGATCGAGGAGCACACGCAGGGCCGCTTCCTGGGCTTCCACGGCGAGCCCGGCGTCAACGTGCTCGAGCTGAATGTCGCCGTACAGGCAGCCAGCAAGCGATGAGCTCGCGTGAGGGTGGAGACTGAGGACCATGGACCGAGGAAGGCTGCGCGTCTACCT
>NZ_JBKKAD010000087.1:0-9415 GCF_046714715.1 Conyzicola sp. | reverse complement strand
TTTCTTCGGAAATTCAGGACACGGCGGCGTTTGCATGCGGCGACCCCGCGAGAACCCGCGCCATCCGACCCCCGAGTCGACGCGATTTCCTGAGTTCGCAAAAAGCGGTGGCGGATGTCGCGGCGCCCGTCACCCGCACTCCCGCCCCAATTCGGAAACTCAGGACATCCCGTCGCCAGCAAACGGGCGACGAGCGGGTTCTGGCGCATCCGGTCGCCCGCACCGACCGCGATTCCTGAATTTTCGACGGGCGGGGTGGTCGTCTCGACCGGCGTCCGGCCGTCCACCCCTCCACAGGTGCGAGCGCGGCGGGCGCCCGCACGGGCTGTGCGGGGCCGCCCTACGGCGCAACTGCGGCGGCCACCATACCGGGATGGCGGACATTGCGGAACTCGTCGATCGGCTCGGCGGCATGGCCCAGAAACAGCAGCTCGTGGCGCTCGGCGCTCGCGACCTCGACCTCACGCTCGCGGTGAGGGGCGGCAGGGTGATCCGGGCGCGGCAGGGCTGGTACTCCACGTTGGCGGAAGACGATCCCCGGGTACGCGCCGTGCGGGTCGGCGGCAGGCTGACCGGTATCTCGGCGGTGATCGCCGCCGGTGGCTGGGTGCTGGGCAGACATCCGCTTCACGTGTCGGTGCACGACAACGCGGCCCGGCTGCGCACGCCGTCCAACCGTTTCGTCCAACTCGCCAAGCGGCACGTGAAGGGTCTGGCGCTGCACTGGGACGACGGCGGCGTGGCGCGCAGAGGCACCGCGACGAGCGTGGACCTGCGAGACGCCCTCGTGCGTGTGGTGCTCGACGAAGAGTTCGAGACCGCGGTGGCGGCGCTCGACTGGGCGGTGCACACCGGCCGCATCGACCGGATGGACTTCGAGCGGATCTTCGCGCACCTTCCGCGTAACCGGCGGGCGATCAGGGAATGGGTGGACGGCCGTTGTGAGAGCCTGCCGGAGAGTCTCACGCGAACCCGACTCCGGATGCTCGGACACGACGTCGATATACAGGTGCGGCTGGGCGACCTCGAGCGCATCGACCTCGTGGTCGACGATTGCGTGGGCATCGAGACCGACGGGCGGGAGTTCCACGAGAGCCGCTTCGAGGAAGACCGCACGAAGGACCTCGACATCACGACCGCCGGCTTGCACCCGCTGCGGCCGAGCGCCAACATGGTCTTCCGCAAGTGGGACCGCATCGTGCTCGCCGTCGAGCGCGCCATAGCCGCCCGGGCACCCGCCTGTTCGTGCGGAAATTCAGGAACCGGCGTCGCGCATCCACTCAAAAAGCCCGTATTTCCGGCCCGCAGCGCCTGGCGAAAATCCGCGATTCCTGAATTTCCGAAACCCGCCGGGAATAAGGGGCGGGGTGGGGCGTTGGCTCTGGGGTGAGTACTCCCATAAAGGTTGATATCTGGTCCGACGTGCAGTGCCCGTGGTGCTACATCGGCAAGCGCAAGTTCGAGGCGGGGGCCGCGCAGTTCGGCGGCGACGTCGAGGTGGAGTACCACTCGTTCGAGCTCGCTCCCGACACCCCGGTCGACTTCGACGGCTCGCCCAAGGACTTCCTGAGCCAGCGCAAGGGCATCGCGCCCGACCAGGTCGACATGATGCTCGACCGCGTGACCGGCATCGCCAAGAGCGTCGGGCTCGACTACGACTACGACCACGTGCACCAGACCAACACCATCAAGGCGCACGAGCTGCTGCACTTCGCGAAGAGCAAGGGGCTGCAGCTCGAGATGAAGGAAGCCCTGCTCAAGGCCTACTTCGTCGACGGCGGGCACGTGGGCCGCGTCGCGGATCTCGCCGAGCTCGCCGCCGGTGTCGGCCTCGACCGTGACGAGGTCGTCGCGGTCCTCGAGGCCCAGACGTATCTTGCCGACGTGAAAGCGGATGTCGCGCAGGCGCAGGCCTATGGCATCCAGGGTGTTCCGTTCTTCGTGATCGACGGAAAGTACGGTGTCTCCGGCGCGCAGGAGGCGGCAGCCTTCGCGGACGTGCTCGAACAGGCCCGCGCCGAGCGGGACGTCTCATGACCTCGGCCCAGACGACCCCGTTCGTGATGGCCGGCGACCCGTCTGCCGCCGCGTGCGTGGGCGACTCCTGCGAGATCCCGCCGCGCACCGAGCAGGCCGTCGTCAACCAGCGTCTCGACGAAGACCGCATCTAGCCCGGTAGCCCCGACTACAGGGCAAGAACTCGCGCAGTGGTTTCGGAAATTCAGGAAACCCGGTCGATGGGCGGTGGCCGCCCGCATGTTTGCAGGCCCGCGGAAATCGCTTCCGACCGGGATTCCTGAACTTCCGAGATAGACCGGCGGGTGCAGGGACGCGCTCAGCCCGCAGGATGCCGCGGCTCCCGCCGCGCTCAGTCCGAGATGTCGGCGACCGTCGCGTCGAAGCCGGCGATGAGCGAGTCCGCGTCGACGAAGGCGCTCATGCCGTGTTCGCCCGCGCCCATCGCGATGCGCAGGCCCGCGATGCGCTCGTCGGCGAACACGGGCCACGCGGTCGACGATCCGAGCGGGGTGATCGTGCCGCGCTCGTAGCCCGTGGCCTCGAGCGCCAGCGACGCCTCGGGCAGACGCAGCTTGTTCACACCGACCACGGCGCGCAGCTTCGGCCACGAGATCTGCCGGTCGCCCGGGACGAGGGCGAACAGGTAGCTCCCGTCGTGCCGCTTCACCACGAGCGTCTTCACGATGCCCGCGGCGGAGAGCCCGAGCAGCGTTGCCGCCTCTTCGAGCGAACCTGCCGCGGGACGCTCCACGAACTCCACCGCGATACCGCGGCTCGCAGCATCCGAGGCCACTCGTTCTGAACCGGTCATTGCGCCTCTGAGTATCCGAATATGAAGAACGTGGAAGAATTGAACAAATGACCGCCGTGACCGCCACACTTCCTACCCTACAGATCGGGCCCATCGCCCTTGACGTACCGGTCGTGCTCGCGCCGATGGCCGGCATCACGAACACCGCCTTCCGCCGGCTCTGCCGCGAATACGGCGCCGGCCTCTACGTCTCCGAGATGATCACGAGCCGCGCGCTGGTCGAACGCACGCCCGAGAGCATGCGGCTCATCAAGCACCACGAGTCGGAGTCGACCCGCAGCATCCAGCTCTACGGCGTCGACCCGAAGACGGTCTCCGAGGCCGTGACGATGCTCGTCGCCGAAGACCGCGCCGACCACATCGACCTGAATTTCGGATGCCCCGTGCCGAAAGTCACGCGCAAGGGCGGGGGAGCGGCGCTCCCCTGGAAGCAGGACCTCTTCCGCGACATCGTCGAGGGCGCCGTGAAGGCGGCGGGCGGCATCCCGCTCACGATCAAGATGCGCAAGGGCATCGACGACGAGCACCTCACCTACATCGAGGCCGCGAAGGCCGCCCAGGGCGCCGGGGTCGCGAGCATCGCGCTGCACGCGCGCACGGCCGCCGACTTCTATTCCGGTCAGGCCGACTGGAGCGCTATCGCGAAGCTCAAGCAGACCATCACCGACGTGCCCGTGCTCGGCAACGGAGACATCTGGAGCGCGGACGACGCCCTGCGCATGGTCGCAGAGACCGGATGCGACGGGGTCGTCGTCGGCCGCGGCTGCCTCGGTCGGCCGTGGCTGTTCGGTGATCTCGCGGCGGCGTTCTCGGGCTCCGGGGCCGAGATCATCCAGCCGACCCTCGGCGAGGTCGCGCAGGCCTACCGCCGTCACGCCGAGCTGCTCATCGAGTTCTACGACGGCGAAGAGGCCCGCGCGTGCCGCGACATGCGCAAGCACGTGGCCTGGTATTTCAAGGGCTACCCGGTGGGCGGCGAGACCCGCGCGGCTCTCGCCATGTCGTCGAGCGTGCAGGAGATCGACGACCTCATCGCGACGCTCGACTTCGACCAGCCGTACCCCGGCAAGGAGGCCGAGGGCCCCCGCGGCCGTGCCGGCAGCCCCAAGAACCCGAGCCTGCCGTACGGCTGGCTCGACAGCCGGAACCTCGACGAGAGCTTCCGTACCGAGTTGATCGAGGCCGAATTGCACAACAGTGGTGGCTAGGGGAGATACCGGGCAGTACAGCGAGGCCGACGCCGAGCGCTGGCTGCCCGAAGAGCACTCGAGCCGCCGCAGCGACTTCGCCCGCGACCGCGCGCGACTGCTGCACTCCAGCGCGCTGCGCCGGCTCGCCGCGAAAACTCAGGTGCTCAGCCCGACGCAGGGTCTCGACTTCGCCCGCAACCGCCTGACGCACTCGCTCGAGGTCGCGCAGGTCGGGCGCGAGCTCGCCGAGAGCCTCGGACTCGACCCTGACGTGGTCGACACCGCGTGCCTTGCGCACGACATCGGGCACCCGCCGTTCGGCCACAACGGCGAGAAGGCGCTCAACGACTGGGCGATCGACTTCGGCGGCTTCGAAGGCAACGCGCAGACTCTGCGGCTGCTGACCCGCCTCGAGCCCAAGGTCTTCGGCCGCGACGGGCAGAGCTACGGGCTGAACCTCACCCGCGCCTCGCTCGACGCGAGCACGAAGTACCCGTGGCCCGCGTCGCAGGGCATCCCCGACCCGAGCGGACGCAGCAAGTTCGGCTTCTACGACGACGACACGGCCGTATTCGAGTGGTTGCGGAAGGGCGCACCCGACCGGCAGCGCTGCATCGAGGCCCAGGTCATGGACCTCTCCGACGACATCGCCTACTCGGTGCACGACTTCGAGGATGCCGTCGTCGGCGGATTCCTCGACGTGCCCGCACTCGGCGCCCGGGCCGACCACGACGAGCTGGTCGACTCGATGTTCGCGTGGATCGGCGGGGAGTTCGACCACGACACCCTCATCGCCGCGTTCGACCGGCTCGACAGCCTCGACTACTGGCTGCAGTCGTGGAGCGGGTCGCGGGTCGACCTCGCCCGGCTGAAGAATCTCACCAGCCAGCTGATCGGCCGGTTCGCCCACGAGGCGGTGCACGCCACGCGCGCCGCGCACGCCTCGGGCGCGCTGATCCGGTTCGGGGCCGATGTCGTGATCCCGCGCGACACCCAGGCCGAGATCGCCGTGCTCAAGGGCATCGTGGCGGCCAACGTGATGTCGACGAACGCCCGCAAGCCGATCTACGCCGAGCAGCGCAACATCCTGACCGACCTCGCGGACGCCCTGTTGGCGACCGAGCACCGCGACCTCGACGCGGGTTTCGCCGCCGACTGGCACGCGGCGCCCGACGACAACGCCCGCAAACGCGTGATCGTCGACCAGGTCGCCTCGCTCACCGACCAGTCCGCCCTGGCCTGGCACGCCCGCCTCATCGGCTGACCGCCGCCCCTGGCCCCGCGCCGCCGCCCCCGCCGCATATCCCGCCCGCCGTGTCGGAAATTCAGGATGTCGCGTCGGTGCGGGTTACCTCACCCGCGTGTTTCCGCGCCGGTGTTGCGAGCCAGCGACGGCACATCCTGAATTTCCGAATCTGGTAGCCCGGAGGGGCGGTTGCGAGGGTGGGGTGGTGCCCGTGCTGCTCGCCCTGTCGGAAATTTAGGATGTCGCGTCGGTGCGGGTTACCTCACCCGCGTGTTTCCGCGCCGGTGAAACGTGCCAGCGACGCGACATCCTGAATTTCCGAAAAATGGAAGCCGCGCAGGCGGCGGCCGTGCACAGATGGGGACGCGCGACAGCGGCGGGGGAGCGGCGACCGTAGACTCGTCACGTGGCAGGCCTGATCCGACGTAGCGACATCGACGAAGTCAGGTCGCGCACCAACCTCGCCGATGTTGTGGGCGACTACGTCAGCCTCAAGAGCGCCGGCGTCGGGTCGATGAAGGGCCTGTGCCCGTTCCACGAGGAGCGCAGCCCCAGCTTCCACGTACGCCCCCAGGTCGGTTTCTACCACTGCTTCGGCTGCGGCGAGGGCGGCGACGTCTACTCGTTCCTGCAGAAGATGGACCACGTGTCGTTCTCCGAGGCCGTCGAGCTGCTCGCCGGCCGGCTCGGCTACGAGCTGCACTACGAAGACGGCGGTCAGGCAAGCGACCACGGCAACCGCGCCCGCATCCTGAGCGCCAACCAGGCCGCCGCCGACTTCTACGTCGCGTCGCTCGGAACCGACGAGGCCGAGCCGGGCCGCCGGTTCCTCGGCGAACGCGGCTTCGACCAGGGTGCCGCCGAACGCTTCGGCATCGGGTTCGCCCCGCGTCACGGCGCGCTCGGGAAGCACCTCAAGACCCTCGGCTACAGCGACGACGAGCTCGTGGTCGCCGGCCTGCTCGGTCGGGGCGAGCGCGGCGACGTGTACGACCGCTTCCGCGGCCGGCTGGTCTGGCCCATCCGCGACACGACCGGCCAGACGGTCGGTTTCGGCGCGCGCAAGCTGCTCGACGACGACCAGGGCCCCAAGTACCTCAACACCCCCGAGACGCCGGTCTACCACAAGAGCCAAGTGCTCTACGGGCTCGACCTCGCCAAGAAGGACATCGCCCGCGGCAAGCAGGTCGTTGTCGTCGAGGGCTACACCGACGTGATGGCCTGCCACCTCGCCGGCGTCACCACCGCCGTCGCCACCTGTGGCACGAGCTTCGGCGTCGACCACATCAAGATGATCCGCCGGGTGATGGGCGACGTCGCGGGCGACGTGCGCAGCACCGGCGAGGTGATCTTCACGTTCGACCCCGACGCCGCCGGGCAGAAGGCGGCCAGCCGTGCCTTCGACGAGGAGCAGCGTTTCTCGGCCCAGACCTTCGTGGCCGTAGCCCCCGACGGGCTCGACCCGTGCGACCTGCGCCTCCATCGCGGCGACGACGCCGTGCGCCGGCTCGTCACCACCCGCAAGCCGATGTTCGAGTTCATGATCCGGCGCGTGCTCGACGCCCACAACCTCGCCACCGTCGAGGGCCGCGTCGCCGCGCTGCGGGCGACCGCACCCGTCGTCGCCGGCATCCGCGACGAGGCGCTCGAGGTCGGCTACGTTCGGCAGACCGCCCAGTGGTTGGGCATGGATCTCGACGAGGTGCGGCGTGCCGTGGCATCCGCCCGGTCCACGACGACGGCGGAGGCGAAGGCGGGCGAGTCCGCGCAGAGCCTCGACACGAGCCTCTCGCTCATGCAACTGCCCACCGACCCCACAACGCGCCTCGAGCGCGACGCCCTCATGGCGATGCTGCAGTACCCCACCGACGTCGGACTCGACTTCATCCGCCGCGCGGCCGACGTGACGTTCAGCGACAACACGCTCGCGGTCGTCAGCGACGCGATAGCGACCAGCGCCGAGCACTGGGAGGCTCCCGACTGGCTCGCGCGCGTCTCCGACGAGGTGCCCCTCCCCTTTGCGACCCTCGTCAAGCAGCTCGGCGTCGCACCCATCCCCGAGCGTCCCGAGCTCATCGGCGCCTACTGCCGGGATGTCGTCGCCGGGCTCATCGACCGCGACCTGCTGCGCCAGAAGAAAGATCTCCTCGGCGCATTGCAGAGAACGGATGCCACGGTGGACGTCGAAAAGTACGGCCAGATCCAGCGCGACCTGGTGCGCGTCGAGGGCGAGCGTCGGGCCCTCCGCGCGGGATAGGCGAAGGCCTTTCACGAGCGAATGTTGCTTTCGTGTAAACATCCGCGGCGTCGACGCCGCTGACGGATGGTGCCGTGTGCATCTGTGTTACTACTTGATCACAGCAATGTACGGCGTGGTCATTTGGCGTGCGCCGCACATTCATTTCTTGCACTCACACAGGAAGAAGTACACGCTTATGGCTTTCGCATCAATGAAGGGCAGGCGCGCGGCGGGAATTCTCGCCGGAACCGCAGCCTTCGCTCTCGTGCTCACCGGCTGTGCTACCGAAGAGGGCGGTGGCGAGTCCGGAGACGGCGCCATCCTCATCGGAACCACCGAGCAGGTCACCGCGCTCGACCCCGCAGGCTCCTACGACAACGGCTCGTTCGGCGTTCAGAACCAGGTGTTCCCGTTCCTCATGAACACGCCTCTGGGCAGCCCCGACGTCGAGCCCGACATCGCCGAGTCGGCCGAGTTCACCGCGCCGACCGAGTACACGGTTGTGCTCAAGGAGGGCCTGAAGTTCGCCAACGGCAACGCCCTCACCGCCTCCGACGTCAAGTTCAGCTTCGACCGCCAGCTGGCGATCGCCGACGAGAACGGCCCCTCGAGCCTGCTCTACAACCTCGAGAGCACCGAAGCGGTCGACGAGACCACCGTCGTCTTCACCCTCAAGGCGGAGAACGACCAGATCTTCCCGCAGATCCTCTCCAGCCCGGCTGGCCCGATCGTCGACGAGGACGTGTTCTCCGCTGACGCGCTCACGCCCGACGACGAGATCGTCGAGGGCAACGCCTTCGCCGGCCAGTACTCCATCACGAGCTACGACTTCAACAAGACGATCGAGTTCACGCCGAACCCCGAGTACAACGGTCTCCTCGGCGAGGCCGAGAACTCCTCGGTCATCCTGAGCTACTACACCGACTCGTCGAACCTGAAGCTCAACATCCAGGAGGGTGACATCGACGTGGCGTTCCGCAGCCTGTCTGCGACCGACGTCGAAGACCTGCGCGGCAACGACTCGGTCAAGGTCGTCGACGGCCCCGGTGGAGAGATCCAGTACATCGTCTTCAACTTCGACACGATGCCTTTCGGCGCGACGACCCCCGAGGCCGACCCGGCCAAGGCACTCGCCGTGCGCCAGGCGACCGCCGACCTCGTCGACCGCCAGGAGATCGCGACCCAGGTCTTCAAAGAGACCTACACGCCGCTCTACTCCTACGTACCCGAGGGCCTGACCGGCGCCACCGAGGCGCTCAAGCCTCTCTACGGCGACGGCGAAGGCGGACCGGATGCCGAGAAGGCAGCCGCGACGCTCGAGGCCGCCGGCATCACGACCCCCGTCGAGCTCAGCCTGCAGTACGTCGCCGAACGCTACGGCCCCTCGTGGGGCGACGCGTACGCCCTCGTCAAGGACCAGCTCGAGTCGAGCGGACTGTTCACCGTGAACATCCAGGCCACCGAGTGGGTGCAGTACTCGAAGGACCGTACCGCCGACGTCTACCCGTCGTACCAGCTCGGCTGGTTCCCGGACTACTCCGACGCCGACAACTACCTGACGCCGTTCTTCCTCACGGAGAACTTCCTCGCGAACCACTACGACAACGTAGAGGTCAACGACCTGATCCTAGAGCAGGCGACCACGGTCGACCCCGCTGCACGCCAGGCGCTCATCGAGGAAATCCAGGAGAAGGTAGCGGGCGACCTGTCGACCGTTCCCCTGCTCCAGGGCGCTCAGCTCGCCGTGACCGGTTCCACCGTCGAGGGCCTCACCCTCGACGCCTCGTTCAAGGTCCGCTTCGCGGGCCTGACCAAGGGCTAGAACCCGTCGGATAATTCCCAACCGCAATAGAGTGGGGGGGGGGGGGGGGGGGGGGCGGCCCCCCCCCCCCCCCCGGGGGGGGGTGGAG
>NZ_JBKKAD010000086.1:0-4136 GCF_046714715.1 Conyzicola sp. | reverse complement strand
TGCACGCGTATCAGGGCCTGCCCGGCATCATCGGCTCGGTCATTCTCGGCACCGCGTTCATGGCGATCTATCTGGCCACCGGAAGCATCGTGGTCGCGATCGTGGTGCACGCGCTGTTCGATCTGCGGTCGCTGGTGCTGATTCCGGTGGTGGTTTTCGGGGTGCACAAGGAGTTGGGCAATGGGGCGCCGCCGGTGAAGAAGAGGGCTTCGGATGATGCGGAGCTACCCACTCCGTAGGTGCGCTTCGACAGGCTCAGCGCCCCTGAGCGGCGATTACTTCAAAGATCCAGAGCGTCGGATCGGCGGGTCAGGCTGACTTCCGATCGCGCTTGGGGCCTCTTTCCAACTTCCGGTTTGCGGAAGCCATTCGCCCGTAGCCTCATACCATCTGACAATTTTGTAGTGCGCAATCAAAGCGGACTTCACTGCTCCGTGAATAATCGCGTAGAGAATGACAAGCACGACGGCCACAACGACCAAATACACCAAGACGCTCTCCATTACTGCTCCTTCGTTGATCGGAGCTTAGCGAGGATTTCTCTTGACGGTTTACATTGCCGCGAGTGCGCTTCGACAGGCTCAGCGACCGCTGGTTTCGATACGGTCGCGGAGCGACCTACTCAACCCGCGTGAGACGCGGAGCGACCTACTCAACCGGCGTTAGACGCAGGGCGGCCCAGGATACGGGCGGCAAGGTGATCGTCAAGACCCCGTCGGCGATCGTGGTTTCGATGGGGCGCAGGGCGACGCGGGTCGGGTCGGCGAGGGTGTTCGCGGCGTGGATGTCTTCGTCGTAGATGGCCACGGCCTCCGTCACCGCGACGTCGCCGAGCGACGCGATGTTGATCGTTACCGTCGTTGCCGACGAGATCGAGCGGTTGACCAGGAACACCGAGGTGCCAGCCTCGTCGGACGTCACCGCGGAGTCGACCAGGTTGACCGTGCCGTAGGTGCTCGTCTCGTAGGTGTCGGAGACGAGGCGCGGGGTCAGTGCGGTCGCGCCGGCCAGTCGCGAGGTGACGGCGAACGGGAAGAAGGTGGTCTGCTTCCACGCCGCTCCCCCGGGCTCGGTCATGATGGGCGCGATCACGTTGACCAACTGGGCGAGGCTGGCGGAGCTGACCCGATCCGCATGATTGAGCAGTGAAATCAGCAGGCTACCTACGACCACCGCGTCGACGACCGTGTACGAGTCTTCGAGCAGGCGCGGGGCTTTCGGCCAGTTCTCCACGCCTGAAATGCGGTCGACGGTCTGGAAGCGTTCGATGTCCCAGACGTTCCACTCGTCGAACGAGATGTTGATCTGCTTGGTCTTCTTCAGCGCGGCCTTCACGGCGTCGGCGGTCGCGACGACCTCCTCGATCATGAGGCTCATGTCGTGTCCGGCGGCAAGGAAGCTCTCGAGGTCGCTCTGACTCTCGGCCCAGTAGGCGTGGCACGAGATCAGGTCGACGTCGTCGTAGGTGTGCTGCAGCACGGTGTGCTCCCACGCGCCGAAGGTCGGCATCGTGCGGTTGGAGCTGCCGCAGACGACGAGCTCGATGCTCTCGTCGAGCTGGCGCATGGCCTTCGCGGTCATCGAGGCGAGCTTGCCGTAGTCGTCGGCGTTGCGGTGACCGAGCTGCCACGGGCCGTCCATCTCGTTGCCGAGGCACCACATCTTCACCGCGAGGGGCTCGTGGAGACCGTTCGCGCGGCGCTGGTCGCTGAGCGTCGATCCGGATGGCACGTTGGCATACTCCAACAGGTCGAGGGCCTCTTCGACCCCGCGTGTGCCGAGGTTGACCGCCAGCATCAGCTCGCTGCCCGCCTTGCGCAGCCAGCTCGAGAACTCGTGCAGACCGACCTCGTTGGTCTCGGTCGAGTGCCACGCCAGGTCGAGGCGGGTGGGGCGACCGGCAGCGGGGCCGACGCTGTCCTCCCACTTGAAGCCCGACACGAAGTTGCCGCCCGGATACCGGATCGTCGAGACGCCCAGCTCGCGCACGAGCTCGAGCACGTCGCCGCGGAACCCCTCCTCGTCGGCGGTCTCGTGGCCCGGCTCATAAATGCCGTCGTAGACCGAGCGGCCCAGGTGTTCGACGAACGAGCCGAACAGGCGGCGGTCCACCGCTCCGATGGCGAAACGCGGGTTGATGGTCAGGCTGGCCTGGGGCATGGGTCTCTTTCGATCTGAGGTACGGAGAGTGGGAAAGCTACTTGAGGCTGCCGATCGCGAGCCCGCCCTGCCAGTACTTCTGCAGGGAAAGGAACGCGACGATCAGCGGGATGATCGAAATGAGCGAGCCGACGATGATGAGGGTCCAGAGGGATACGCCCGAGCCGCCGTTGTTCTGTGCCGCGAGCCCCTGCCAGAGCCCGATACCCACCGTAATCGGGTAGAGCTGGCTGTTCGAGAGCATCGCCAGCGGCAGGAAGTAGTTGTTCCAGGTGCCGACGACCGAGAGCAGCAGCACCGTCACGACGGCGGGTCTCATGAGCGGGAGCGCGACCTGGAAGAAGGTGCGGAACTCCCCCGCGCCGTCCACCCGCGCAGCGTCGAGCAACTCGTCGGGCACGGCCTCCGCAGCGTAGACGCGCATGAGGTAGACGCCGAACGGACTGAGCAGCGACGGCAGGATGACCGCCCAGATCGTGTCGGTGAGCCCCAGCTCGGAGAACAGCACGAAGGTCGGGATGACGAGCGCCGTGAGCGGCACCATCACCGAGCCGAGCAAAATCGCGAACGACAGGTCACGGCCGCGAAAACGGTACTTCGCGAATCCGTAGCCGGCGAGCACCGCGAGCACCGTCGCGCCGAGACCGCCGACGAAGGCGTACAGCGCCGAGTTGCCGATCCACTTGAGGTAGATGCCGTCGTTGTAGGTGACGAGGTTCGACAGGTTGGTGAAGAGGTTGAAGTCGCCCGAGAACCACAGCGCGCTGTCGCCGCCGAAGAGGCTGGGCGCGTCCTTCGTGCTCGCCACGAAGAGGAACCAGAGCGGCACCAGGAAGTAGACGACGAGGATGCCGAGGAACACGTAGGTGATCACGTGGCGCGGCTTGCGCGAGGTGGGTGCTGCGATGGCCATCAGAGTACGCTCCCGCGCTTGCGTGTGACGAAGAGGAAGATGTAGACGCCGACGAACACGATCGCGCCGAGCGAGAACGAGATGGCCGAGGCGTAGTTGAACTGCGCGTACTTGAACGCGAGGTTGAAGGCGTAGATGTTCGGGGTGAAGTCGGGTGTGATCGTGCCGTTCGCCACCGGGCCGAGCACCTGCGGTTCGGTGAAGAACTGCAGCGTGCCGATGAGGGCGAACACCAGGATCAGCACGAGTGCCGATCGCACCATGGGGATCTTGATGCGCAGTGCCACCTGCCACGAGTTCGCGCCGTCGATCTTGGCTGCCTCGTAGATCGTGGGGTCGATGCCCCGCAGCGCCGCGTAGATGATGATCATGTAGTAGCCGGCCCACTGCCAGGTGACCACGTTCATGAGCCCGAAGAAGATGTTGTCGGGAGACAGCAGGAACGGTGCATCCGCCCCGAATACCCCGAAGATCTGCTCGAGCGGGCCGAAGCTGGGGCTGTACAGGAATCCCCACATGAGCGCCCCGATGACGGCGGGCACTGCGTATGGCAGGAAGATCATCAGCCGGGCGAAGCGCGCGAACCGGTTGGTGAGGTTGTCGAGCACGAGTGCCGCGGCGAGCGACACGAGCATCTGCACCGGGATGAGCACGATCGAGAAGCGCACCACGAACCAGACGCCTTTGAGGAACGACGGGTCGGTGAACGCGCGCACGTAGTTGTTGATGCCGGCGAAGGCTGTTCCGGTCGCGAGGCCCTTCGAGAACAGGCTCAGATAGAACGCGTAGGCGAGCGGCGTGACGAGGAAGACCAGAAACACCACGCCGAACGGGGCGATGAAAAGCCAGCCCGTGAGCGAGTGCCGGCGCTCCCGCGCGGTTCTCTTGCGGGGGGCGGCGCGCACCTTCGCGGTTGCGAGCGGCGCCGTTGCTGCTTCTGCCATTTCAAGATCCTTTGATGATTGGATGTCGCGGCCCCGGGTGTGTGCCCGGGGCCGCGGCGGCTGGAAAACCTAATCGACCGTGAAGCCCAGCTCCAGCGCGGACATCACGATGATGTCTT
>NZ_JBKKAD010000085.1:0-27135 GCF_046714715.1 Conyzicola sp. | reverse complement strand
TGCAGACGCTCGCGCTGATCGCATACGCCAAGCAGCAGCCGGTCGAACCGCCGGCCCCGTTCCTGGTCGTCGCCCCGACCTCGGTCGTCGGCAACTGGGTGGCCGAGGCCGAGCGGTTCACTCCGGGCCTCGTGGTGCGCGGCATCACCGCCACCAACTCCAAGAGCAGAATCCCGCTGGCGAAGCAGGCCGAGGGTGCCGACGTGATCGTCACCTCCTACGCCCTGTTCCGGCTCGACCTCGCCGCATACCAGGCCCAGTCGTGGGGCGGGCTCGTGCTCGACGAAGCGCAGTTCGTGAAGAACCCCACGTCGAAGGCCCACGAGGCCGCGCTCGAGCTGAAGGCGCCCTTCAAGCTCGCGATCACGGGTACCCCGATGGAGAACAGCCTGATGGACCTCTGGTCGCTGTTCCAGATCGTGGCGCCGGGTTTGTTCCCGTCGTGGCGGAGGTTCACCGAGGACTACATCAAGCCGATCACCTCGAGCGCCGCCGGTGAGTCGCAGCGCGCCGCACAGTTGCTCGCCCAGTTGCGCAGGCGCATCCGCCCCCTCATGATGCGTCGAACCAAAGATCTCGTGGCGAAAGAGCTGCCGGCCAAGCAGGAGCAGGTGCTGCGCATCGACCTGTCGCCGCGGCACAAGACCCTCTATGACACGTTCCTGCAGCGCGAGCGCCAGAAGCTGCTCGGGCTCATCGACGACATGGACAAGAACCGGTTCATCGTGTTCCGGTCGCTCACCCTGCTGCGGATGCTCTCGCTCGACGCCTCGCTCGTCGACGAGATCTACAGCGACATTCCCTCCAGCAAACTCGACGTGCTCTTCGAGCAGCTCGACGACGTGATCGCCGAGAACCACCGCGCGCTCATCTTCAGCCAGTTCACGAGCTTCCTGAAGAAGGCGGCGGCCCGGCTCGACGCGCAGGGCATCGCCTACGAGTACCTCGACGGCGCCACGCTGAAGCGCGCCGACGTGATCAAGCGGTTCAAACAGGGCGACGCCCCCGTCTTCCTCATCAGCCTCAAGGCCGGCGGTTTCGGCCTCAACCTCACCGAGGCCGACTACGTGTTCATGCTCGACCCGTGGTGGAACCCGGCCACCGAGGCGCAGGCGATCGACCGCACCCACCGCATCGGCCAGACCAAGAACGTGATGGTCTACCGCATGGTCGCGAACGGCACGATCGAAGAGAAGGTGATGGCGCTCAAAGACCAGAAGTCGCGGCTGTTCGACGCCGTGATGGACGACGACGCGGTGTTCAGCTCGGCGCTCACGGCCGAGGATATCCGAGGCCTGCTCGAAGGCTGACGGATGCCTCGACTAGCCTGAAGAGGTGAGCAACGACTACCTACACGCCCCGATCGACCACGACTCAGCAGAATCCCTCGCGGCGGGAGGCCTCCGTCTCGACCTCGTCGACACGGCGGACGCCGCGCAGTTCGGGTCGTGGCTGCAGGCCGAGGCGCGCGGGTTCCACGACGGCGCGGCCAGCGACGAGACGATAGCCGGCCAGGTCGCCGGTCTCGCCTACCGCCGCACGACCGGGGTCTGGGACGATTCCGCTGCCGACGCCGTCTCCCCCGTCGCCACCGTCAGCTCGTGGTCGACGCCGGTCACCGTTCCCGGCGAGCGGGCGATCGACGCCTGGGCGGTCAGCGCCGTCACCGTCGCGCCCACCCACCGCCGTCGCGGCATCGCCCGCGCCATGCTCGAGGCCGAGCTGCGCACGGCCCACTCGCAGGGAGTGCCGCTCGCGATGCTCACCGTGTCCGAAGCCACTATCTACGGCCGGTTCGGTTTCGCGCCCGCGGTCATGGCCGCCGACTGGAAGATCGACACACGACGCGCCCGATGGACCGGGCCCACGGCCCACGGGCGTCTGAACTTCATCACCGTCGACCAGCTCAAAGAGCAGGGTCCCGCGATCGTCGAGAAGGTGCGGCTGCAGTCGCCGGGCGAGATCAAGCCGTGGCCGCTGTTCTGGGACCGCGCCCTCGGGCTGACCGGCAGCGAAGCCGAGCGGCCCAAGAACCTGCGCGTCGTGCGATACGACGACGCGGCCGGTGAACCGCAGGGCTTCGCCACGTACGTGGTCAACGAGGTGCCCGGAGACGTGTTCGGCCACTCCCTCGAGGTGCGCATCGTCTCGACCGCCACCGACGACGCCTACGCCGGCATCTGGCGCTATCTCATCGAGATGGACCTCGTCGGCGACGTGATCGCGCCCCTGCGCGCGGTCGACGAAGCGTTCGCCTGGCAGATCTCCGACTTCCGCGCCGCGACCAAGACTCGGCAGCGCGATCACCTCTGGACGCGCATCCTCGACGTGAAGGGCGCCCTCGAGGCGCGCCGGTACAGCGCCCACGGGTCGATCGTGCTCGAGGTGAGTGATCCGCTCGGCTTCGCCGAGGGGCGCTTCCTGCTCTCGATCGCCGACGACGGCACCGCGCAGGTGACGCAGTGGTCGGGCGACGCCCCCGACAACGCGGCGAT
Organism: Conyzicola sp.; assembly: GCF_046714715.1. GTDB lineage: Bacteria > Actinomycetota > Actinomycetes > Actinomycetales > Microbacteriaceae > Conyzicola. The sequence goes on along the minus strand of NZ_JBKKAD010000085.1, from coordinate 24,640 downwards.
CGTTGCGCTCGGCGTCAACGAACTCAGCGCCCTCTACCTCGGCGGAGTCTCGGCGGCGACGCTCGCGCGCTCGGGCCGCATCACCGAACTGCACTCGGGCTCTGCCAGTGCGATCGACGCGTCGTTCCGGTCGCCCGTGACGCCGTGGCTGTCTATCTGGTTCTAGTGCTTGCTCGTCGCGACGCTGTCAGAACTCGGCTACGCGGAGGCGGTTCGGGCTACTCCGCGCGCATGAACCACGGCGGGTAGACCGCGACGCGGGTCGAGAAGTCGGACGCCTTGACGATCGCCTTCACGGCGTCGCGGGCGCGGTCGTTGGCGACGCCGATGAGTGAGACGAGCTCTATCGGGAACTCGTCTTTGACCAGGTACTCGGCCGAGAGGATCTGAACGGAATCCTCCTCGGCGCGCAGCTTGCGCAGAACACGGTCGCCGGCCTCGCGGGTCGTGGCGAATCGCGTGAGGGTGTGAGCGGCATCGCCATCGGTCACCACGACCGCCGCCTCGCGCTCGTCGGCATCCGCATCGTGCGAGTCGACGACGCTCTTGACCGAGCTGACCAGGATCACGTAGTCGGAGGGGATGGACTCGCGGATGGCGTCGGACAGGCGCGGATCGGCGACCTGCTCGCGCACGCTCAGCCAGACGCTCGCGGCGGGGCTGAGGAAGAACGGCACGTAGCTCGCGACGCTCGCGTCGTTCTCGTCGGAGACGACGATGGTGCGGCGCGACTCGCGGGTCTCGGCCGACGAGATGTCGACGGAGGGGCGGGCCTCCCACGCGTCGCTCGCGTCGGCCAGAAGGCGGCCGGAGCTCAGGATGCTGGCGAGGTTGCTGACGTGGGTGACGTGGTAGATGCGCTGGTCCCCCACCTCGACGGGCGGGTTGCGCAGCGAACCCGCGGCAGCGGGCTTGCGCGGAGACGTGAGCGAAGAGGCGCGCGGGCGGGTTACCCGCGGCTTGGAGACGACGGCCACCGCGACATCCGGAACCGCCTTCGGGAAGCAGGCGTCACAGAGCCCATAATCGAGTCCGTGGATGCATTCCTCGCCCAAGTCAAAACCTTTCGTTGTCGTGGAACTGCCCACCTGTCAACGTTACGCGGGTTTTGGCCGCAGTGCGCACCAGCGCGAACGTAAGCTGGTGGGATGCCCTCCCAGCGACTCCCTGTGCGAGTCGCGCTCGTAATTGTGGTCTTCGCCGTCGCTGCGTACCTGATCAGCGCGACCGCCGCCCCAACCCGCACCACTGAGCCGCAGCCCGCGCCGTCGACCGGTCCCCTCTCCGCGGCCGCCGCGCAGACCCTGGAGGTTCTGGAAACGCTCGACGTGAAGGGACGCGCGCCGAAGACCGGCTACGACCGCGACGACAAATTCGGCACGGCCTGGGTCGACATGGACCAGAACGGCTGCGATACGCGCAACGACGTGCTCGCTCGCGACCTCGTGGTCACCACGATGGGCGACACCTGTCGCGTGCTCACCGGCACGCTGGCCGACCCCTACACGGGCACCTCGATCGACTTCGTGCGCGGCGAGGCCACCTCGGGCCTCGTGCAGATCGACCACGTGGTCGCCCTGTCGAACGCCTGGCAGACGGGCGCCCAGCAGCTGGACGCCGAACGGCGGTACGAGTTCGCCAACGACCCGGTCAACCTGCTCGCGGTCGACGGGCCGACGAACGGCTCGAAGGGAGACGGTGACGCCGCGACGTGGCTGCCGCCGAACGCGTCGTTCCGCTGCGCGTACGTGTCGCGGCAGATCACGGTCAAGGCCGCGTACGACCTCTGGGTGACGCCGGCGGAACACGACGCGATGACCCGTGTGCTGGCCGGCTGCCCGTAGCCCCGGCCACCGCGGCTCGCTGTACTGGGCGATCAGGGGGGCGGCGAACGCAACTCGTTCTGCACCATGAGGGCGAGGCCGCGCAGGAGGGCGGCGTCGGCGTCGGAGAACCCCCGCGGCTGCGGGTCGAAGACGCTGAGCGTGCCGACCCGAACACCGTTCGGCGCCTCGATCGGGTACCCCGCGTAGAAGCGCAGAAAGGGCTCCGAGAGAACCATCGGGTTGTCGGCGAAGCGGGGATCCTGCGTGGCATCCTCGATGGCGAAGTGCTCGCGACCCTGGATCGTGATGTCGCACAGGGTGCTGAACCGTGGCATCTGATCCTTCTCGACGCCGATGCGCGATTTGAACCAGTGACGTTCCCGATCGATGATCGTGATGGCCGCCGCCGCGGTGCCGAGAAGGTCGCGTGCGGTGCGCGTGATGCGGTCGAATCGCTCCTCGGGCTCTGAGTCGAGGATCTTGAGAGATTCGAGTGTGGACTGACGGGCGGCCTCGTCGACGGGCTGGGCGGGGGCGGGCTCGCCGCGAACGCCGGCGTACCGCAGACGCGCGGCGATCGGCTCGGAAAGCAGAGCAGCCCACACCGAGTACGTCGCCGAGCTGCGGAACCTGTCGGTCTCGTCGCCGCCCGTCGCTTCGAACGGAAGGTAGGTCACGTGTTCGAAGTGCTCGCTCAGCTGGCGGCTCGCGTCGTTGAGCGTACGCGCGTGCTTCCCGGAGAGCGCCCGGATGAACCGGGGATATCGCATCAGGGCGGGCAGTGGGGGCACGGCGACGATGAAGATCTGCACGTTCGACGACCCCGAGGTCGTGAGCTGGTCGATGATCGCCGTGAGCTCGACGCGCCAGGTCTGCACCGAGGTGAAGGTGAGTGACTCGATCAGCCCGAGGGCCACCACCACCGCGTCGTACCGCGCGACGGGCTGGGCGGCGATCGCCGCGGGAGCCGTCGCCGAGGTCATCTCGCGATCCACAGCGACGTCGATGTCCATGGCGCGGCCCATGATCGCCGAGAGTTGCCTGCCGAGGTGGCCGGCCAGCGCGAGGTCGTGCGACAGCACTCCGAAGCCGATCGAGGCACCGCTCCCGACGAGCAGCACCTTCAGCGGATTGTTGCCGGGCGTGTGCACGGCGTCGGCGTGTTCGGGCCGCGGGATGAGGGCGCGCGACATGGCGGTCGACGTCAGCCAGAACTTCACCCCTGGCCTCGCGACAGCGTGCACGGCGCCGCTCAACACTCGGACTCCTTGCCGGACCGCGAAGGCCGTTCGATGAACGCGCCAGCCGCATCCGAGATCAGTGTAGAGCGCCGTCGTCGCGCCGCGGTGCTCGGCGCGGTTCGCATATCTGGGCTAGCCGGCGCCCTCCGCCTGATCGTCGCTCCGCGGGTACTCCGCCGACAGCCCACCCGCGACGGTTTCGGCGATGAGGGTCGCCCAGGCGCGGTAGGTTTCGGTGCTGCGGTACCGGCCGAGGTCGGCCGCCCGGGCCGGAGCGAAGGGCACGAAGGTGACGTGATCGAAGCGGTCGCAGGCCGAGCGCAGCCGCGAGTTCAGGGCGCGGCCGTGCCGGTCGCTTATCCAGCGCACGAACGAGGGAAAGCCGGCGATCGACTCCATGGGCGGGATGGCGACCATGAATACGGCCAGGTGCGGCGTGGCGGGCGGGCGCAGAAAGGCCAGCAGCTCGTCGATCTCCGAGTCCCACCGTTTCACCGGACTCAGCTCGAGGGCTTCGTTGACGCCGATGGTGAGAACCACCCCGTCGTAGCGCTCGAGGTCGGACGCGCGCAAGGTCGAGAGGGCGGAGCCGGCGGTCATCTCCCCGTCGGCGATGACCGAGACGTGGGTGGGGCGACCTGTCGCCAGTGTCGTCTGGCGCCCGAGGTGACCCGCGAGCGACAGGTCGTGCGAGAGCACGCCGTAGCCGACGCTGGCGCCGTTGCCGACGAGCAGCACCCGGTCGGAATTGTGCTCCGGGGGCTCGCGATCGTCCGGTGACACCGGCCGGGGCAGCAGCGGATCGGACATCTCCGCGGTGCGCAACCAGAGTCGCACCATCGGGCGGGCGAGCACGTTGAGCATCCGGTCGGCAACGCCGATCTCGTGCTCCCGATGCCCCATCGAATTCCCCCTCGACTCGACCCCAGTCTACGGAGGTGCTCGGAGGCGGCGTAAGACGACGCGCATCGCGGTCGCGATCCCGATGGCGGCTAGCCTGAAGCAATGTCGTCGCAGCCCCCCATCGCCCGCAAGATCCCCTCCGAACGAATCCACCACGGCGACGTGTTCGTCGACGACTACGAGTGGATGCGCGACAAAGAGAGCCCCGAGCTCGTCGCGCACCTCGAGGCGGAGAACGCCTACGCCGACGCGCAGACCGACGAGCTCGCCGGTCTACGCGAGCAGTTGTTCGAGGAGATCAAGAACCGCACCAAGGAGACCGACCTGAGCGTGCCCGTCCGCGAGGGCAACTGGTGGTACTACACGCGCACGGTCGAGGGCAAGCAGTACGGCATTCACTGCCGCGCGCCCATCGCCGGCCCCGACGACTGGACCCCTCCCGCGGTCGACAGCATCACCGGCGAGCAGGTTCTGCTCGACGACAACGTCGAGGCCGAGGGCATCGGGTTCTACTCTCTCGGCAGCTTCGACGTGACCGGCGACGGGGGAACCCTGCTCTACGCCGTCGATACCGAGGGTGATGAGCGCTACACCTTGCGCCTGCGTGACATCGCCACCGGAGAAGACCTCGCCGACGTGGTCGAGGGTACGGCGGGCGGCGCGGTCTTCGACGCCACCGGCCGGTACGTCTTCTACACCACCGTCGACGACGCCTGGCGCCCCGACACCGTCTGGCGCCACGAGGTCGGAACGGCGTCGACCGCTGACGTCTCGGTATTCCACGAAGCCGACGAACGCTACTGGGTGGGTGTGGGGCTGACGCGCAGCCGCCGCTACCTCGAGATCGAGCTCGGTTCGAAGATCACGAGTGAGGCGCTCCTGCTCGACGCGGCTGACCCCACCGGCGAGTTCACGGTGGTCTGGCCTCGCCGCGAGGGAATCGAGTATTCGATCGAGCACGCCGTGATCGACGGCGACGACCGTCTGCTGATCGTGCACAACGACGGTGCCGTCGATTTCCAGGTGACGGATGTCTCAGCCACCGATCCCCGAGCCCCCGGCCGCCCCCTGGTACCGCACCGAGCGGGCACGCGAATCGAGAGCATCGACGCGTTCGCGGGCCACCTGGTTCTCGAATACCGCCGCGAAGCGCTCCCGCGGGTGGCGGTACTGCGGCTCGACGAGCCCGATGACGGATTCGCCGAGATCCCCTTCTCCGAAGAGCTCTTCACTGTCGCGGCCGGCGGCAATCCCGACTGGGACCAGCCGGTCGTGCGACTGCACTACGGGAGCTTCGTCACCCCCTCGACGGTGAACGACTACCACGTGTCATCCGGCGATCTGCGACTGCTCAAACAGCAGGAGGTTCTCGGCGGCTACGACCCCGCGCTCTACGTGCAGCGACGCGAGTGGGCGACGGCGGCCGACGGCACGCGCATCCCGATCTCCCTCGTCTACCGCGGCGATCTCGTCACGGCCGGCGACCCCGCTCCCCTGCACCTCTACGGCTACGGCTCGTACGAGCACAGCATCGACCCCGGTTTCGCGATCTCGCGCCTCAGCCTGCTCGATCGTGGCGTGATCTTCGCGGTCGCCCACGTGCGCGGCGGTGGCGAGCTCGGCCGCGACTGGTACGAGAACGGCAAGACCCACACCAAGCGCAACACCTTCACCGACTTCGTCGCGGTGGCACGCCACCTCACCGACTCCGGCGTCACCTCGGCCGACCGGCTCGTCGCCGAGGGTGGGAGCGCGGGCGGGCTGCTCATGGGCGCCGTCGCGAACCTCGCCCCGGAGGCCTTCGCCGGCATCCTCGCGGTCGTGCCCTTCGTCGACCCGCTCACGAGCATCCTCGACCCGTCGCTCCCCCTCACCGTGATCGAGTGGGACGAGTGGGGCGATCCCCTGCACAACGCCGACGTCTACCGGCTGATGAAGTCGTACTCCCCCTACGAGAACGTGCGCGAGATGCGATACCCGCGCATCCTGGCCATCACGAGCATCAACGACACGCGCGTGCTCTACGTCGAGCCGGCCAAGTGGGTCGCGCGGCTGCGTGAGGTCGGGGCATCCGTGCTCCTGAAGACCGAGATGAGCGCCGGCCACGGCGGAGTGAGCGGCCGCTACGAGTCGTGGCGCAAGCGCGCGTTCGAGATCGCCTGGGTGCTCGACGTGCTCGGGTTGCACACGGCGCGCCCCTAGCTGGCGGGCGCGGCCTCGCCGTTCGCGCTGAACCGGGTGTGCGGGTCGATGGTGTGCAGCACCCGGCTCATGATGCGGTCGAGGTCGGCGATGTCGGCGTCGGTGAGCGGCTCGATCACGTTCTGGCGCACGGTCTGCACGTGCCCGGGGGCCGTCGCGACGACTTTCTGCCAGCCCGCCTCGGTGAGCGTCGCGTTGGTCGCGCGGCGATCCTCGGGGCACGGGTTGCGGTCGACGTAGCCGCGCTTCTCCAGCCGCGACACCACGTGGGAGAGGCGCGGAAGCGTGGAGTTGGTGGCCGACGCCAGTGAGGTCATGCGCAGCGTGCGCTCGGGCGACTCCGACAGCATGGCCATGGTGAAGTATTCGAAGTGGGTCACGTCGGAGTCGTGCTGCAGTTGCGAATCCAGGATGCCCGGCAGCACCTCGACCACGGCGACGAACTTCTTCCACGCGCTCAGCTGTTCGGGCGTGAGCCACCGGGTGTCGTCCATCCCGGGAGCTTAGCGTCTTAGTTGCCCCTACAACTAAGCGCGCGGCCGGGCTTGACACGCCGTTTCGCGCTCGCGAGGGCAAGCGCTTCCCGCCGCAAGAAATAGCGGAAGTTTTTCATTTACGACGCGCTGAAACGCGGCTGTTCCTCTATCGAACCGGCAGCGTTACAGTGGACGTCGGGGGAACAATATCGGCGCGGTGCTGGTGAAGTCACTCCATCGACGAAGCCGGAGGCAACAACGTGCGACTCCCACAGCAGATCCTTCTGGAGGTCTGCCCGCGGTGCGAGACCGGATACCCGCTCGAGATCGTATACGGGTTCGCCAGCGCGGAGATGTTCGACTCCGCCCTCGCCGGCCACATCGCCCTCGGGGGCTGCACCTTCGACGACGACAGCCCCGCCTACCGGTGCCGCAGGGCCGACTGCGAGACCGAGTGGGGCCGCTGGGGCGACTTCCCCGACTAACCCGTCGACAACGGGGTCGTCGACCCCGGGCGTTCACCTCGCGCCGGTAGTCATGGCCCATGGAATACATAGCGGATGCCACGTTGGTGCTTGCCGCCTCGCCCTGGGTCTACGTCGTTGTGTTCGTGCTCACGGTGCTCGATGCCTTCTTCATCATCGTGCCGAGCGAAACCGTGGTCGTCGCGCTCGGTGCCCTCGCGCTCTCCACCGGGTCTCCCGAGTTGGCGGTGCTCATCCCGGTCGCCGCCGTCGCCGCCACCATCGGCGACAGCCTGACCTTCTGGTTGGGCCGCACCGTGGGGCTCGAGCGTTTCGCCTGGATGCGGCGGCCCCGCGTCGCCCGGGTGCTCGGCTGGGCCGGCCGGTCGCTCGCCGAGCGGGCGGCCGCGGTGCTGCTCACCGCGCGGTTCATCCCCTTCGGACGCATCGCCGTCAATCTCACGGCGGGCGCCAGCGCATTCGCCTACCCGCGGTTTCTCGCGCTCACCGCCATCGCCGGCGTGTGCTGGGCGTCGTACAACGCGTTGATCGGCGCGCTGTTCGGCTCCTGGTTCGACGGCAACCCGGTGCTCGCCGTGGCCATTTCGGTCTCGGTTGCGCTCGTGCTCGGCGTTCTCGTCGACCGCGCGACCGCCCGCCTTACCACGGCTTGGAATTCGCGGCGTAAGTAGCGCAAGCCCTCGCCTTCCGACCTCCCAGCGGGTAGACAGAAGACCGTAGACAAACCCGGAGGTCTGATTCAGAGCATGAGCACAACGCTGGAATGTATCGCACAGTGGATCACGCGACAGCGTTGGTATGCGGGCAAGGGGCACGAGCCCCGGCTGCGCATCCTCTCCCAAGAATCAGTGCCGTCCGATGACCCGGACGCCCGCGTGAGCGTGCTCCTGGTGATGGATGACGAGGGGCACATCCCGACGCTCTACCAGGTTCCGATCGTCGAACGCTCGACCGTCCAACCCGCCGAGCGCGGCTACCTCATCGGACAGAACGACGACGGCGACTACATCTTCGACGGCCCGCACGACGAGGCCTACCCGCGTGCGCTGCTCGCGCTGCTCGCCCCGGAACTGGCGAGCGAGGTCACCGTGACGCGCAGCACCGTGCTCTCGGGCGAACAGTCGAACACCTCGATCATCTTCGAGATCGACGGCACGCCCTCGATCATCTGCAAGGTGTTCCGCGCGTTGCACCACGGTGACAACCCGGACGTGACCCTGCAGGCCGCGCTCAGCGCCGCCGGCTCCACAGCGGTGCCCCGCTTCGTCGGCGAGACCCACGGCGAGTGGGACGACGTGGGCCGGCCGGGCGGCCGGGCTCACGGCCACCTCGCCTTCGCGCAGGAGTTCCTCGCCGGCGCCGAAGACGGCTGGAAGGCCGCGCTGCGGTTCGCGGCCGACGGGAGCGACTTCACCGAGCTGGCGCGCCTGCTGGGCGAGCAGACGGCCCGCGTACACTCCGGGCTGGCCTCGGTCATGCCCACCACCGAGGCAACCGACGACGCCATCGCCGGATTCGGCGTCTCCTGGGCCCGGCGTCTCCGCCTGGCCATCCAGGAGGTCCCCGCACTGCTCGACAGCCGCGACGAGATCGCCGCGGTCTACGAGACCGCTCGCGCCGGCACGTGGCCGCTGCTGCAGCGCATCCACGGCGACTTCCACCTCGGCCAGGCCCTGCTCGTCCCCGAGCGCGGCTGGGTGCTCGTCGATTTCGAGGGTGAGCCGCTGCGTCCCATGAACGAGCGGGACAGACCGGATGTCGCGCTCCGCGACGTCGCCGGAATGGTGCGGTCGTTCGACTACGCCGCCGGCGCGACCCCCGGTAACCCGACGGAATGGGCCGAAGCGTGCCGCGAGGCGTTCACCTCCGGCTATCTCGCCGAGTCCGGAGTCGACATCGAGACGTTCCGGCCCCTGCTCGACGCGTTCGAACTCGACAAGGCGGTCTACGAGGCGATCTACGAGGCGCGCAACCGGCCCGACTGGCTCGCCATCCCGCTGCGCGGTATCGAGCACCTGCTGTCCGCGCGCACCGCTCGGCTCGAGGCGTAGCGCGCGACGGCTCGTGCTCTAGAGGTTCAGATCCTTAGAGGTTCAGATCCTTCGGGTCGACGTCGTTGTCCACCGTCGAACTCGACTCGACGGTCTCGCTTTGCTTCACCTCCGTGTCCTTCTCGCTGGTAGGGCTTTCGTTGGTGTCTTTGCGCACGATCGATTCCTCGTGCGTCGTTTCGAGATCTGCCATACGTCGACGCTATGCCCGGCGCCGGTATCCCGGTCAGACCGGCTGGGGGCTTGCGCTCCCGCCGTGCACGGTCGGGTACAGTGGCGCTGAGATGTCATTCACTCGTCGCAACTTCCTCATCGGAGCGGGATCCGGCCTTTCCGTGCTGGTTCTCACCGCGTGTGCGGTCGACGCGCAGCCCGACCCGACTCCCAGCCCGACGCGTTCCGCGACCGGTGTTGTGCCTACGCCGACTTCGTTCGCCCGCAGCGCGTGGGGCAAGGATTCGTTCGCGCGCGGCTCGGTGAGCTTCATGGCGGTCGGTTCGACCCTCGAGCACCGCAGGGCGCTCACCGTGCCCCTCCTGCGTCGCGTCTTCTTCGCCGGTGAGGCGACTTCGGTCGACGACGCGGGAACGGTGCTCGGCGCGCAGCGTTCCGGCGCCGCCGCGGCCGCGGCCGTGGCAGAGGTCGGCAGCGCCAACGACACGATCGCGGTGATCGGCGCCGGCGCGGCGGGAGCCGAGACCGCGAAGCTCCTCACCGAACGCGGTTTCGACGTGGTGGTGATCGAGGCACGCAAACGCACGGGCGGCCGCATCGACACGGTCACCGGCGAGTCTTGGTCGTTCCCGGCCGAACTCGGCGCCTGGCGTATCGCCGACTCCGGCACCGTCGCCGAGCTGGAACGACTCGGAGTGTCCACCGCCGAACTCGGCGCCGGCGTCGACAGCTCGGTCTTCCGGTCGGCGACGGGCGAGAGCGGCTCCGACCCCGTGAGTGCGATCGCCGTGAGCTCGGCGCTCGACTGGGCACGACTGCAGGCTACGGATGAACCGATCGAAACGTCGCTCGACGAATCGGGTGCGGCGGCGCAAGCCGCGGCATCCGACAGCGGCGAACTCGCGGCAGACGACCTGATCGCGCAGCACCTCGCGACGCTCGCCACCAGGTACGGCGCCGACGCGACGGAACTCTCCAGCTGGTTTACCTCCGCCGTCACCGATGCCGAGCCGGTTCGTGTCGTTACCGGTGGCCTCCGGTCGGCCATCGACGATTCGCTCGACGGCATAGAAACCTTCCTCTCGACGGCCGTGGTCGGCATCGCCTACAGCGACGACCGGGTGAGCCTGCGGCTCGGCACGGGCGAGTCGCTCTCGGTCGACAGGGTGGTGGTCACGGTTCCTCTCGGAGTGCTGCAGGACAACAGCATCGACTTCGACCCGCTGTTGCCGTTCGAACACCGCACCGCCATCGCCGCCCTCGGCATGGGCACGATCGACACCGTGTGGCTGCGATTCGATGAGCCGTTCTGGACGACCGACGCGGTGCTGTGGAACCTCGTGGGAACCGACGACGAGATCACGACCTGGTACAACCTGGAGCCCCTCACCGGCGAACCGGTGCTCGTGGGAATCGTCGGTGGCGCGGCCGCGGATCGCACCGAGCTGCTGACAGACGACGAACTGACTACGGCTGTTCTGCAGACGCTCGCACCGTTCGCCCGGTAAGCCTCTCGGCAACCGGCCGTATCCGGGCCAGTGAGATGACCCCCGTGCTCGTCACGGCGAACGTCATCAGGGCGATTGACGAGTAGCTGACGAACTCGAACGGGTCGGTAACCTGGTCGGGGTCGAGGAAGAAGTAGGGATACCAGCCGACGACCGCGCCGCGCACGAGCGTGACGCCGCCCCAGATCACGGGATAGCCGACCGTGAGCGTGATCATCCGCCACTGGGAGCGACCCCGACCGCGGGAGATGATCCACTCCAGCAGGGCGAATCCGGGCAGCCAGAAGTGCAATACCTGATCGCTCCACGGCACCTCCAGCCGAAAGCCCCGCTCCCCCGCCTGCTGAACCAGAATGGCGAATACGATCCCGGCCACCAGGATCCAACTGAGCACGACGGCGTGCAGGTTGGTGAGCCACGGCGGGTCGACAGTCGACTTCACCGCGACGATGCCGCCGACGACGCAGACGACCATAAAGGCGATGTTGCTCTGGATGGTGAGGTAGGCGAAAAAGTTGCCCGGCGCGAAGCTGGCGGTGTCGAGCCCCCAGATGTAACGTGCGACCAGCGAAACGAGTTCGACCAGCGCGAAAATGAAGCGAGCAGCACCCACGGCGACTCGAGAATTCACCTGGCGCCCTTCACTTGATCTGTCTATGAACCCGGGAGTTGAGCATGAGTACCACCGTGAGCGAGGAACAGTTCAGCGACGGCACGATCTCCGGCCGTGGACCCGTCGACGCGCACGGAGTGAAGTCTGGCAGGTGGGAATTCTATTACCGAAGCGGCACGCTCAAAGGCGTCGGGGAGTTCGTTGACGGCGCGATGAACGGCGACTGGGTCTGGACGCGCGAAGACGGCACTCTCATGCGCACCGGCACCTTCGTGGCGGGAGAGCAGCGGGGACAGTGGAAGACTTATGACAGTGCGGGAGACCTCGCGCGCACCACCGATTTCCACTGAGCACGCCCCGCCCGATCCAGCAGGAGCCACGATGAACACTTCCTTTGCCACGAGCATCACAGCCGAGCTGCCGTCGTGGCTCGTCGCGCGACTCGACGACTACACGGCACCCCTCGAGACCCACGAGCAGCGGATGACCGTGGTCAATCAGCTGGCAGCGCGCAACTGGCGCGAGGGCAACGGCGGTCCGTTCGCGGCGATCGTCGTCGACCGCACCACCAACCTCATCGTGTCGGTGGGCGTGAACATCGTGCTGAGCTCCGGTCTCTCCGCCGGGCACGCCGAGTTCACCGCCCTGTCGCTCGCCCAGACCCGCACCGGCAGCTGGGACCTCGGCGGCACGGCCGAACAGGATCTCGAACTCGTCGTCAACTGGCGCCCGTGCATCATGTGCTACGGATCGCTCATCTGGTCGGGTGTCAAGCACCTTGTGATCGCCGGAGACGGTCCCGAGCTCGAACGGCTCAGCGGCTTCGACGAGGGACCCATCCCAGGCGGCGATTGGAAGCGCGAGCTCGAGGCCCGCGGCATCAGCGTCACGATGGACGTGCTGCGCGACGAGGCCATCGCCGTGTTCGCCGAATATGGGGCGTCGAACTCGATCGTCTACAACGCCCGCGGCACCGGGTCGCGCAACTAGCGGATTACTTGTTTTCGCGCTCCGCACGGGCGGCACGGTTGGCCGCGTCGCTGGCCTCGCGTTCGGCGATGCGCTCCTGCTTGGCGGTCCACTCGGCACGTTCCTTGTCGCGCTGCTTGAGGCGCGCGTTCTCCTCGCGCACGTCGGCCTGCGTGCGGCGCTCCGTCACGAGCCAGCGCGGCGGGGCGGCAAGAAGTTCTTGGATCTGTGTGGTCGTCAGGGCCTCGTCGACTCCGCCGCGGGCCAGGCCGGCGTTCGAGACGCCCAGCTTGCCCGCCACGATCGGACGGGGGTGCGGACCATTGAGCCGAAGCTGCACGACCCACTCCGGCGGGTTGGCGAGCAGCTCGTTCAACTCGCTGCGGGTGATGTCGTTTTTCTGAAACTCTTCGGGCGCCGCCGGCAGGTAGATGCCGAGCTTCTGCGCGGCCGTTGAGGGCTTCATGGACTGCGGGGAACGCTCGGTACTCATGCCTAGAGCGTAGCCTGAGCTACGGCACTTGTTGATTTGACTCGTTCCAGCACCAGCAATCGAAGGGATACCGTGACTCTCACCCTCGCCTTCGTGCCCGGCGTCACGCTCACCAAGTGGACGAGACTCTGGGAGGAACGTCGTGCCGACGAGCCGCTCGGTTTTCTCGCCACGACCGAGTCGACCCAGGCGGCCGCGCTGCTCGACGGCAGCGCGCAGGTCGGATTCGTGCGGCTTCCGTTGCCCCCCGAGGCCGAGAGTGAGCTCAGCGTCATCCGTCTGTACAGCGAAGTCCCCGTCGCGGTGCTGCCCGAGGACCACCCCCTCGCCGACCAGGATTCCGTGACGCTCGCCGACCTCTCCGAGATCACGCTGCACGACAACCAGGGTTCGTTGCGCGACGCCGTGGAGCTCATCGCGGCCGGCGTCGGTGCGCTCGTCGTTCCGCACGCGCTCGCCCGACAGTATTCGCGCAAAGACGTCGTTTCGCGCGACGTCACCGACGCCGACGAGACCTGGATCGGCGTGGCCTGGCGCACCGAGGGCGAGACCGCCGAAATCGAGGAGTTCGTGGGCATCGTGCGTGGTCGCTCGGCCAACAGCTCCCGGGGCGGAACGATCGCGCCGCGTAAAGAGAAAGTCGATCCCGACCTGCAGATCGCGAAGGACAAGCCGGAAAAGAAGGCCGTAGCGAAGCCGCGCGGCAAGTACGTGCACCGGTCGACGGCGCGACCCCAGGGCAAGCGTCGCCGCCAGGGCCGATAGATTGCCCGGCTTCGAACTGATGAAGGCAGCGGATGTCGCAGAACTCACCGCGTTCCTCCGTAGCGCCGACCTCACCCTGAGCGGGCTCGACGACCCCGACGTGTGTCTGTGGCTGCTCCGTGACGAGTCCGGCGCGCTCATCGGCAGCACCGGGTTCGAGGTGTCGGCGGGTGGTGACGACGTCATCATCCGCAGCGTGGCGGTCGGGGTGGACGCTCGCGGCTCCGGACTCGGCACACGACTGGCCCGCCACGCCATCGATAAGGCCAGGGCGCAGGGAGCGCGTCGTGCGTGGCTGTTCAGCCGTCGCTCGGGACCCTTCTGGCAGAAGCTGGGGTTCGTAGCGGCCGACCGCGACGAACTGGCTGCGGCCTTGGCGACGACGCGACAGGTGCGCCTCTTCGTCGAGACCGGGCAACTGCAGCGTGAGATCGCCTGGAGCAGACCTCTCTAGAACTCGGCGATACCCATGCCGACGACCACCACGCCGAGAAAGAGCAGCGCCGTGGCGGTGACAGTGGAGATGTTGCGCAACAGCCATTCCCGCAGCCCCTCGAGACCGGTCGTCACCCGGGGTGCCCCCGAGAAGAAGGCGATGACGGGCGCGGCGATCGTCGAGGCGGCGAGGGCGACGAAGATCGCCATCACGATCGTCGCGGGCGCCAGGGCGAGCCTCGCCGAGCCGATCACGACGCCGGCGGCGAGCGAGATCAGCAGGTTCTTCGGCCGGAACGCCGAGTAGACGAAACCGACGGCGAGCCCGCGCCAGAGCGTGAGCGAGTCGATGGCGGTGATCCAGCGGGGAACCGGAGGCGACTCGCCCGACCGCGGCCGGGCGCGCCAGGTGCGCACGGCCAGCACGATGAGCAGCACACCGAGCAGGATCTCGATGACGCCGATTGCCACGTTCGAGGTGTGCGGTCGTGCGTTCGGCAGCAGAGCCGCCAACAGCACGAACAGCGTCGTCATGACCGTGATGCCCGCCACCCAGCCGATCAGGAACCCCACGCTCGTACCCCGTGCCTTGGGCGAGAGCAGCATGATCGTCGTCGCCATGATCGGCACGGGGCTGATGGCGATGCCGAGGGCGAGCGGCAGCACGTCGCCGATGACCGGTCCCACCTGCGCCTCCCGTCGCTATACCGTGCCGCGTCGGCGCAGTCTGCGCGCGGTGTCTTCGGCCTTCATCATCGATTTGGTGTGCGCGAGATCGCCGATGACCGGCCGCCACCAGCCCGCGTGTGGATCCGAGTCGATCAGCAGCGCGCGCACGATGAGGGTGAGCGGCACGGCCAGGATCGCACCGACCGGTCCGATGATCGTGGTCCAGACGAGAACGGACAGGAAGGTGATGGTCTGTGTCAGGGCGACCGCATTGCCCACCACCCGCGGTTGCACGAGGGTCTGCACCACGCCGTTCACCAGCGCGTAGACGATGATCACCGGAATGGCCGTCTCCCATCCCCCGACGAGAAAACCGAACACGACGGGCGGGATGATCGCGATGAAGTAGCCGATATTAGGGATGAAGCTGCCGAGGAACGCGAGCAGCCCCCACAGGAAGGCGCCGGGCACGCCCAGGATCACGAGCGCGATCGCGTTGAGGGCGCCCTGTGCGATGCCCAGCAACGCGGTGGCGACCATGTAGCGCCGGATGCCGGCGGCCAGGATCTCGAGCGACGTCACCATCCGAGCACGGGTGGGTCGCAGCTCGGCGAAGATCGCACGGAGGTAGCTGGCGTCGGCCGCCATCAGGATGAGGGTGGTCAGCACGATGACGAGGGCGACCGTCAGGTTGGCGAGATTGCCGAAGATTCCGTAGACGAGGTCGAGGATGCGGCCGGGGTCGAACCCGGCGACGATCTCCTGCACCTGGCTCGAGCTGATGCCGAGGCCGGCGAGTGCGGCTCCGATCGTGCTGCCGATCTCCGCGATCTGCGGAGCGAACTGGGGCAGCAGCGTGGCGAACTGGGCGAACGCCACAACGAGAGCCGTGATGAACGCCGCGAGCGTGAGGAAGACGGCGAGGGCCACGGAGCCCGTCGCGATTCCGCGGGGAACCCCGCGCTTCTCCAACCCGATGCGCAGGGGGTGCGCGCAGATCGTGAGCACCAACGAGAGAACCACGGGGGCCACGATCGACCGTATCGACGAGAGCCCGAACGCCACCACCGTCGCCCCCGCGAGCCCCAGCAGTATGGCCGTGCCGCGGGGCATGACGGCGCGCGCGGGCGCGACGGGTGCCGGGGGCAGCTCGACGGCCTTGCGCTTCCACCACATGATGCTGATCAGGATGCTGCCCGCGCCGCCCGTGCGATTCACCCGGCAGAGGCGAGGCCGCACCGCGGGTGATATCGCCACTCTGGAGGTGCGCTCACTACCGGGCCGCATTCGACGAACGGGGACTGCGATGAATTGGGAAAACTTCTGGGAGGTCATCTGGCTTTTCTTCTGGGGCTTCGTGTTCATCGCCTACCTCATGGCGTTGTTCTCGATCGTCGCCGACCTGTTCCGCGACCACACGCTGAGCGGAGGGTGGAAAGCGGTGTGGATCTTCTTCCTGGTCTTCGCGCCGTTCATCACCGCGCTCGTCTACCTGATCGCGCGGGGCGGCGGGATGGCCGAACGCAACCAGCGAGCGGCGAGCGATGCCCAGGCGGCGACGGCCCACTACATCCGCGACGTGGCCGGCACGAGCCCCGCCGACGAGATCGCCAAGGCGAAGACCCTGCTCGACTCCGGCACCATCAGCGCCGAGGAATTCGCCCACCTCAAGTCGCGGGCCCTCGACTCCGCGCGCGCGTAGCCTCCGGAACCGCGAGGGCGGGGCGCATCCGCATAGTCTGGTTCCGTGACGGATCCCGGCAACTCGCGCTTCAGGCGCTTCGCCGAACTCGGTTTGGCGCCGGCGCGGTACGCACGGGTGCTGCGGGCGACCGACCGCACTCCCCTGCTGCAGGTCGTCAAGACGGCCGTGGCCGCGAGCCTCGCGTGGGTCGCCTGCCTGCTCGTCCTGCCCGGCGACCTGCCGATCTTCGGCACGATCGCCGCGATCCTCGTTGTGCAGCCGAGCATCAACCAGTCGTTCGCGAAGGCGCTCGAGCGCACGGTCGGGGTGATCGCCGGTGTCGTGATCGCGTCGCTCGCGGCGGCGTTCTTCGGTGTGGAGAGTTGGCTGATCCTCGCCAGCATCCTGGTCTCGCTGCTCGTGGGCTGGGCGTTCCGCCTGAGCCAGTCGACCACCGCGCAGATTCCGATCAGCGCCCTGCTCGTGCTCACCATCGGTGCGGCCACCCCCGGCTACGCGGTCGAGCGTGTCTTCGAGACCGTGCTCGGCGCGGCGATCGCCGTGGTGGTCAACGTCATCGTGGTGCCACCCGTGCGGCTGAAGCCGGCGCAGGACTCGATCGCCGCCCTCGGCGCGGAGGTCGCGAACTCGCTCGACGACCTGGCCCGGCTGATCAGGGAGCCGTCGACGGCGAAGCAGCGGATGTCGGCCCTCGTGACCGCGCGGCTGCTGCACCCGATGGAACTCAAGGCGGTCGCCGCCGTGACGGGCGCCGGGGAGAGCCTGCGGTTCAACCCGCGGCGCTCGGTGCACCGCTCGACCCTCGCCACCGACAACCAGCTGCTCGACACGCTCCACGTGCTCGTGCTGCGGGTGCCGGGCATGATCCGCGCGCTCGACGACCGCTACGACGAGACCATCCACACCGAACCGACGGCGGCCGGACTCTCGACCGAGGTGGCGCGCGCGGCCCACGACCTGCGGCTCGTGATGCAGCAGGCCGAACCCGCGGAGGCCGCGACCGACGAGCAGCCGACCCTCACCGAGCCGTTCACCGTGCTCGCGCCGAGCGCCGCGCACTGGATCCTCATCGGCTCGTTGCTCGAAGACCTGCGCCGGGTGCGCGAGGTGATCGTGGCGGCCTCCGACGACCGGGTGGCGTGAAATAATCAGGGGTGACCTCGACTCCCCCCACTCTCGTTACCGCCCCCCTCGGCCTCCTGCTCGACGTCGACGGGCCCGTCGCGAGCCCCGTCAGCCGCAGCATCGGCATTACGAGTATCGTCTCCGACCTCGTGCTGCTCGCCGGGGCGGGCGTGCCGATCGCCTTCATCACCGGCCGGTCTGACGCGTTCATCCGCGGCGAGGTCATTACGCCGCTGCTGGCCGCGGGACTCGGCGGTGCGCTGTCCCGCCCGGGAACGAGCATGTTCGGCGTGTTCGAGAAGGGCGCGGTGTGGGCGCCCGTGACCGCCGACGGCCTGGGCGACATCGTGGTCGACGAGGCCGTGGCGCTGCCGAAGGCCGTCGTCGACGAGCTGCGTGAGCTCGTGGCATCCGAATTCTCCGACACCATGTTCTTCGACGAGACCAAGCACGCCATGGTCTCGGTCGAACAGCGCACCGACGTGTCGCGCGAGGTCTACCTGCCGACGCAGGAGCGTTTCAACGAGGCGTCGTTCGCCGTGCTCGAACGCCACGGCGTCGGCGTGCGCCTCGGCGACCGGGAGGCTCCGGATGCCACGGGGCAAGTACCGTTCCGGCTCGACCCCACGATCATCTCGACCGACATCGAATCCGTGCTGCTCGACAAGGACCGCGGCGCCGAGCGCGCCCTCGAGTACTTCGCGGCGAGCGGCCCGCTGCCGAAGCTCTGGCGGTCGGTGGGCGACTCGCGCAGCGACTACCTCATGGCCGACCACCTCCATTCCGCCGGGTACGACGTGGCGCACGTCGATGTGCGCCCGCTCGACGGCATTCTCGACCGCCCCTACGACATCATCACCGAGGGCGAGCTCATCCACGACGAGGCCGGCGCCGCGTTCCTCGGCCACTGGGTGACGAAGCTGGGGCTGCGCTAGCGAAACCGCTCAACAGGATCGACCGACCCCGGCGGCCGCTCAACAGGACGATATGGAGATTCCGTGCCGCGTCATCCTGTCGAGAGCACGCGGCGCATGCGGTAGTTGGTCAGCACGCTGCCGCGCCGCTCGACGCGCTGCTCCGTGACCACGTGGAAGCCGTGGCGTTCGAAGAACGGTCGCGCCGTGATGCTGGCGTTCGTGCTGAGTTCGGCACCACCGCGCGCGTTCACGATGTCGACGACGTGCTGCACGAGTGCGGATGCCACGCCGTTGCGGGCGGCATCGGGGTCGACGAACATCATGTCGATGTACCCGTCGTCGTCGACATCGGTGAATCCGACCGGTTCGCCGTCGCGCTCGGCGACCCAGGTGTCGACGCTCGCGCGTCGGTTCCCCCACGCGTCGAGATCGACCTCGCGGGGCGCCCACGACTCGATCTGCTCGGGGTCGTAGTCACGCGAGGCCGTGCCGCGCACCGCGCGCTGGAAGCAACGCAGGGTCGCCGCCGCGTCGGTGGACGCGTATCGGCGCAGGGTGATCGGATGTTCGGCCATGGCTCCAGTGTCCTTCACTTCAGGAGGCTGGGGAATCCTGCACGGCACGAGCTGACGACACGCGCGGGCGGTTCGCGACACGCCGGGTGAATGTCGGTGGCAATTGACATATTCGAACGTATGTTCGAATATGAAGAGATGCCAGCGGCAGCGTCTTTCCTCTCCCCAGCCGTCCCGGCGAGCCATCAGGCCGTCGGAGAATACCCCACGCGCCTCAGAGACCTGGCGGCTGCCGCTGGCGATTCTTCCCCCGCCGACAAGGCGCAGAAGGTGCTCGAACTGCAGTCGCGCATCCGCTCGATGCAGGCGACCAAGCTCGACACCCGCACCCTCCCCACCCACCCGGCGATCGCGCGGCTGCTGCCGGGTGGCGGGCTGCAACAGGGGTCCGTCTACTCGGTCGTCGGGTCGACCACGCTGCTCATGGCGCTGCTCGCCGGTCCGAGCGCCGCCGGTTCCTGGTGCGGCGTCGTGGGCGTGCCCGAGTTCGGCATCGAGGCGGCCGCGCGTTTCGGCATCGACCTCGAACGACTCGTGCTCGTGCCCCAGCCCGGCGACCAGTGGCTCGGCGTCACCTCCGCGATCGCCGACGTGATGAGCGTCGTCGTCGCCCGGCCGCCGAAGCGTGCGAGCGACGGCGCGGTCGCCCGGCTGTCCGCGCGACTGCGTCAGCGCGGCTCGACCCTGATCGTGCTGGGTGCCTGGCCGCAGAGCGACGCGATCCTCACCCTCTCGCAGAGCGACTGGAGCGGTCTCGGCGACGGCCACGGCTACCTCGAGGCGCGTCAGGCCACCGTCACGGTCACCAGCAGCACGGGCGGGCGTCCGCGCAGCACGCGACTGTGGCTGCCCGACCAGTCCGAGCAGTTTCGCGAGGTCACCCCGATCGGTGCGAGTCACGCTGCGCGCGAGGCGCCGCTGCGACGGGCGGCGACCGCATGAGCACGCCGACCCGCACCATGGTGCTGTGGAGTCCCGACTGGCCGATCACGGCGGCGAGCCGCGATCTCGGCCTAGACGATTCGCTGCCGATCGCCCTGATCGACAAGGGGCTCGTTCTCGCCTGTTCCGCCGCGGCCAGGGCCGAGGGCGTCAAGCGCGGCATCCGCGTGCGTGAGGCGCAGGCGCGCTGTGCGGGGCTCGTGGTGCTGCCGCACCGGCCCGATGTCGACAACCGCGTCTTCGAGCCCGTGATCACCGAGATCGAACGCATGACGCCGGGGGTGCAGCTTCTGCGCCCCGGCAGCCTGGCGATCCGTGCGCGCGGGCCCGCCCGCTACTACGGCGGCGAGAAGCCGGCCGCCCTCGCGCTCATCGGTGTGCTCGACGATCTCGGCGTCGCCGGCGCGCGCGTGGGTATCGCCGACGGACCGTTCACGGCCGAGCAGGCGGCACGGTCCACCGGTACAGCGCGCGCTGCCGTGCGCGTGGTCGCCGAGGGCGCATCCGCCCGGTTCCTGGCCCCGCTCCCCCTCGCGGTCTTCGACCAGCCGGCCCTCGCCGTTCTGCTGCAACGCCTCGGCATCCGCGATCTCGGCGCCTTCGCCGCGCTCGACGCGACCGACGTGCGCGAGCGCTTCGGCGAGCCGGGCGCGCGCGCCTACGCCCTCGCCCGCGGGCTCGACGCCCAGCTGGTGGCGCCGCGCGTTCCGCCCAGACACCTCGAGCAGGTGGTCTCGTTCGAGCCCGCCCTCGACCGCATCGACCAGGTGAGCTTCGGCGTGCTCGCCATCGCCGACGCCTTCATCGCCGGGCACATCGCGGCGAAGCTCGTCTGCACGGGCATCCGCATCGACATCGAATCCGACTCGGGCGAGGTGTCGGGGCGCAGCTGGCTGCACCCGCGGTCGTTCACCGCGAGCGAGGTCGTCGACCGGGTGCGTTGGCAGCTGCAGGGCGGCGCGGCCGAATCGGGGCTGAGCTCCGGCGTCACGCGCGTCACCGTGACCCCCGAGAACGTCGACTCGGTCGGCAACCACGAAGAGGGGCTGTGGGGTTCGGGGCCCGACGAGCGCATCCACCACGGGCTCTCGCGCGTGCAGGGAATGCTCGGCCACGAGGCCGTGCTCACCGCCGTCGTGGGCGGCGGCCGCACCCTCGGCGACCGGGCGACGCTCGTGGCCTGGGGCGACCGCCCGCCCACCCTCACGCCCCGCCCGTGGCCCGGACAGCTGCCGCAACCCGCGCCGGCCACGGTCTTCCCCACCGGGCACCCCGTGCACGTGTTCGGCGCCGACGGCCGCGCGGTCACCGTCGACGACCGCGGCACGCTCTCCGCCGCGCCCGTCGAGTTCAGCGCCGGGTCGGGCGCGAAACTGCGCAGGGTCACCGCGTGGGCCGGCCCGTGGATCATCGACGAACGCTGGTGGGACGCCGCGACGAGCCGCAGGGCGAGCCGGTTCCAGATGGTCGACGATTCGGGGCAGGCCTGGCTGTTGGTGCTGAACAGCGGCGGCGCCGACGGTTCCGACTGGGTCGCCGAAGCGCGGTACGACTGATGGCCGGGAGCACCTGATGGGCTGGAACAACCCGCCGATCCCGTGGTCGGAGTTCGAACGCAAACTCTCCGACGCCAGCCGGCCCAGCACGCTGCCGCCGGGTGCCGACGGCGGCGACAGTCCCGCGTGGTCGGCGAAACGCGGTGCCTACAAGGCTTCCGGGCAGTCGAGGTCGGATGACGCGGGGCTCGTGCCCTACGCCGAGCTGCACGCGCACTCCAGCTTCAGTTTCCTCGACGGCGCGTCCTCCCCCGAGTCGCTCATCGAGGAGGCCGCGCGGCTCGGCCTGCACGGCCTCGCCCTCACCGACCACGACGGCTTCTACGGCATCGTGCGCATGGCCGAGGCGGCCGCGGCGCAGAAGATCCTGGGCGGCTCCACGCCGGCCACGATCTTCGGCTCCGAGCTCTCGCTCGGTCTGCGCACCCCGCAGAACGGCATCGCCGACCCCGAAGGCAGCCACCTGCTCGTGCTCGCGCGGCAACGGGAGGGCTATCACCGGCTCGCCCGCGCGCTCACCCACGCCCAACTCACGGGCGACGAGAAGGGACGCCCGCTCTACGACCTCGAGCTGCTGTCCGAACAAGCGGGCGGCGAGTGGACGATCCTCACCGGCTGCCGCAAGGGCGCGGTGCGGCAGGCGCTCACCCGCCAGGGCGTCAACCGCAGCGACCGGGAGCGCGATGCCGCCCGCGAGGTCGACCTGCTCTCGGCCCTCTTCGGCCGCGACCGGGTGCTCGTGGAGCTCACCGACCACGGCAACCCCCTCGACAGCGCGCACAACGACGCCCTCGCCGCGATCGCCGCCGCGCAGGGGCTCGGCGTCGTGGCCACCGGCAACGTGCACTTCGCCACCCCGAAGCAGCACCACCTCGCGAGTGCCCTGGCCGCCGTGCGCGCCCGCCGCAGTCTCGACGAGATGGACGGCTGGCTGCCGGCATCCGGCTCCGCGCACCTGCGCTCGGGTGCCGAGATGGCGGCGCGATTCGCGCGCTACCCCGGTGCGATCGAACGCACCGTCGAGATCGCCGACGACCTGAGCTTCGAGTTGAGCCGGGCCAAGCCCGAACTGCCGAAGCAGCGGGTGCCCGAGGGGCACACGCCCATGAGCTGGCTGCGCGAGCTCACCTGGCAGGGAGTCGCCCTGCGTGGCATCGTTCTGAGCCCGGATGACACGGCTCGCGTCGAGAGCGAGCTACAGGTCATCGAAGACAAAGACTTTCCCGGCTACTTTCTGATCGTGCACGACATCGTGCGGGAGGCCCGCAGCCGCGGCATCCTCTGTCAGGGTCGTGGATCCGCCGCGAACTCGGCCGTCTGCTATCTGCTGATGATCACGGCGGTCAATCCGATCCAGTACAAGCTGCCGTTCGAACGCTTCCTCTCCAGCATGCGCGAAGAAGAACCCGACATCGACGTCGACTTCGACTCCGACCGGCGCGAGGAGATCATCCAGTACGTCTACGTCAAGTACGGGCGCGTCAACGCGGCGCAGGTGGCCAACGTCATCCAGTACCGGCCCAAGTTCGCCGTGCGCGACATGGCCAAGGCGCTCGGGCACAGTCCGGGCCAGCAAGACGCGTGGTCGAAGCAGGTGGAACGCCACGGCGCCCTCACCGAGAGCACCGAACACGACATCCCCGAGGCCGTGGTCGACCTCGCGCTCGAGGTGATGAAGTTCCCCAGGCACATGGGCATCCACTCGGGCGGTATGGTGCTCACCGACCGCCCCGTCGGCGAGGTCGTGCCGATCGAACGCGGACGCATGAAAGACCGCACGGTCGTGCAGTGGGACAAAGAAGACTGCGCCTGGATGGGTCTCGTGAAGTTCGACCTGCTCGGTCTCGGCATGCTCTCGGCCCTGCAGCACGGCTTCGACATCGTGCGCGAGTCGGTGGGCGACCGCATCGACCTCGACACGATCCCGAAAGAAGAGGCCGGCGTCTACGACATGCTGTGCAACGCCGACGCGATCGGCGTGTTCCAGGTGGAGTCGCGCGCGCAGATGGGGCTGCTCCCCCGACTGCAGCCGCGCCGCTTCTACGACCTCGTGGTGCAGATCGCGCTCGTGCGACCCGGCCCCATCCAGGGCGGTGCCGTGCACCCGTTCGTGCGCCGCAAGCTCGGCGAAGAAGAGGTGACCTACCTGCACCCCAAGCTGAAGAAACCGCTCGAGCGCACGCTCGGGGTTCCCGTCTTCCAGGAGCAGTTGATGCAGATGGCCATGGAGGTGGGCAACTGCACGGGCGAAGACGCCGACCTGCTGCGCCGGGCCATGGGTTCGAAGCGCGGGATCGAACGCATCGAGTCGTTGCGCACCAAGCTCTACGCCGGCATGAAGCAGAACGGCATCGAGTCCGCCGTGGCCGACGAGATCTACGCCAAGATCCAGGCCTTCGCCAACTTCGGCTTCGCCGAGAGCCACAGCCTGAGCTTCGCGCTGCTCGTCTACGCGAGCGCGTGGATGAAGCTGCACTACCCGGCCGCGTTCCTCGCCGCGATGCTGCGCGCCCAGCCGATGGGCTTCTACTCGGGGCAGAGCCTCGTGGCCGACGCCCGGCGGCACGGGGTCGAGGTGCTGCGGCCCGACATCCTGCGTTCGGGTGTGGGGTCGGGGTTGGAGGGTCTCGATACGGGGGCTGGGGCGCCCTACTCGACCAGCAGCACTTGCCTCGACCGCGAGCAGCCCCCCGTTGCGCAGACGTTCGACCGTGGCATCCGTCTCGACTATGCGGCGCACCGCCGCGACGCCGCATTCGCCGTGCGTCTCGGGCTCGACGAGGTGAAGGGCATCGGCGCACCGCTCGCCGAGCGCATAGTGGCAGAACGCGATCACGGCGGAGACTACGTCTCGATGGCCGATCTCGTGCGGCGGGTCGGCGTGACCACCGCCCAGCTGGAGTTTCTCGCGGCGGCCGGCGCCTTCGAGTCGCTCGGCCTCACGCAGCGCGAGGCGCTGTGGACGGCGGGGAGCGCCGCGCAGGACCGCGCCGAGTTCCTGCCCGGGTCG
>NZ_JBKKAD010000084.1:0-16807 GCF_046714715.1 Conyzicola sp. | reverse complement strand
GTCGTGGTGACCTGCTTTTCGAGCGCGGCGCGGGTGGTGGTGACCTCGTGCTCGAGGGCCGCCTTCGTCGAGGTGACCTCGTTCTCGAGGGCGGCCTTCGTGGTCGTCACCTCGTTCTCGAGCTCGGCCTCTACCCGGGCCTTCTCGTTGTGCAGGTTGGCGGTCGCCGTGGAGACGGCGATCTCGAGCTCGGCGCGCGCGGTGGTGACCTCGTTCTCGAGGTCGGCGCGGCCCGCAGCGAGGTCGTTCGCGAGTTCGGAGCGGGCCGTGGTGATCTCCACGTCGAGTTCGGAGCGGGCCGCGGTCGTCTCCTGCTCGAGCGCCGCGCGCAGGGCGGCCGTCTCGGTCTCGAGGGCGTCCCAGGCCGCGGCCGTGTCTGCCTCGAGCTTCGCGCGGGTGGCCTCCGCCTCGTTGGCGAGCCGGGCGCGCGTGGCCGCGGCCTCGTTGGCGAGCTGCGTGCGGGTCGTCTCGGTCTCGTTCTCGAGCGCCGCGCGCGCCGTGGCGATGTCGCGGGCCAGATCGGTGCGGCCCTGCTCCACGTCGCGGGCGAGGTCGCCGCGCAGCTTCGCGTTCTCCGTCTCGTACTCGGTGCGGCCGAGCTCGGTCTCCCGGGCCAGGATCGCCGCTGCCTCGCGGGCCTCCGCGGCCTCGCGGCTCGCGACGACGGTCAGCTCGGCGGCCTCGCGTTCGCCGGCCGCGCGGATGGCCGCGGCCTCGCGCTTGGTGGTCGCACGGGCGTCGGCGGCCTCGGTGGCGACGGCGCCGCGGATGGACGCTGCTTCGCGGGTAGCGTCGGTGACGAGGGTCTCGGCGTCGCCCTTCGCGCGGGAGAGGATGTGGTCGGCCTCGTTGCGCGACGACTCGAGCAACTGGTTCGACTGCGCGGTCGCATCGGAAACGAGACGGTCTGCGGTCTCGTGCGCATCCGTCGACAGCTTCTGGATCTCGTTCTTCACCGAGTTGCGCAGGCGCTCGGCGTCGATGTCGGCCTGGCTGATGAGGCGGGTCGACTGCTCTTCGGCGACACGCAGTGTGTTCTCGAGCTTGGTGCCCAGACCGCTGTAGGTGGGCGTTCCCGTCTCGTCGAGTTCGGCCTGCAGGTCTTCGGCGACCGCGGCCAACCGCTTGATCTCCTTGGTCGCCTCGGCCCGGTCGGCGTTGGCCTTGATGAGCTCGCGTCGGAGGTCTTGCACCGCCTTGTCCACCGCTTCTTTGCGGTATCCGCGCATTTCCGTACCGAAATCAGTGTCGTCAGCAGCCATGCGGCTCAGTTTAGTGGGCAGGGCGGATGACTCGACGCGTCGGCCCTGTCGGCGTTCTCGCAGGTGCCCACAGTTGATTCCCAGTGCTCGGGTTAGGCCGCGACGTACCCCATCAGGTATTCTTGATCGTCTTTGCTGTTGCCATCCGGACACCGGTTCCAGGAAGCCTTCCACTCGCCCCAAGCGCGAGCACTCGCAGCGTGCGAGGGAAGGATGCCGCGACGTTTGCTCGTCGGGGCTGGGCGACACGAAAGGAGAATCCCGTGCGATTTGTACTCGCCATAGTCAGTTTTGTCGCTGCCGCGCTGCTCATCGGCCTCGGCATCGCCCAGAAGACCATTCTTGCCGCGCCCGACGAGATCACCGTGTCGACGAGCGTCGCCACCGACGCGCCCGTCACCGTCGTGAGCGGTGAGGCACTCAATGCATACCCGCGCAGCCAGTTCGTGCAGATCAGCGGGTCGGATGAGAACTTCGTCGCCTACGGCCGCACGTCCGACGTGATCGCCTGGATCGGCGACGCCAGCTACAACACGGTCTCCTACGACGCCACGGCCGCTGAGCTCGAGAGCGACCTCACAGAGGGCACCGAAGACGAGGTCCCGAATCCCGCCGACTCCGACCTCTGGCTCGCCAGCTACACCGACCAGGCGTCGATGACCATCAACGTGCCGGAGGACTTCTCCCTGCTCGTCGTCTCCGATGGCGTGAAGCCCGCACCGTCCGAGGTCAGCATCACCTGGCCCGTCGACAACTCCACCCCGTGGGCCAACACCTTCGTGGTCGCGGGCGGCATCCTGCTCGTCATCGGACTCGTGCTGCTGTTCTGGGCGGTCGCGCACATCCGCAAGTCGCGCGGTCCCCGCCGCAAGTCGCCGCAGAAGATGCCCAAGCTCCCGCGCCAGCCCCGGTACAAGCCGATCAAGGCCAAGAAGAAAGAGCTCGACGCGAACGCCAAGGGCCGTCGCGCGATCAACTCGCGCGTCGCGATCGTTCCGGTCGTGCTCGTGACCGCCCTCGCCCTGGGCGGCTGCAGCGCCGACTTCTGGGCCGGCCGCGAACCCGTGGCCGCGCCGACGGCCTCCGCCGACCCGGTCGCCGATGCCGAGGCAGCCGCGCAGCTCGACCCGCCCGCGGTCACCGAGCAGCAGGCGAAGCGCATCGTCGCCGACCTCGTCGCCGTCGCCGCCGAGGCGGATACCGGCATGAACGACGACCTGATCAAGACGCGCCTCGCCGGCCCCGCCCTCGACCTGCGGCTCACCAACTACGCCGCCCGCCGGGCCGACGGCGCCATCCCCGCCGTCGAGGGAATCCCCGAGGGCAAGATCACCCTGACGCTCCCGCAGGTCACCGAGAACTCGTGGCCACGCGCCGTGCTCGCCGTGATCGAGGACACGGCCACCGCCGAAGACGGCAAGCAGGTTCCGCCCGTCGCCGTCATGCTCATCCAGGACGACCCGCGATCGAACTACAAGGCGCAGTACGTCATCCGCTTGGAGCCCGGCGCCGTGATCGAGGGCGTCGCCCCCGCCTCGGTCGGGGCCGGCCGCCTGCAGCTCGACTCGAAGTTCCTCGTCGTCGAGCCCCAGGTCGTCGGAGCCGACTACGGCGACATCCTGATGGTCGACAGCGACAGCACCTCGTACGACCTATTCGAGGCCGAGGGCGACAGTCTGCGCACCGACGTCGGTGAGGGTTTCAAAGAGGGCCGCAAGGCCGCATTCCCCGCGACGTCGACGCTGACCTTCGAACGCGCCGAGTCGAAGGGCCCCGTGGTTGCGCTGTCGACCAACGACTCCAGCGCCCTCGTCACGGTCGACGTGAACGAAGACGAGATCGTCAAGGTCGTCGAGGCGGGAGCCGTCGCCAACGCGCCCGCCGCGGTAAAGGCGCTCACCGGCAAGACCACCAGTGCCAAGGGCTTCCGGGCCACCTACGGCTACCAGCTGCTGTTCCTCGTGCCGTCCGTTGAAACGGGTGGCAAAATCGTCCTGCTCGGCTACACCCAGGGCCTCGTGGCCGCATCGGAGCTCCCGTGACCAACCTTCCCCCCAGCGCCGCCAGCCTCCGCGGAGCCGTCGACCTCTCGTCGCTCGTGAACCCGGCTCCCGCCGTGGCCGCGCCGACGGGCAAGGCCTCGTCTCTCGCGGTCGAGGCGACGGATGCCACGTTCTCCAGCATCCTCGAACTGTCCAACTCGGTTCCCGTGCTGGTGGAGTTCTACGGGCAGGGGCTCGCCCCGTCGCTCGCGGCACTGGTCGCCGAGTTCGGCGGACGCATGGTGCTCGCGACGATCGACGGCACCAAGAACCCGCAGCTCGTGCAGGCCTTCCAGGTCTCCGAGGTGCCGATGGTCGCCGCGGTGATCGGCGGACGCCCGCTGCAGCTCTTCGTCGGTATGCCCGAGCAGGAGGAGATCCGCGCGGTGCTGAACCAGGTGCTCGAGGTCGCCAAGCAGCAGAACATCACCGGCACGGTTCCCGTCGACGACGCCGACCCGGACGCCCCCGAGGCGGAGCCGGTCGAAGAGCCGCTGCCGCCGCACCACCAGGAGGCGTTCGACGCGATCTCGGCGGGCGACTTCGCCACCGCGATCGCCGAGTACACGCTCGCCATCGCGCAGAACCCGCGTGACGCCCTCGCCGTGGCCGGGCTCGCCCAGGTGTCGCTGCTCGCCCGTCTCGAGGGAACCACCGCCGACGGGATCCGTGCCGCCGCGGCATCCGCCCCCGACGACGTCGACGCCCAGCTGGCCGTCGCCGACCTCGACATCTCGGGCGGACACGTCGACGACGCGTTCCTGCGCCTGCTCGAACTGTTCCCCACCCTCGACGCCGACGGCAAGACCGTCGTGCGCACGCGCCTGCTCGAGCACTTCGAGGTCGTCGGCATCGACGACCCGCGCGTCATCGCGGCGCGCCGCCGGCTGACGGCGTTGCTGTACTGACCGCTGTTGCCGGTTGAGTAAGGCCGCCTGCGGCCTGTATCGAAACCCGGCGAGGTTTCGATACGGTCGCTGGGCGACCTACTCAACCAGCGAAGCTCACTTTCTGAGCTTGAGCCACAGCCCCGCGAGCGGCGGGAGGGTCAGCTCTGCCGACGCGGGCCGACCGGCGTGCGGTTCGTCCGTCGCGACCACGGCGCCGAAGTTGCCGACTCCGCTGCCACCGAACTCCGTGGCATCCGTATTGATCAGTTCGTCCCAGGTGCCGGCGAACGGCAGGCCGAGACGGTACGGGCCGACGGGTGCGCCCGAGAAGTTCATCACCACGGCGATCGGGTTGCCCTCGTGGTCCCAGCGCAGGAACGAGACGACGTTGTGCTCGGCGTCGCCGGCGTCGAGGAACTCGAAGCCGCCCGCCTCGTTGTCGCGCGACCAGAGCGGCGCCTCCTCGCGGTACACGCGGTTGAGGGCGCTCACGAGCTTCGACAGCGACTGGTGCACGGGCTGGTCGAGAATCCACCAGTCGAGTCCGCGCTCTTCGCTCCACTCGGAGGGCTGGCCGAACTCGCTGCCCATGAACAGCAGCTGCTTGCCGGGGTGCGCCCACATGAAAGCGAAGTACGCGCGCAGGTTCGCGAGCTTCTGCCACTGGTCGCCGGGCATCTTCGTGAGCAGCGACCCCTTGCCGTGCACGACCTCGTCGTGGCTGATCGGCAGCAGGAAGTTCTCGCTGAACGCGTAGACGAAGCTGAAGGTGATGTCGTTGTGGTGGTGCGCGCGGTACATCGGGTCGACCGCCATGTACTTCAGCGAGTCGTGCATCCAGCCCATGTTCCACTTGATGCCGAAGCCGAGGCCGTTGCCCGAGGTGGGCTTCGTGACGCCGGGCCACGAGGTGGACTCCTCGGCGATCATCATGATGCCGGGGTTGCGCTTGTAGGCGGTGGCGTTCACCTCCTGCAGCAGGCTGATGGCCTCGAGGTTCTCGCGGCCGCCGAACTCGTTCGGCAGCCACTGGCCTTCTTCGCGCGAGTAGTCGAGGTAGAGCATGGATGCCACGGCATCGACCCGCAGGCCGTCGATGTGGAACTCCTCCAGCCAGTACAGGGCGTTGGCGACGAGGAAGTTGCGCACCTGCGACTGCCCGAAGTTGAAGATCAGGGTCCCCCAGTCCATCTGTTCGCCACGGCGGGGGTCGGAGTGCTCGTAGAGCGGCTCGCCGTCGAAGCGGGCGAGCGCCCACTCGTCTTTCGGGAAGTGGCCGGGAACCCAGTCCATGATGACGCCGATGCCCGCCTGGTGCAGGCTGTCGATGAGGAACTTCAGGTCGTCGGGGTGGCCGAACCGGCTGGTCGGGGCGAAGTAGCCGGTGACCTGGTAACCCCAGGATCCGCCGAACGGGTGCTCCGCGAGCGGCATGAACTCGACGTGCGTGAAGCCGAGCTCGCGCACGTACTCGATGAGCGGTTCGGCCAGTTCGCGGTAGCCGAGGCCGGGACGCCACGAGCCGACGTGCAGCTCGTAGATGCTCATGGCCGAGTTCAGGGTGTCGGTGCTGGCGCGGGTGTCGATCCAGGCCTTGTCCTCCCACTCGAACAGCGACTCGCCGACCTTCGACCCCGTGGAGGGGGAGACCTCGGTGAAGCGCGCCATCGGGTCGGCGCGGGTGACCCACTCGCCGGCCGGCGTGAGCAGCTCGAACTTGTAGGTCGCGCCCGGGCGCGCCTCGGGAACGAAGATCTCCCACACGCCGTTGTCGTCGAGGCGGCGCATCGCGTGACGGTCGCCGAACCAGCCGTTGAAGTCGCCGACGACGCGCACGGCGCGGGCGTGCGGCGCCCAGACCGAGAACGAAGTGCCTTCGACGCCCTCGTGCGGGCGGAAGTGCGCGCCGAGTACGTGCCAGATCTGCTCGTGGCGCCCCTCGCCCCACAGGTAGAGGTCGATCTCGCCGACCGACGGCACGAAGCGGTACGGGTCCTCGGCGATCCAGGCGGGTCCGTTGTCGTACTCGGTCTCGAGGATGTAGCCCTGGCCGGCGCCGGCGGCGTAGCCCTGCCAGATGCCCTCCGAGGCGTGGGTGAGTTCGATGCGCGTTCCGTCGGTCTGCACGGCGGTGACCGCGGCGGCGAGCGGGCGCACGGCGCGCACGATGAAACCGTCGGCGAACGGGTGCTGTCCGAGGGTGGAGTGCGGCTGCGGGTGGCTGCCGCTCACGAGCGACTCCACGAGTCCGGGGTGCAGGTCGGGGAGCACGGGGGCGTTAGCCATTAGTTGCCTTTCGGGTATTCGACGCGCAGGATGTGGACGGGCTCCGTGAAAGCGTCGAGCCGCACGTAGTTGTCACCGCCCCACACGAAGGTCGAACCGGTGATCAGGTCGGTCACGGTGAACTCCGTGCCCGGCTCGATGCCGAAGCGGGTGGTGTCGAAGTGCACGACCGTCTCGCGCACCGAGTGCGGGTCGACGTTCGCCACGACGAGGATGGTGTCGGCGCTGCCGGTGCCGGTGAAGGCGGCCGCGAGGTGCTTCGAGTAGACGAGGATCGAGTCGTCGTCGCTCCAGTGCACGTCGAGGTTGCGCAGTTGACGCAGGGCCGGATGCTGCGCCCGGATCTCATTGAGCCGGCGCAGGTAGGGCGCCAGCGAGTCACCGTTCGCCTCGGCGGCGGCGTAGTCGCGGGACTTGTACTCGAACTTCTCGTTGTCGATGTTCTCTTCGGCGCCGGGGCGGGCGACGTTCTCGAACAGCTCGTAGCCGGAGTAGACACCCCAGCTGGGGCTCGCCGTGGCGGCGATGGCGGCGCGCACCTTGTAGGCCGGGCGCCCGCCGAACTGCAGGAACTCGGTGAGGATGTCGGGCGTGTTCACGAAGAAGTTGGGGCGGAACGTGTGGCTCGTCACCTTCGACACCTCGTGCAGGTACTCCTCCAGCTCCACCTTCGTGTTGCGCCAGGTGAAGTAGGTGTACGACTGCTGGAAGCCGACGGCCGCCAGCGACTGCATCATGGCCGGGCGGGTGAACGCCTCCGCGAAGAACACCACGTCGGGGCGCTCGACCGCGACTTCGTGCAGCAGCCATTCCCAGAACTCGAGCGGCTTGGTGTGGGGGTTGTCGACCCGGAAGATCGTGACGCCGACGCCGATCCAGTACTTCACGATGCGCAGGATCTCCTGGCGGAGGCCCTCGTAGTCGTTGTCGAAGTTGATCGGATAGATGTCCTGGTACTTCTTCGGCGGGTTCTCGGCATAGGCGATCGACCCGTCGGGCAGCGTCGTGAACCACTCCGGGTGCTCGGTGACCCACGGGTGGTCGGGGGAGCACTGCAGGGCGAGGTCGATGGCGATCTCGATGCCGTTCTTCTTCGCGACCCCGAGGAAGTAGCTGAAGTCCTTCACCGTTCCGAGCTCGGGGTGGATGGCGTCGTGGCCGCCGTCGGCGGAACCGATGGCCCACGGCGAGCCGGGGTCGTTCGCACCGGCGTCGAGCGTGTTGTTGGGACCCTTGCGGAAGGTGCGGCCGATCGGATGGATCGGGGGGAGGTAGACCACGTCGAAGCCCATGTCGGCGACGGCGGGCAGGCGCTTCGCCGCGGTGCGGAACGTGCCCGAGACCCAGCTGCCGTCTTTGCGCCTCTTCGCCCCCTCGCTGCGGGGGAAGAACTCGTACCAGCTGCCGAGGCCGGCGCGGGCGCGCTCGACGCGCAGATCGAGCGGGTCGCTGAGGGTCACGAGGCTCGCGAGCGGGGTGGCCGCGACGAGCGCGGCGAGCTCGTCGCCGGTGACGCCCTCGAGGCGGGCGGCGGGCGACAGCGTGTCGTCGGAGAGGGTAGCCGTGGCATCCGCCACCGCCGCGTTCTCCACGAGCAGGGTCTTCTCGAGCCGGGCGAGCAGCTGCCGCCCCATGGTGATCATAAGGTCGACGTCGATGCCGGCCGGGATCTTGATCTCCGCGTTGTGCAGCCAGGTGGCCCAGTCGTCGGAGTAGGCCTCGACGCGGTAGGTCCAGGTTCCAGCCGCGTCGACCTGGGCGGTCGTGTGCCAGGAATCGGTGCCGGGGGCGCCCGGGTGCAGCGGGTGCCTCGAGGTCGTGCCCCGCGGGTCGGTGAGCAGCAGCGCCGCGCCCAACTGGTCGTGACCCTCACGGAACACGGTCGCCGAGAACGGCACGACCTCTCCGACGAAGGCCTTCGCCGGCCAGCGGTTCTCCGGTTGCTGCGGGTTCAGGAACCGGATCGGTATGCGCCCGATGCGTGATTCGTATCGTTGCTGCGTGATGGGGCCAGCACTCGCGGCCACCCTTTCGTTCTCTGTAGTCGCCACAAAACGACCGTACCTCGTTTGCCCTGCGACCCGGGCGTTTCGATTTCCCCTGTCGGTATGCCGGAGGAGTTGGTATGAGACTCGCCCGACGCGATAAATGATTATGCATCGACCCTTCGCTACGATTAGTCTTGGAGAAACACTCACTCGATTCGGGATGCCTAGCGATGTCATCGAATTCGAATGGGTTTCTGCGCTGCTCACGGCCCGAATCCGTGAGTAACCGAAGCAACCTGGTTCCCCGGCCAGTCAAGCCATGGATGGCACGGCGATCGTCCCCTCGATCGCCGACGTTGCGGTAATCGTGTCTAGCCCTAGGAAGACGATGCCCACCCGAAGAGAAATAGTGACGATAGCTCTCGCCTCCGTCGCGTTCGTCGCGCTCGGCGTGACCGCGACGCAGCTCGACCACATCGAGACCACGCGGCTCGACGGCGGCCAAGGCCTGACCGCCCACACCGTGCCCGGTGTCACCGTGGCCTGGCTCACCGACTACGACCCGCTGCTCGGCGGCGAATCGGTCGTCGGCGCGACCATCGTCCCTGTCGACGGCGCCCTGCTCGGCAACTCCTCCGTCGAACTGACGATCGTCGGTGCCGGAGGGACCAAGTTGGGCACCCTGCGCAGCGACGACGGGGGAGCCACCTGGAGCGAGCTCGACGATCCGGTCGCGGCGGGCGATTCGCTCGTGGCATCTGTCGTCATCGACGACCGCGCGACGGTCGCGGCCATCAGCCCCGCGCACTAGCGACGACGAACGGTTTCCGATTGGTCGCCGCTAGTTATACCGGCCGTCACGGAGCATGTTCTAGGGTTATCGCGTGAAAGCCATCCGCAGATTTACCGTCCGCACCGTTCTTCCCGAGTCGCTGGGCGGCCTCGAAGAGCTGGCCACCAACCTGCGCTGGTCGTGGCACGAGCCGACCATGCAGCTGTTCGCTTCGATCGCGCCCGACGTGTGGGACGAGTCGGGACGCGACCCGATCGCCCTGCTCGGCGCCGTCGAGCCGTCACGGCTCGACGAACTCGCCGCCGACGAGGCGTTCGTCGGACGCACGAACGGCCTGCTCGGCGAGCTGCACACCTACCTCTCCGAACCGCGCTGGTACCAGTCGCTGCCCGACGCGCCCGCCGCGATCGCCTACTTCTCTCCCGAGTTCGGCATCGCCGCCGCGCTCCCGCAGTACTCGGGCGGCCTCGGCATCCTCGCCGGCGACCACCTGAAGAGCGCGAGCGACCTGGGCGTGCCGATCATCGCCGTCGGGCTGTTCTACCGTTCGGGCTACTTCCGGCAGGCCATCTCCCGCGAGGGCTGGCAGCAGGAGAGCTACCCCGTGCTCGACCCCGACGGCCTGCCGCTCAGCGTGCTGCGCCACCCCGACGGCCGCGCGGCCCTCATCACCCTCGCCCTGCCCGACGGGCGCGCGCTCGCCGCCCGCATCTGGCGCGTCGCGGTCGGCCGCGTGACGCTGCTGCTGCTCGACACCGACGTGCCCGAGAACGACGACGAGCTGCGCTCCGTCACCGACCGCCTGTACGGCGGCGGCGGCGAGCACCGCCTGCTGCAGGAGCTTCTGCTCGGCATCGGCGGCGTGCGCGCGATCGGCCTCTACACGCACCTCACGGGTTCGCCCGAGCCGCTCGTGTTCCACACGAACGAGGGGCACGCGGGCTTCCTCGGCCTCGAGCGCATCAGCGACCTCATCGGCGGCGGGCTGTCGTTCACCGAGGCGCTGCAGGTCGTTCGAGCCGGAACCGTCTTCACGACGCACACGCCGGTTCCCGCGGGAATCGACAGGTTCGAGGCCTCGCTGGTGACGCGCTACTTCTCGACGGAGCTGCTGCCAGGGGTGGATGTCGCGGAGGTGCTCGCCCTGGGTACCGAGAACTACGAGGGCGGCGACCCCGCGATGTTCAACATGGCCGTCATGGGTCTGCGGCTCGGGCAGCGCGCCAACGGCGTCTCCCAGCTGCACGGCGACGTGTCGCGGGGCATGTTCGGCTACCTGTGGCCCGGTTTCGACCAGGACGACGTGCCGATCACCTCGGTCACCAACGGCGTGCACGCCCCCAGCTGGACCGACCCGCTGCTCATGCAGCTCGCGTCGTCGAAGCTGGGTGCCGTCGACACGACGTCAGCCGACTGGAACTCGCCCGAGGTCTCCGACTGGGACCTGTGGCAGGTGCGTGGCGCGATGCGCCACCAGCTGGTCGACGACGCGCGACGCCGCGTGGGCGACGCCTGGCACGAACAGAACCCCGGCGTCGGCGACCCGGCGTGGTACTCGTCGCTGCTCGACCCGAACATCCTCACCATCGGGTTCGCGCGTCGCGTTCCCACCTACAAGCGCCTGACGCTGATGCTGCACGACGAAGACCGCCTGCGGTCGCTGCTGCTGCACCCGACCCGCCCGATCCAGATCGTGATCGCCGGCAAGTCGCACCCCGCCGACGACGAGGGCAAGCGCCTCATCCAGCGCCTGGTCGAGTTTGCGGCCGAGATCGACGTGCGCGAGCGCATCGTCTTCCTGCCGAACTACGACATCGCGATGGCGAAGCTGCTCTACCCGGGCACCGACGTCTGGCTCAACAACCCGCTGCGTCCGCTCGAGGCGTGCGGAACCTCGGGAATGAAGGCGGCGCTCAACGGTTCGCTCAACCTGTCGATCCTCGACGGCTGGTGGGCCGAGTTCTACGACGAGGAGAACGGCTGGGCCATCCCGTCCGCCGACTCCGCGGGCGACGGCGCCGAACGCGACAAGCTCGAGGCCGACAGCATGTACGACCTCATCGAGCACCAGATAGCGCCCCGCTTCTACGACCGCGGCGACGACGGAGTGCCGCACCGCTGGGTGCAGTCGATCCGCCACACGCTGTCGACGCTCTCGCCGTCGCTCTCGGCCGACCGCATGGTGCGCGAATACGTGGAGCGCCTCTACATCCCCGCCGCCGTTGCGGAGGAGACGATCAGCGCGAACGCGTACCAGCCGGCCCGCGAACTCGCCCTCTGGAAGGCGCGCGTGGTCGAGGCATGGCCCGCCGTGCACGTGACGCACGTCGAGTCGGGCGGCGTGGACGCCGTGCCGCAGGTCGGCGACACGCTGCACCTGCGCGCGCAGGTCGAGCTCGGCGGACTCACCGCAGACGACGTGTCGGTCGAGGTGGTCTACGGGCGTGCCCGCGACGGCGACCGGCTGATCGACACCCAGCTCGCGGTGCTCGAGCCCACGACCGACACCGGCGACGCTGCGACGTTCGCCGGAACCGTTCCCCTGGGGCGGGCGGGCAGCTTCGGCTACAACGTGCGCGTGGTGCCGCGGCATCCGCTGCTCGCGTCCGCCGCCGAGATGGGGCTCATCGCGGTCGCCGTCTGACGACGGGCGGTCAGGTGGGACGGGCGGTCAGGCGGGACGGCCGGTTACGCGGGCCGGCCGGCCACGCGGGACGGCCGGTTACGCGGGTTCGGGGCTTTCGGTTTCCGCCTGATCTGCTGCCGTGGTCTCCGACCACTTCTCTGCCCAGAGTATGAGCGGCCCGAACGCCGCCGGCAGCTCGGTACCGAGGGGCGTCAGCGCGTAGGACCCGTCGGCGCGGCGGTCGATGAGCCGCGCTTCGGCGAGTTCTCGCAGCCGGACGGTGAGTGTCGACGACGACATGCCGTCGCACTCGCGTTGAAGCTCGAGGAACGTGAGTTCGCGGTGCTGCAGTTCCCAGACGATGCGCATGCTCCACCGTCGCGTCATCAGGTCGAGCAGCGAGAACAGCGGGCGTCCGGTGCGAGAGCCTCGAGCGGGTCTTCCCGGGAGGGGCGTAGGTGGCATGGGTCCACACTAGCGGTAGCTCTTCGATTATCGAAGTGCTAGCCTGACTCCACTTCGATAGTCGAAGTGAGATGTCGGGAGGAGTGTCATGAAGATAGGGATTGTGGGCGCGGGGAACGTGGGTA
Source organism: Conyzicola sp. (assembly GCF_046714715.1). Taxonomy (GTDB): domain Bacteria; phylum Actinomycetota; class Actinomycetes; order Actinomycetales; family Microbacteriaceae; genus Conyzicola. Next base: position 4,330 of record NZ_JBKKAD010000084.1, on the reverse strand, counting down.
GGTTCTACGGCGAACGGTGGGTCGGGCGCGGTCACGCCGTCGCCTTCAGCTATGCGCGCGACGTGGGGCGTCTCGAGGCTTTCGTCGCGGGTCTCGGTCCGTCGGCTTCGGTGCTCGAGGTCGAAGACGTGGCGGCGTACTCCGATGTCGTCGTATTTTCCCCACCCTTCGAGCAGATCGAGCACGCGGCCGCCCGCATGGGCGGGGCCACCGGAAAGGTGCTCATCGACACCACGAATCCCTTCAACCCCGAGCGCACGGGTCTCGTGGAGCTCGGCACCGCGACGTCCGCGGGAATCGTGGCGGGCCTGTTCCCGGGCGCGCTCGTCGTCAAGGCGCTCCACAACCTCTCCCTCGCGCAGGCCGGTGATGCTACCGGGCGGGGTCCCGCGGTCATGTTCCTCGCGGGGGAGCACAACGGCGCCAAAGAGACGGCGGCGCGGCTCATCGTCGACGCCGGCTTCGCCCCTTTCGACACGGGAGCCCTGTCTGCCGCGAAGCTCAGCGAAGCACCCGGCCCCCTGTTCATGAACGTCTACGGCGTGACGGAGGTCGCCGAGGCGGTCGCCCACGCCACGGCCCACCGTTAGGCGACGCGACATGTGGGTTCGACAGGTCGACCCGCGACCAGCGCTCCCGCCCGCTCACTCTTTGGCGATCGCCGCGACCTGCCCGTTCGTGATGGCGAGCAGGTCGGCGGGGGCGAGTTCGATGTCGAACCCGCGGCGCCCGCCGGAGACGAAGATCGACGCGTAGAGTTCCGCGGTCTCGTCGAGCACGGTCGGGTGCGGCGTCTTCTGCCCGATCGGGCTGATGCCGCCGACGATGTACCCGGTCTTGCGCTGGGCGATGGCCGGGTCGGCCATCACGGCCTTCTTGCCGCCCACGGTACGGGCGAGGGCGCGCAGGTCGAGCATTCCGGTGACCGGCACGATCGCGACGACGAGGGTGCCGTCGACGTCGGCCAGCAGGGTCTTGAACACCTGCTCGGGGTCGAGTCCGAGCATCGTGGCCGCCTCGGTGCCGAAGTCGGTGTTCGACGGGTCGTGCGCGTACGCGTGCGGGAGGAAGCGGATGCCCGCCGCCGTGAGCGCCACCGTCGCGGGGGTACCGCCCGCCGCGGCATCCGAATGCTTTGCCATCTGCTTATTGTGGCGCACTCGCGGGTTGAGCTCGTCGAAACCGGGTCAGTATGGTTTCGATACGGCCGCGGGCGGCCTACTCAACCAGCAGAGGCGGGTCAGTGCGCCCGGTACAGCCGCATCGACGTGCCCGTCACCGTGAGCTCGCTGCCCGGCGCGTGCTGTTCGGGGTCGAGGGCGGTGGTCGCCGAGTCCCAGAGCAGCTCGTAGCCCGTGACCCCCTCGTGCTCGGGCAGCGTGACGGTGATCGCGTCTTCGAGCCCGTGCACGACGAGCAGTATGCGGTTGAACTCCTCGAATTCCGGGGTCGACGCGGCGAGGTACTGCAGCGTGCGCTCGGCGGGGGAGTCCCAGTCGTCCTCCGACATCGAGAGGCCCTCTTTGTTGTACCAGTCCATCTGCGTCGCGCTCGGAACGGTCTCGCCGAACCGCCCGAAGTGCCGCGGGCGCAACGCAGGGTTCTCGCGCCGCAGCCGGGTGAGCAGGGTCGCGACCTCGAGCAGGTCGACCTGCCACTCGTCGCGCTGCCAGGCCACCCAGGTGAGCTCGCTGTCGTGGCAGTAGGCGTTGTTGTTGCCGCGCTGGGTGCGTCCGAACTCGTCGCCGGCGGTGATCATCGGGATGCCGGCGCTCAGCAGCAGCGTTCCCAGCAGGTTGCGCATCGTCCTGCGCCGCGCGGTCAGGATCGTCGTGTCATCCGTCGGCCCCTCGACGCCGTGGTTGAACGAGTGGTTGTCGCCGGTGCCGTCACGGTTCTTCTCGCCGTTGCCGAGGTTGTGCTTGGTGTAGTACGCGGTGAGGTCGGCCATCGTGAAGCCGTCATGCGCCGTGACGAAATTGACGGATGCCATGGGTCCGCGATTCTGCGGGAAGACGTGCGCAGACCCCGCGAGCCGACGCGCCAGCGAGCCGATGCCGTTGGGGGCGATGCCGTTCGCCCGGGCGGCGCCGATGTCGGTGAGCCAGAAGTCGCGGGTGCGGTCGCGGTAGCCGTCGTTCCACTCGCTCCAGCCGGAGGGGAAGCGGCCGACCTGCCAGCCGCCCATGCCGACGTCCCAAGGCTCGGCGATCATCTTGACGCCCGCGAGCTGCGGGTCGGCGACGATCGCGGCTAGCAGCGGATGCTCGGGGTCGAACTCGACCCGCTCGTCGCGCCCGAGCGTCACGGCCAGGTCGAAACGGAAGCCGTCGATCTGCACCTCGTTCGCCCAGTACTTGAGCGAGTCGAGCACGAGCTGCCGCGCCGCGGGGATCGCGAAGTCGACGGTGTTGCCGCAGCCGGTCACGTCGATGTACTCGCCCTTGGAGTTCTGCCGGTAGTACGACTCGTTGTCGATTCCGCGGAGGCTCGTCGTCGGGCCGGTCGGGCCCTCTTCCGCGGTGTGGTTGTAGACGACGTCGAGCAGCACCTCGAGGCCGGCGGCGTGCAGGTTCTTCACCATGGTCTTCACCTCGCGCAGCACCGCTCCGGTTCCGCCCGACTGCGCCTCGCGCGTGGCGTACTCGGCGTGCGGGGTGAAGAAGTTGAGGGTGTTGTACCCCCAGTAGTTGGTGAGCCCCTGTTTGATGAGCCGCTGCTCGCTCACCGACTGGTGGATCGGCAGCAGTTCGACCGAGGTCACGCCGAGCGCCCTCAGGTAGGCGATGGTCGACGGGTGGCCGAGGCCGGCGTAGGTGCCGCGCAGCTCTTCCGGCAGGTCGGGGTTGAGTTTGGTGAGACCCTTCACGTGGGCCTCGTAGAGCACGACGTGGTCCAGCGGGACGGCGGGCTTGCCCACGCCCTCCCAGTCGAACGCGTCATCCTGAACATACGAACGCCACTCGCCCTTTGCGGTGCGGGCGAGGCCGCGCGCGTACGGGTCGATGAGGTCGAGGGTGGGCTCGAAGCTGTGGGTCGGTCCGGTGGGGCCGGATGCGCGCACGCTGTACCGTGCGCCGGGCACCAGGGCGGGTGACCGGGCCGACCACACGTCGTCGTCGCCGCGCACCATGGCCACGGCCGAGACCAGCCAGTTGGCGTCGCGCTCGTCGTAGAGGCACAGTTCCATCGCGGTGGCGTTGGCCGACCAGACGCGGAGCTCGCCGCCGTCTTCCGTCTGGACTACGCCGAGGGGGCCGATCGGAGGGGCGCTGGTCATGAGTCCCACACTACGGGCGCGATGAGTCATGCTTGTTACATGCCCATCTACCTCGATCACGCGGCGACGTCACCCATGCCGCCCGAGGTCATCGCCGCCTACGCGTCGGCGCTCGCCGTGGTCGGCAACCCGTCGTCGATCCACAGCCAGGGGCAAAACGCGAAGCGCATGCTCGAGGAGGCGCGCGAGCAGGTGGCCGCCTCGGTCGGCGCCGACTCGGTCGAGGTCACTTTCACCGGCGGCGGCACGGAGGCCGTGAACCTCGGGATCAAGGGCCTGTGGTGGGCGCGGGTTTCGACGGGTTCAACCCGCATTCGGCCGCGCATCTTGGTGCCGATGGGCGAGCACCACGCCACCATCGACGCGATCGAATGGCTCGAGAAGCACGAGGGCGCGGTGATCGAGTGGATCCCGATCGACGCCCTCGGCCGCATCGACCTCGTGGCCCTCGAGTCGGCGCTCGGCGACGACGTCGCCCTCGTCACCGTGCTCAGCGCCAACAACGAGGTCGGCACCCTGCAGCCGGTCGCCGAGATCGCGGCGCTCGCCGCCCGGTACGGCGTGCCCGTGCACGTCGACGCCATCGCGGAGTACGGCTACGTGCCGATCGACTTCCACGCGCTCGGTGTGGCCGCCCTCTCTATCTCGGCGCACAAAATCGGCGGACCCGTCGGGGTCGGCGCACTCGTCATCGCGCGCAGCACGACGATCGTTCCGCTGCTGCACGGCGGAAACCAGCAGCGCGCCCGCTCCGGCACCCAGGACGTGGCCGGCGCGGTCCGCGTCGAACCCGCGGTACTGGCCCCACGAGTTGCCGCGCCCGTCGCGCGACCACCGCATGGCCGGGGAGAGTTGCCGGCCGAGCGGCCGCACGTCGGTGAGGTTCTCCGCAATGCGGTTGCCGGTGACCGTGAGCGCGGCGTTGCTCTGGAGGGCAAGGCCGACCTCGTTCCCGGCGATCAGGTTGCGGGCGAACACCGCCTGGCGGGACGGGTCCGATGGGACCCCCTCGGCGTAGATGCCCACCCGGTTCGCCAGAATCTCATTGTC
>NZ_JBKKAD010000083.1:0-13549 GCF_046714715.1 Conyzicola sp. | reverse complement strand
GGCCCGGCCCCCCGCGGCGGGGGGGTGGGGTGGGCGCCTTTCCGCGTTTAGGGGGCTGCGTCGACGACGGTCGTTGTGACGGTGGTCGTAGAGATGGGGGTTCCTTCTGGGTAAATGGAGGTCCCGTCGCTGTTGAGCAATGGGCTGTACTGGGCCGTCGCTGTTACGAGACCGGTGGTGGTGTCGATTGTGAGTTCCTGACGGTGCTTACCGTTCGTTATCTGCAGCGTCGCGGTGACGGAGCTTTCTGGATTATCCGTGAGCGTGACGGCGGGCATGAGAGCTATTGCCTGGAACATCGCCGCGCGCAGGTCGGCCGGCACGAGGTTCCAACGCAGTGATTCGCTGATGGTGTCGAAGATGCTGTAGTCGCCGGAGTCATCGTCGGGGCTGGTGCCGTTGCGCTCCCGGTACCAGGCGAGAAGTTGCTTTGCATCGCGCGGCATGGTTGCCGTCTCAGGTGACGGGCCGAGGCCGTACACGGTCGAGTCATCCTCGGCGCCCGTGAAATTGCCACCGGGCAAGACCCACACTGGGTCTCGTGGGTTGGCGTTCACGTCTGCGTTCAGGTCGGTGTGCGCCTGTTCACCGCCGGTTCCGAAGTACTGGAGCACGACACCGCCCGCGGATTCTGGTGTGGTGTCGCGTACCCACACCCAGTCGTCGGCCCTTTCCGCCGGCACGTACAAGACATCCTGACCCTCTGTGAGCCATCCGCTGACGTCGATTCCGGAGGCACCAACCCGCGTTAGGTGCCTGGTAGTGGTCGTGATCATGAGGTACTGGCCGGGACTGAGTTTGAAATCGGTCGCGGTCGCGCTGAGCTCTGCGGCGTCGTTGAGCACCTCGGAGGCTGTGGCGCTGCCACTGCCGCCGAGAGACCCCGTCACATTGGTCGCCACGAGGGTGCCGACTATTGCGGCTGCGGCGAGGGCGGTGACTGCGCCCGCCCAGCGGACGCGCGTCGTTGAGCGTGAAGCCGTCTTGTCCGATTCGTGTGCCATTGCGGCAGCGAGCCGGGTGCGCGGTTCATCGAGCGAGTACGCCGGTGCGGACACGGTTTCGCGCACTTTGCGCAGAAGTGTCAGGTCGTCCATGACAGATCCCCTTTCGGATCGCTTGTCGTGCTGAGGTGGGAAGTGATGGTGTTCTGCAGACGGGTTCGCGCCCGGTTGATCCGCGATTTGACGGTGCCGAGGTTGGTTCCCATCGCTTCCGCCACGCCCTCGTACGTGAGGTCTCCCCATGCGTACAACAGGAGTGTGTCGCGGTCCCGGCGAGGGAGATTCGCGAGCGCCGTGCCGAGAAGCGCCACTCGACTGGCCGCGTCGAGACGGTCGGTGAGTTCCTCAATGACGTCCGCGGCGATGTGATCCAACGGAGAAGCCGCGACGGCCCGAAGAACTCGGTACTCGTCGCCGATGTGCCGCTTCAGCTCGCGGGTTGCGATACCGAAAAGCCACGGCAACGCGGAGTCGCGGCTCGTATCGAACGTCGCCCGCTTCTTGAAGGCGATGAGAAACGTCTCTGAGATGACGTCAGCGGCAGCGTCTGGCCCGATCCGTCTGCGCACATAGCGCAGGAGGGTGGGTGAATGCCGCTCGAAGAGTTCTCCGAAGTCAGCAGGGCGATCCCGAGCCCTCTGCACAATATCCGTGTCTGTAGTCACACTCTGTATCTCTCGTTCGAGCGCAAAGTGTTCAAAGATTCTTCACATCGCCGTTCGGCTCTACCGTTCTGGCCGAGGGGTCAGACGCCGAAGTGGGGCAAACACGGCTCCACGCCTGTGATCTCCACTCCCAGTCGGTCGGTCTTGAGCCAGTCGTCCCAGTCGAAACGCAACCGATCCGAGACGATGGCTTCGCCATCTCGGACGTCGCGGGAGATGCCATCGTGATGGTAGCCAAGTTTTCGCGAGACGCCTTGCGATCCGGCGTTGTCCTGAAACACTTCGGTCACAGCGCTCAGGGCGCGAAGATGTTCGAAAGCCAGGTGCAGGATTGCAGCCCGTGCCTCCGTGCCTAGCCCGCGACGGTGATACTCAACGCCGAGCCATGACTCCGTCTTGACCTCCCGCAGCACGCGGAAGTCGCGTGCTCGAAGCGCGACCATGCCGACTGGCTGATGTTCGTGAAAGAGGCACAGTTCGAGAGCCCATGCATCAGGGGTCCAGTCTCCTCGCCGCCTCCAATGCTGTTGCACAACGTGCAATGCGCGCTGCTGCGGGCTTCCCTCTGTCCATGGCGTCAGAAACGGGCGTTCGCCGGGTCGGTGTACGCCCGCAGCGGCGACGCTGGCTAGATTCGCCAGCTCGTCTTCATCAGGCGGCCGCAGCACGAGGCGGGCCGTGGTCAGCCGTAAATTCAGAAGTGGCCAGTAGTCAGCGAGCATGCCGAGATTCTCTCATAGTCGCTCTCTGGCCGGTCAGCGATGAAGCACGGGCACGCGCACGTTAAGGCTCGCGAACCGCTGTGGCGCCCGTCGCTGCCACACTGGTTTCATGAGTGAGGAAGATGCAGCTGGCGACCCGGTCCCGAAGCGATTCCGCAGGCTGCGCTTCAACCCGCTGCGGGATGTCTTGCCGTGGGTCGCCGCCGTCGTCGGGGTATTCATGGCGATTCGGGGCGCGTTTGAACTCGGCGCGCGCGGCGACTCCCAAGACCTGATCTTGGGTTTGAGCCTCACGGCGATTGCCGTAGCCGCGTTCTTCATCAACCGTTGGCAGGCGAAGCGCGGTCTCTGAATCGCCAACGCCACAGTGCAATAGCTGGCAGGATGCTGCGGTGGGCGCTATCGAGACAACGGCCGAGTGGTACACGCGGTTCGCCGCGAACGAGGCGCACGGACGTTCGGCGGTCTACGAGTCGTGGGCGTTGGGGGTGGCCGGCGACGCGCAACTGATCGCGGCCATCGAACAGCTGCCGCCACAACGCCGCCAGCCAGCGCTGCTCTTCGCAGTCACCCGCCTGCTCGGAGCGCCGGTCGGCGACTACGCCGGGTGGCGCGCATTCACCCTCGCGCACTGGTCAGACGTGCGGCGCGAGGCTCTCGTGCGGCTCACCCAGACCAACGAGCCGCTGCGGTGCGCGGCGCTCATGCCGGTGCTCGCCCGCATCGACGGACCGATAGCCCTGCTCGAGGTGGGCGCGTCGGCCGGGCTCTGCCTCTACCCCGACAAGTACAGCTACACCTACGACGGGGGCGAGCCGGTGCATCCGGCCGACGGCCCGAGCGCGGTCATGCTCGACTGTGCGACGAACGGGGTCGTGCCGGCCCCGACGCGGCTGCCCGACATCGTCTGGCGCGCCGGAACCGACCTCGCCCCGCTCGACGTGAACAACGACGACGACGCGCTCTGGCTCGAGACCCTCATCTGGCCGGAACAGCACGACCGCCTCGCCCGGCTGCGCGCCGCGGTCGAGATCGCGCGCGCCGATCCGCCGCTGCTCGTCGCCGGGGACGTGACGGATGCCCTGGCCGACTTGGCAGCGCAGGCGCCGCCGGATGCCACGTTGGTGGTGATCTCCAGCGGGGTGCTGGTCTACGTGGCGAGGCCGCAGCGCGAGCTGTTCGCCGAGGCCGTCGGTACCCTCGACGCGCGCTGGCTTTCGCTCGAGGCGGCCGGGCTGTTCTCCGGTATCGCGGCCGGTATCGAGCGGGCGACGGGAATCACCCCGCCCGAGCTCGCCGGCCGCTTCGCCCTCGCGCTCGACGGTGAGCCGCTGGCCTTCGTGGCCCCGCACGGCGACCGCATCGACTGGTTCGCCCCGCCCGTGCCGGTTGAGTAGGTCGCGCAGCGACCGTATCGAAACCCCTGCCCGCGAGGTCGCGCGCCCTTGTTTCACTCGCGCGCCCGAACGTTCTGGCGCGATCGTGAAAATTCGCCGCGCACTGGTTTCGATACGGCCGCGGGCGGCCTACTCAACCGGCGGGGCTACGGCCCGCTTAGCCGGCGCTCGGCGCGTAGATCGCCCGCGCCAGGGCGTCGAGCACGGCGGGCGTGCGCGGGCCGAAGCTCAGGATCTCGCCGTCGGCCATGTCGACGAACCGGCGGTGCTGCCCGGCGAGGGTGAGGCCGATGGCCGGCTTCGTCTCGAGCAGGCCGTCGACCCCGCCCGCACTCTCGATGCCGTCGGTCATCACGAGGATCAGGTCGGGATTGCCCGCCACGAGCGCTTCATCCGTCATGGGCTTCATGCCCGTCCAGCCGATCTCGCCGGCGACGTCGATGCCCCCGACCGCGGTGATCAGCTCGTCGGCGCCCGACTCCTCGCCGAACAGGTAGTAGATGCCCGCGCCGCCGCGCAGATAGAGGAACAGGATGCGCAGCTTGTCGGCCGGGTCGGCGGGGGAGATCTCCGCGATCTCGGCGATCTTGTCGGTGATCTGCTGCTGCAGGTCGGCAGCGAGCAGCTCGCCGGCGGGGGAGACGCCGAGCGCCGCGGCGACCTGGCGGGCGAGCTCGCCGACGCCCTCCATGCTGGGGTCGGTGTCGACGAAGACCACGGCGATGCCGGCCTCGCGCAGCTGCAGAATGACGTCGGTCGGGCCGATCGTGCCGTCGGTGATGAGCACGGTGGGTCGCAGCGCGAGCACGGCCTCGCTGTTCACCGCGTGGCCGCCCGAGGTGATGAGCGGCAGCTCGGCCGCCTCCGGGAAGGTGGTCGACACGTCGCGGCCGACCACGCTGTCGCCGAGGCCCAGCCCGAAAATGGTCGCGGCGATAGAGCCCGAGATGTCGAGACCCAGGATGCGGTCGGTGGATGTCACGGTGACGTCGGTGTCTCCGTCGAGGTCGCGCGAGGTGACGGTAGAGGGCAGGGTCTGTTCAGGGTCCTCCGCCACGACGTCGACCGACGAGTCGGCGAGCAGCGCCGTCGACGCCCCTTCGAACGCGCGCGGATCGTCGACCAGCGCGAGCTCGGCGAGGGGCACCGACTGGTCGCCGACGGCGGCCGAGTCACCCCCGACAGCGATGGGGCCCGAGCAGGCGCCGAGCAGGCTGGCCACGACCACCGCGGCCAGAACGGAAGCGCCGCGAACCGTGCGCCGGGGGGAAACGGTCATGCGGAGGCTGTCCTTGTCTGAGGGCAATTCGTGCGGCGGTCGGGTGCTACTTAGGATAGCCTAACTTCGCGCGGCGGGTGAGGCCCGCCCTCGCCGACCGGCCGCGCTCGTTGGGCGTTCATTCGGTTTGCCTGCCATAGGCTTGCCGAAAAACGTGGGGAGGTGCACTTGTGACGGCCAATATGGAGTCGGATCGGCCCGTGTCGCACGCCCTCACCGCCCGCGAAATCGCCGTGCTCGACTTCGAGCGCGAGTGGACCCGTCACGTTGGCGCGAAGGAAGAGGCGATCCGCGAGGTCTTCGGCCTTTCCGCCGCCCGGTATTATCAGGTGCTGAACACCGTGATCGACTCCCCGCACGCCGTGCGCCACAATCCGATGCTCGTAAAGCGCCTGCAACGCGCACGAGACGCGCGGGTGCAGACCCGAGCGACCCGAACGTTGAGCAGCTCACGCCAGGTGGATAGTGCTCATCGCCCCCTGCCAGACGAAACGACTGATTAGAACTATGGCCAGTTACCCGAAAGACCGGTTCGACAACCTGCCCAAGGACCTCGTTCGCGTTGGCGCCCACCGTGCCCCCCGCAAGCGCGGCGGCGGTTGGATCGCTCTCGCCTGGGCGGCCCTGGCCACCTTGGTTCTCGTGGTCGGCGGCTTCTACGTCGTGACCCTCATCGACGACAGCGTGCGCTTCGAGATCCCCGGGTTCCCCCAGGCTGGCGAGACCAGCAGCGCCCCCGAGGACGAGGCCACCCCCACGGCCCTGCCCCTCACCGACCCCGCGACGATCGACCCCGCTCGCAACATCACCATCACCGTTCTCAACGGAACGCCGACCGTCGGACAGCAGACCGTCGTCAGCGACGAACTCAGCGCAGCGGGCTGGCCCGTCGGAAGCGCCACGACCGCCTCGACGAGCGATATCGAAGAGACCATCGTCTACTACAGCAACCCGGCCGACGAAGACATCGCCCGCGGACTGGTCTCGACCCTCGGCGTCGGCGACGTGCAGGAGAGCACCGCGTTCCTCGGTGCCCCGGTCACGATCGTGCTCGGCGCGGACTACACGCCCGCCGGCTGACACCGGCGTCGAAAGTTCGCTCCTCTGCTCGGCCGCAGTGTTACGAACGTGTTTAATCCTTGTGTATTAGTCCGAATACGCCCTCAAGCCCCTGTTGGAGCGCGCACTCGCTCACTACGCTCTGGGATTGGCCGTACCGCGACTGGTGCGGATATCACCGAACACGCACCAAGGAGCAACACATGGCGAACGGAACCGTGAAGTGGTTCAACGCTGAAAAGGGCTACGGTTTCATCACCGTCGAGGGTGGCAGTCAGGACGTTTTCGTTCACTACTCCGCCATCGACATGGGGGGCTATAAATCACTCGAAGAGGGTCAGAGTGTGACCTTCGAAATCGGCACGGGCAGTAAAGGACCGCAGGCAGAATCAGTGCGGCTCGCGCAGTAGCGCCCACCCGATCCCTCGACAATGACCCGCGGAAGGCGGGCCATTGTTGTGCGCCCGGCGCGTAATCGCTCCCTGCGGCTCTCGCTTTCTTGCACTCGCCTTGGGCGAGTGCTAATTTTGTCTCTGGCACTCGCATGCCCCGAGTGCTAAAGAATTCGGTAGGCAAACGTCCGGAAAGGACGAGAACACACATGGCAAAAATCATTGCTTTCAACGAGGAGGCCCGTCGCGGCCTCGAGCGTGGCCTGAACATCCTGGCCGACGCCGTCAAGGTCACGCTCGGCCCGCGCGGTCGCAACGTGGTGCTTGAGAAGAAGTGGGGCGCCCCCACCATCACGAACGATGGTGTGTCGATTGCCAAGGAAATCGAGCTGGACGACCCCTACGAGAAGATCGGCGCAGAGCTGGTCAAAGAGGTAGCCAAGAAGACGGATGACGTCGCCGGCGACGGAACGACCACCTCGGTCGTTCTGGCCCAGGCCCTCGTTCGCGAAGGACTTCGCAACGTCGCCGCAGGCGCCGACCCGATCAGCCTCAAGCGCGGTATCGAGAAGGCCACCGCCGCCGTCATCGAGGCGCTCATCGCCTCCGCCAAGGAGATCGAGACCAAGGAAGAGATCGCGGCTACGGCTTCCATCTCCGCCGGGGACCCCGAGATCGGCGCCCTGATCGCCGAGGCCATCGACAAGGTCGGCGAGGAAGGCGTCGTCACCGTCGAGGAGTCGAACACCTTCGGCACCGAGCTCGAGCTGACCGAGGGCATGCGCTTCGACAAGGGTTACCTGTCGGCATACTTCGTCACCGACCCCGAGCGCCAGGAAGCGGTCTTCGAAGACCCCTACATCCTCATCGTCAACGGCAAGATCTCGAACATCAAGGACCTGCTGCCGATCGTCGACAAGGTCATCCAGTCGGGCAAGCAGCTGCTGATCATCGCGGAAGACGTCGATGGCGAAGCGCTCGCGACTCTCGTCGTGAACAAGATCCGTGGCATCTTCAAGTCGGTCGCCGTCAAGGCTCCCGGCTTCGGTGACCGCCGCAAGGCGCAGCTGCAGGACATCGCCATCCTCACCGGTGGCCAGGTCATCTCCGAGGAGGTCGGTCTCAAGCTCGAGAACGCTACCCTCGACCTGCTCGGCCGCGCCCGCAAGGTCGTCATTACCAAGGACGAGACCACGATCATCGAGGGCACCGGCGACGCCGACGCTATCGCCGGTCGCGTCAAGCAGATCCGTGCCGAGATCGAGAACACCGATTCCGACTACGACCGCGAGAAGCTGCAGGAGCGCCTGGCCAAGCTGGCTGGCGGCGTTGCAGTCATCAAGGCCGGAGCCGCGACCGAGGTCGAGCTCAAGGAGCGCAAGCACCGCATCGAAGACGCAGTGCGCAACGCAAAGGCTGCCGTCGAAGAGGGCATCGTCGCCGGTGGTGGCGGCGCCCTCATCCAGGCCGGCAAGATCGCCTTCGAGTCCGCCGCGGTCACCGACCTCGTCGGCGACGAGGCGACCGGCGCGAACATCGTTCGCGTTGCCATCGACGCACCGCTCAAGCAGATCGCGCTCAACGCCGGTCTCGAGCCCGGTGTCGTCGCTGACAAGGTGCGTCACCTCCCCGTCGGCCAGGGCCTCAACGCCGCGACCGGCGAGTACGTCGACATGCTCGCTGCCGGAATCAATGACCCGGTAAAGGTCACGCGTTCCGCCCTGCTCAACGCTGCATCGATCGCGGGCCTGTTCCTGACGACCGAGGCCGTTGTCGCAGACAAGCCCGAGAAGAACCCTGCACCCATGGGCGACCCGTCGGGCGGCATGGACTTCTAAGTCCTCGCAACCGAATCACACGAACGGGCGGTCTCCTCACGGAGGCCGCCCGTTCTGCGTTCGCTCGACAGGAACCGACGAAGCGGCGATAATCGATGAAAAGTCGTTTACCGATTGGAGCCTATGCGCCGCCTCGCTGCACTCTCCCTGGTCGCCGCGTTGGCTCTAACCGGCTGTTCGTCAGCGGGCGATCCCGCGCCTGAGGCGACGACGACCGTCGAGCCCACCGCCGCAGGGACGGCTGAGCCGACATCTGGCCCGACAGCCGAGCCGACCGCCGTCGAATACGCCACGCTAGAAGACCTTCGACTGGCGCTTGTCTCAACGGGTGAGCCGTGCGCCTCGCTTCAGGTGCTTCAGGGTGGGCCGAATGCCGACGAGCCGTATGGGCTATGCCTCCCTGACAACAAATGGGCCCTGTACGTGTATCCCACGGTCGAGGATCTCGATGCCGTGGTGAGCGAGGGCGATGACAGCGCGGAGCCGGGAACGTTCATCCTCGGCACGAACTGGCTGCTGGGACTGGGGATCTTCACGAGCGCCGACGACGCGGCGCCGGTGATGGCCGCGCTCGGCGGTACCATCTGGACGGCCAACGAGCCGTTCGAACGGTAGTCCCGACCTAGCCGCACCTACCGCGCGAACATGCGTGTGTTCGTCGCCTCGATGTCGGCGTACTGCTGGCCGGCGGCCCCCAGCGCCTGGTTGATCGCGGCGAGGTTCTCTTCGACGCGCTGCTGGGTGCTGCGCCACTCGGTGGCGAGGCTCTGGAACGCCGCCGCGGCCGGGCCGCTCCACGACGACTGCAGGTTCACTAGTTGGCCGTGCATCGAGCCGACTTCCGCCTGGATGCGCGAGATGCTGCCGCGGACGGCCGCGCTCGTGCCGAGTACTTCGTCACTGTCTACCTGGTATCTGGTCATGCCCAGACGGTAGCCGCGCGACGTCGGCCCTAACGGTCAGACTGCGGCTTCGGGGGACTCCGCCTGCGCGGCGGTGTCGGGGAGGAGAGGAAGCACGACGCGGAAGGTGGCTCCGCCGCCCGGCGTCTCCACGACCTCGACCTCGCCCTTGTGCGCGGCCACGATCGACGCGACGATGGCCAGTCCGAGCCCGCTTCCGCCGGTGTCGCGGTTGCGCGAGCTGTCGGCACGCCAGAAGCGCTGGAAGATCTTGTCGCGGATCTGCGGCGGGATTCCCTCGCCGTGATCGATCACCGAGATGATGGCGAGCCCCTGCGCCCGGTCGGCCTCCACGCCGATTTCGAGCGGGGTGCCGGCGGGCGAGAAGCGCATCGCGTTGCCCATCAGGTTCGTGATCACCTGGCGGATCTTGTTCTCCTCCGCCAGCACGAGGGCACGCGGGGCGGCGGCGACCGTGGAGACGATCTCGTCGCTGGTCGCCTCGGGCGTGATCACTCGGGGACGACGACGCAGCCGGGCGAATGTCGCACCCGCGAACGCGATCGGTCCGGTGGCGAGTGCCGCCGATCGGTTGCCCTCCGTGCCATCCGGGGTATCGGCCCCGTCGAGAACCTCGGGCGGGCTGATCTCCGACACCAACACGCGCACCTCCCGATCGGGAGACGACGCCATGGCGTCGAGCGCGGCGTCGCTCGCGAGCGGGATCAGGTCGACCACCGCGAGCTGCAGCGGCTTCGCCTCGTCGATGCGCGCGAGCTCGAGCAGGTCGGTGACCAGCTCGCCCATGCGGATCGCCTCTTTCTCGATGCGCTCCATAGCCTGGGCCACGTCTTCGGGCTTCTGCAGCGCACCCATGCGGTACAGCTCGGCGTATCCGCGCACCGACACGAGCGGGGTGCGCAGTTCGTGGCTGGCGTCGCCGACGAAACGGCGCATCTGGTCGATTGTCTTGGCGCGGTCGGCGAAAGCCTTGTCGATCTGGCTGAGCATCGCGTTGAGCGAGCGGTTGAGGCGCCCGACCTCGGTGTTCTGTGTCGCGCCACCGAGTCGCTGGGTGAAGTCTCCCGCGGCGAAGCGGGCCGCCGTCGCCTCGACCTCGCGCAGGGGATTGAAGGTGGATGTCACGAGCAGACGTGTGAGCGCCCCGCCGAGGATCACGACCGTGAGTCCGAAGAACATGAAGATGGCCGCGTAGCGGGAGATGATGCCGTCGATCTCGCTGAGGTTGTAGCCGACGACGACGGTGAGGAAGTGCCCGGAGCTCGTGGAACGGGGCGCACTGACGACGCGCCAATGGCCGAGCCCGGGATCGCTGTTGACGGTCACGGCGTCTTCTTGCGACCAGAGGTTCACGCCGGTGAGTTCCTCCGACGCGGGGTGCGGGTCGGAACCGGTCTTGCTCGCGCACATCAGCTCGCCGGTCTCGTCGACCGCGCCGATGTAGTACGTGTTGAGCAGCAGCGGTTTGACGACGCAGGTGAGCGAGCCGTCGGGCGCCTCCCTCAACTCGATCACCGCGTCGCCGACGCTGGCGATCACGTTGTTGATCTTCGTGTCGGCGTCTTCGGTGAGGTAGGTGCGCAGAACAGACATCGAGCCGAAGCCGGCGACCAACAGGCCGAGAGTGAGCAGCAACACGCTTACCGTCGTCATCTTGGTGCGCAACGACGTCGCATTCCAACGCGCGGTGAGCGCGTCGGTTACATAGGTCTTCTTGGTCACGCTCGCGTGGTCTTCAGCATGTAGCCGAAGCCGCGCTTGGTCTGGATGATCGGCTCGGCGGAAAGGTGGTCGAGCTTACGTCGCAGGTAGCTGATGTAGCTCTCGACGATGCCCGCATCGCCGTTGAAGTCGTACTCCCAGACGTGGTCGAGGATCTGCGCCTTCGAGAGAACCCGGTTCGGGTTGAGCATGAGGTAACGCAGCAGCTTGAACTCGGTGGGGCTGAGTTCGATCTGCTCGGAGCCGATCGTGACCTCGTGCGTGTCCTGGTCCATGGTGAGCTCGCCGGCGCGGATGACGGCCTCCTCGTCGTCCTGCATCGTGCGACGCAGAATCGCCTTGATGCGGGCGACGATCTCGTCGAGGCTGAACGGCTTGGTCACGTAGTCGTCGCCGCCGACTGTGAGGCCGGTGATCTTGTCTTCCGTGTCGTCTTTGGCCGTCAGGAAGAGGATGGGGGCGGTGTAGCCGGATGCTCGGAGGCGCTTCGTCACACCGAAGCCGTTGATATCCGGCAACATGACATCGAGGATGATGAGGTCGGGTTCTTCCTCGAGCACAGCGGAGATAGCACCCGCACCGTTGCCGACCGCTCTCACCGCGAAGCCGGCGAAACGCAGGCTCGTGGTCAGGAGGTCGCGGATGTTGGGCTCGTCGTCAACGATCAGGATCTTGGGGCCGTCAGTCATGCGTCCAGTATCTGCGAGTTGTCTGGAGTTTGTCTGGGAGTCGTTTGTGCCGCGCTAATGACGGCAGACTGTGACGGTGAAGCACCTCGATCTGCACAACCGCGTCGCGGTGATGGCCATCGTCAACCGCACGCCCGATTCGTTCTACGACAGGGGTGCGACCTTCGCTCTCGACAAGGCGGTAGAGGCCGCGCTGGCCGCCGCGCAGCACGGCGCCGACCTCGTGGACATCGGGGGAGTGCCCTTCGGTCGCGGCCCCGCCGTGTCGGTGCAGGAGGAGACCGACCGGGTGGTTCCCGTCGTGGAAGCGATCCACGCGGCATCCGACATCGTCGTCTCGGTCGATACCTTCAACGCCGAGGTCGCGCGGCTGAGCATTGCGGCGGGCGCCGGAGTGATCAACGACACGAGCGGGCTCTGGGACGACGACATGGCCGGCGTCGTCGCGGCGAGCGACGCGACGCTCGTGCTCACCCACAGTCTCGCTCCGCCGCGGTCGGAACCGCCCCGGCCCGAGTACGGCGACGTGGTCGCCGAGGTCGTCGCGTTTCTGCGCGACCGGGTGGCGCGGGCGGTCGAGGCGGGCGTTCCGCTCGACCGGCTCGTCGTCGACCCCGGGCACGACCTGAATAAGAACACGCTGCACTCGATCGAGCTCACGCGCCGGCTCGAAGAGGTCGTGGCGATCGGCCTGCCCACCCTCGTGGCCGTGTCGCGCAAAGACTTCGTGGGGGAGGTGCTCGACGCCTCCAAACACGACCGCCTCGAGGGCTCGCTGGCCGCGGCCGTCGTCTGCGTGCTGAAGGGTGCGCGCATCGTCCGCATGCACGACGTCGCCGCCAGTGTGGCCGCGATGCGGATGACCGAGGCCCTGCTGGGGCTGCGCGAGCCGGCGTACCTGAGCCATAACATGGGCGAATGACCGCGCGCATCGACCAGCTCTGGCCGGAACCCATGGACGACCTGGGCGACGACGAGCTGATCGCCGACCTCGCCGCGCCGCCCGGACCGTGGCTGCGGGTGAACTTCGTGTCGAGCGTCGACGGGGCGGCGACCACTGCGGGCGTATCTGGCGAGGCTGTGTCGGGCGGGCTGGGCGACGCGGCGGACAAACGCCTGTTCGAACTGCTGCGGCGGGTGAGCGACGTCGTGATGGTCGGCGCGGGCACCGTGCGCGCGGAAGGCTACGGCGCGCTGCGGGTGAGCGACGACAGCGCGCGCTGGCGGCAGAAGCGCGGACTGGCGGCGCATCCGGTCTTCGCGATCGTCTCGGGATCTCTCGACCTCGATGCCTCGTCGACCATATTTTCGGATGCGCCGGTGCCGCCGGTGATCATCACCACGGCGCGTGCCAGCGCCGAACGGCTCGCGAGGTTCGACGGGCTCGCCGACGTGATCGTGGCGGGCACAGACGCGCTGGACGTGCGGCTCGCGCTCGCCGGCCTGCACGAGCGCGGGTTGCTGCACGTGCTCAACGAGGGAGGTCCGTCGTTGTTCGGATCGCTCATCGCGGCCGACGCCGTCGACGAGCTGTGCCTCACGCTGGCCGCGCGGCTCGAGGCGGGCGACGCCCCGCGCATCGCGCACGGGCCGGTCGAGGCGCCAGCGAACCTCGCCCTGACGCGCGTGCTCAAGCACGAGAGCACCCTGCTGCTGCGCTACGGGCGCGCCGTCACCGCTGGTTGAGTAGCGCCGTCTACGGCGCGTATCGAAACCCGCGCCTGAGAAGCTCCTGAAGTGAAGGACACGGGCGCGCACCAGATTAGCCCGTCCTTGGTTTCAGGAACGTTCTTGCTCAGTGCTTCCACCCGTCAAGGTCTGGCCGCGGAAGCTCCCGTTGTGCAGGACGCGTCCTGCAC
>NZ_JBKKAD010000082.1:0-14570 GCF_046714715.1 Conyzicola sp. | reverse complement strand
GTCCGGCGGTGGTCGGTCCGGCGGGTCGCGCGGCGGAGGCGGCGGCTTCGGCGGCAGCTCCCGGCGCTCGAGCGGCGGGTCCCGTGGCGGCCGCCGCGGCGGCGGAGGCCGATTCTAGAACGTGCGAACAGTCCCCATCCATCCAACGAAAGGCAGCCCCCATGGTTAAGCAGTCCATCCTCGGTCGTATCTCGCAACTGGCCAAGGCCAACATCAACGCACTGCTCGACCAGGCGGAAGACCCCGCCCTGATGCTCGACCAGATGGTTCGCGACTACACCAACAGCATCGCCGAGGCCGAGAGCGCCGTCGCCCAGACCATCGGCAACCTGCGACTCATCGAGCAGGACTACGCGGAAGACGTGGCCGCCGCCAACGACTGGGGTCGCAAGGCTCTCGCCGCGAGCTCCAAGGCCGACGAGCTGCGCACCGGGGGCAACGCCGTCGACGCCGACAAGTTCGACAACCTCGCCAAGGTGGCCCTCGGCAAGCAGTTCCAGGCCGAGAAGGAGGCGAAGGACGCCCAGCCGACCATCACCTCGCAGACGCTCGTGGTCGACAAGCTCAAGAGCGGACTCGATTCGATGCGCGGCAAGCTCGGCGAGCTCACCTCGAAGCGCGACGAGCTCATCGCGCGGTCGAAGACCGTCGACGCCCAGCGTCAGGTGCAGGACGCGATCGGCTCGATCGACATGCTCGACCCCACGAGCGAGATCAGCCGTTTCGAAGACAAGATCCGCCGCGAGGAGGCCAAGGTGCTCGGACAGCAGGAGCTCGCGGCATCCAGCCTCGACGCCCAGTTCGAAAGCCTCGACGACCTCGACAAGCAGACCGAGATCGAGGCGCGCCTCGCCGCGCTCAAGCTCGGCGCCGGCGGTTCCGGGTCGCAGGCGCAGCTCGGCCAGTAGCCACGACGCGAGGGCCGGCGGGAATCATTCCCGCCGGCCCTTCGTTGCGTAACCCATGACTATTATCGGAATCATCGGAGCGGGACACATCGGCGGCCAGGTAGCACGTGCGGCCATCACGGCGGGATACGACGTCGTGATCAGCAACTCGCGCGGGCCGGAGACGCTCACCGAACTCGTCGCGGAGCTCGGTCCTCGGGCTCGGGCCGCCACCGCCGCCGAGGCCGCGGCGGCCGGCGACTTCGCCGTCGTCACGGTGCCGCTGAAGAACTACACGGAGGTCCCCGTCGCCGAACTGGCGGGCAAGATCGTGATCGACACGAACAACTACTACTTCGAGCGCGACGGCCACATCGCCGAGCTCGACGACGGCAGCGCCACGGTGACCGGCCTGCTGCAGGCGCACCTGGCCGAGAGCCGCGTCGCGAAGGGCTTCAACGCGATCGAGTTCGGCGACATCACCACCGACGGCGCCCCGGCCGGAACCGCGGGCCGCCGCGCTCTCGTGACTTCGAGCGACTTCGACGACGCGGCCGCGCTCGTCACCCGCTTCTACGACGAGATCGGGTTCGACACCGTCAACGCCGGGCCGCTGAGCGAGAGCTGGCGCATCGAACGCGACCAGCCCGGATACGGCGCGACCGGCGACGTGGCCGAGATGACCGCGTTCCTCGCAGAAGCCAAGCGGAACGTAGATACTGAGTAGGTGCCAGCCACCTTCGTCGTCATCCCCCAGTGGCAGGGCTCCGGCTCGTCGCGCGCCCTCCGACTCGGGGACGGCGCGGAGGCGATCCGGGGCGACCTGCCGGCCTCCTCCACCCGCGTCGTAGAGGTGCCCCTGGAGGCGGGCGACAGCCTCGGCTCCGGCCTGGCCCGGCTCGGCTCGCTGCAGCTCGTACGCGAGCGCAGCCGCGACGTGCTCGCCGACGTGCCCGACTGGGCGCTCGCCATCGGGGGCGACTGCGGCATCGCGCTCGCGCCGATCGAACACGCCATCGACCGCACCGCCGGCGACCTCGCCGTGGTCTGGTTCGACGCGCACCCCGACCTGAACACGCTCGGCAGTTCGCCGTCGGGCGCGTTCTCCGGCATGGTGTTGCGCACGCTGCTGGGCGACGGCGTCGACGATCTGGTTCCGGCCGCGCCGCTCGCCGCCGACCGGCTCGTGCTCGCCGGGGTGCGGTCGGTCGACGACGACGAGGACGCCTACCTCGCCGGCTCGGGCATCCGGCACGTGGGCGTCGACGAACTCCAGGCGGCCGACGGGCTCGTCTCGGCGGTCGAGGCGACCGGTGCCGCATCCGTCTATCTGCACATCGACCTCGACGTGCTCGACCCGGCAGAACTGCACGGCTTGAGCGATCCGGTTCCGTTCGGGCTCAGCGCCGCGAACCTGGTGCAGGCGATCCGCGCGGTCAAGGCCCGTCACCCGATCGCCGGTGCGAGCATCGCCGGCTTCTCGCCCGCCAGCGTCGACGCCGCGGCCGACGACCTGCCGACGATCCTGCGCATCATCGGGGCGCTCACCTCGCCGTAGCCGCGTCTCGACAGGACGGTTTTGTAGGTTCGGCCGCTCGACAGCACGGTTTGGGGCGGATGATTCGTCGCATCCTGTTCACCGGCTGGCCGCGCCCCGCCGCGTGAATAGGCTGGGGCCATGACGCAGAGCAGCGAGACACCGGCCAGCGACCCCAGGATCACCGTCGACCGCGAGGGGCACGTGCTGCTCATCGGGTTCGACCGGGCAGACAAGCGCAACGCCGCCGACTTCCGCCTGCTGCAGGAGCTCTCGCTCGCCTACGCCGAACTCGAGAGCGACCCCGACCTGCGTGTCGGCTTCGTGTACGCGCACGGCGACCACTTCACCGGCGGTCTCGACCTCGCCGACGTCGGCCCGCGCATCGGCGCCGACGGGCTCGACATCACCGCCGACGGGGGCATCAACCCGTGGCAGGTCTCCGGGGTATCGCTCACCAAGCCGGTCGTCGTCGCGGTGCAGGGCACCTGCCTGACCCTCGGCATCGAACTGATCCTGTCGGCCGACATCGCCGTCGCCGCCGAGTCGACGCGGTTCGGCCAGATCGAGGTCGCGCGCGGCATCCTGCCGTTCGGCGGCGCGACGATCCGCTTCCCGCGCGCGGTCGGCTGGGGCAACGCGATGCGCTGGATGCTGACCGGCGACCTGTTCGACACCGCCGAGGCGCTCCGCATCGGGCTCGTGCAGGAGGTCGTCGCCGACGGCGCGCAGTACGACCGCGGGCTCGAGCTGGCGCGCCGCATCGCCGCGCAGGCTCCGCTGGCCGTGCAGGCGGCGCTCGCCAACGCGCGGCTCGCGGTTCGAGAGTCGGATGCCGCGGCCGAGGCCGCCCTGCAGCCCGAGCTCGTGCGGCTGGCGGCGAGCGAGGACGCCGCGATCGGCATGCGCGCGTTCGTGTCGCGACAGCCGGCCGAGTTCGTCGGGCGCTGAGGGAGGGGCGCTGAGCGCACGCGCGGCCGCTCGACAGGACGGACCGCGACGTCGTGACCTTAACCGTCCTGTCGAACGGTCGCGGCGGTCAGAACGTCCTGTCGGGCAGCGCTGGCCGCGACATCCGATGCTCGCCCGCGGTCAGCCGCTCCCGGTAGCCTCTGATCATGACCGAAACCGAGTTTGACCTCATCGTTATCGGCGGCGGCGCCGTCGCCGAGAACGTCGCCGACCGTGCCGTCCAGGGCGGCCTGACCGCCGTTCTGATCGAAAGCGAACTGGTGGGCGGTGAGTGTTCCTACTGGGCCTGCATGCCGTCGAAGGCGCTCCTGCGCAGCGGCATCGCCCTGCGTGCCGCCCAGAACGTCGGGGGCTCGAGTCAGGCCGTGACGGGCGGGATCGACGTCGCCGCCACCCTGCGCCGCCGCGACTCGTTCACCAGCAACTGGGACGACCAGGGTCAGGTCGACTGGGTCGAGGGCGCCGGCATCGCCCTCGTGCGCGGCCACGGCCGCATCACCGGGGTCAAGACCGTCTCTGTCGAAGCCGCCGACGGCACGCTCACCCACCTCACCGCGCGGCACGCCGTCGTGGTGAGCACCGGTTCCGATCCGCTGCTGCCCGACGTCGACGGCCTCGCCGACGCGAACCCCTGGACTCCGCGCGACGCCACGAGCGCGAAGGTCATCCCCGACAGCCTCGCCATCATCGGCGGCGGAGTCGTCGCCGTCGAGATGGCGACCGCCTACGCCAGCTTCGGATGCGCCGTGACCGTGATCGCGCGCGGCGGCCTCCTGGGCAAAGAAGAAGACTTCGCGGCCGAACTCGTCTCCGAATCGCTCGGGAAGCTCGGCGCGACCATGCGGCTCGGCGTCTCGCCCACGGCGGCGCAGCGCGGCGCAGACGGGGTCACCCTCACCCTGTCGGATGGCGGCACCGTTACCGCCGCCGAGGTTCTCGTGGCCACCGGCCGCGCGCCCCGCTCCGGCGACATCGGCCTCGATGCCGTCGGGCTCGAGCCCGGCGACTGGCTCGACGTCGACGACACGATGCTGGTGCGCGGCGAGACCAACCACAAGCACGGCTGGCTCTACGCCACCGGCGACGTGAACCACCGCGCGCTGCTCACCCACCAGGGCAAGTACCAGGCGCGTGCCGCAGGCGATGTGATCGTCGCGCGCGCCCTCGGTACCGGCGTGCACGCCGGCAGGTGGGGCGCGCACGCCGCGACCGCCGACCACGCGGCCGTGCCGCAGGTCACCTTCAGCGACCCCGAGGTCGCGTCGGTCGGGCTCACCAGCGTGGCCGCCGCGGAGGCCGGCTACGAGACCCGCGTCGTCGACTACGAGCTGGGCAACGTCGCGGGCGCGAGTCTGCATGCGGACGGCTACGTCGGCCGCGCGCGTATGGTCGTCGACGAGAAGCGCGGCGTGCTGCTCGGCGTCACCTTCGTCGGGCAGGACGTGAGCGAGCTCATCCACGCCGCCACCATCGCGATCGTCGGCGAGGTGCCGATCGACCGGCTGTGGCATGCCGTGCCCGCGTATCCGACGATGAACGAGATCTGGCTGCGGCTGCTCGAGACCTACGGTCGGCCCTAGGCGCGGCCTCGGCTCTAGGCGCGGCCTCGGGCCTTGCCCTGGGCGAGGCCCTCGTACACGTCGAGCAGGATCGACGTGGACGCCGCCCAGCTGAAGCCCTCCGCGAACTGGCGGGCGGAGAGCGAGAGCTCCTCGTAGAGCAGGGGGTCGTCGAGCAGCACCGAGATCACCCGGGCCCACTCCGCGGGGTCGCGCGAATCGACGAGCACGCCCGACTCGCCGTCGGCCACCGACTCGACCAGCCCCGACACCCGCTGCGCGACGACGGGTGTTCCGCTAGCGGCCGATTCGAGCGCCACGAGCCCGAAGGTCTCGGAGTGCGACGGCACGAGGGTGATGGTCGCGGCGGCGAGCAGCTCGGCGACCGCCTCGCGCGACAGCGCTCCGACGAACCGCACGTCGCCCGCGACGCCGAGTTCGCTCGCGAGCTCGTGCAGCGCCACCATGTAGCGCTCCGAGCCGGGCGTCGGCTCGCCGGCGATCACGAGCAGCGGGCGGGGTGCGGGCAGCTCGGCGAGCGCGCGCACTGCGAGACGCTGGCCCTTCAACTCCTGTACGCGGCCAACGACGGCCAGCAGCGGCCTGCCGCTCTCGACCCCGAGCGCGAGGCGCACCGCGTCGCCCGCGTCGTTCTCCGGCCGGAACAGCCCGCTGTCGACGCCGGGCGGCATGATCCACACCTTGTCGACCTGCGCGCCCACGTGCTCGATGAGATTGTCGACCTCCGCGGTGGAACTCGCGATGACCGCGTCGGCCTGCATGGCGAGGAACGACTCGCTGCGCACGCGGCGCTCGGGCTCGGTCAGCAGCGTCCCCGCCGGCATCGCCCGATGCTTCATGTGGCCGAGAGTGTGGAAGCTCTGCACGAACGGGATTCCGAGCTCGATGGCCACGGGCAGCGCCGCGATGCCGCTCAGCCAGTAGTGGGCGTGCACGATGTCGTACCCGCGCGACTGCCGGCCCGCGAGCCGCGCCACCGCCTCGCCGAACTCGTCGGCGACCGTCGACAGCCGGTCCTTCGACACGACGCCGAGATCGCCCGCCTCCAGTTCGTGCAGGGTCACCCCCGGCACCAGCTCGGTCACGGCGGCCGGACCGTTCGACCGGGTCAGCAGGTCGACCTCGATGCCGAACGCCGCGAGCTGGCGCGCGAGCCCGAGGATGGCGACGTTCATCCCGCCCGCGTCGGCGGTTCCGGGGTTCGCCGCGGGCGAGGTGTGCATCGACACCATCGCCACCCGTTGCACGTCGCCAGCCATACGCCCACTGTATTGTGCGGAGTATGTCTGAGGCACGACCGAATGACCCTCCGTGGGTCGCGCGGGCGCCCTGGGTCGTGCGCGCGATCAGACGATGGTCGGATGCCGCGGCTCGGGTTCCCGCTCTCCGACGTGTCATCCTGCACCCGGCGGTCGCTCGCCCCGGCTTCTGGATCGCCAGCGGCGCCGGCCTCGTCTGGGGTACCGCGATGAGTCTCGGGCGCATCCGCGGCGCCGGCGGCGTTATCGTCGCCCGCCGCTGCCCGCGGTGGAGCTTCGGTCGCGGCGGCACGACGATCGGTGCTGTCTACCTGACGAACACCACTGTCTCGCGCGCCGTACTCGAGCACGAGGCCGTTCACCGTGCACAGTGGAAGAAGTACGGGCTCGCTTTTATCCCGCTCTACATCGCCGCCGGTACCGACGCGCGAACGAACCGCTTCGAAATCGAGGCCGGACTCCACAAGGGTAACTACGCATGACGAAGACGATCGTAATCACGGGCGCGAGCGGCGGCATCGGAGCCGTGGCGGCCAAGCGGCTCGCCGCGGAAGGTTGGGACGTCGCCGTCGTGGGACGCAACCCCGAGCGCACGGCTTCCGTCGCGGCATCCGTCGGGGGCACCGCCTTCGTCGCCGACTACGACCGACTCGACGACGTGCGCGACCTCGCGGCCTCGTTGCTGGAGCGGTACCCGCGCATCGACGTGCTGGTGAACAACGCGGGCGGCCTGACGAGCGAGCGCGGGAGCACCGCCGACGGGCACGAGCGCAACTTCCAGCACAACCACCTCGCCCCGTACCTGCTGACCCGCCTGCTGCTCCCCCGGCTGCTCGAGAGTGGTGCCCGGGTGGTCTCCACGTCGAGCCTCATGAACCTCGCCGGGCGCGTGCGGCTCGAAGACCTCGACTGGGAGAAGCGGGCCTGGCTCGGCGGCTGGCAGGCCTACGGAACGAGCAAGCTGGAGACGATCATGTTCATGCGCGAACTCTCCGCCCGCACCGGCCTCGAGGCCTACTCGTTCCACCCGGGCTACGTCGCCACCGGCTTCGGAGCCGACAGCACGTTCATCAAGCTCTCTTTCCGTCTGCGGCCCGGAGGCCTCGGCATCTCGGTCGAGCAGGGCGCCGAGCCGCTCGTGCTTCTCGCCTCGGGCGCGGCCGCGCCGGCGCCGAGCGGCACCTACTACGACCAGCTCGCCCCCTACGGACGCACCAGGGCCCAGGCCGACGACGAGGACATCGCGGCTGGGCTGTGGATCAAGAGCGCCCAGCTCGTCGGGGTGCCGGCGTGACCTACACGGTTCGGGCCGTGGCACCGGCCGACGCCGACCAGTGGCGCGACCTGTACAGCGCCTATCGCGAGTTCTACGCGATGGTGCCCGACGCCGAGCTCGTCGACCGCGTCTGGGGCTGGATCGGCGACGCCGCCCACGAGACCGACGCGCTCGTCGCCGTCGACGGGCACGGCACTCTCGCCGGCCTCGCGCACTACCGCCGGTTCGCGCGGCCTTCGTCGGGAACGACCGGCCTGTGGCTCGACGACCTGTTCACCCGACCCGACCTGCGCGGCGGCGGGGTGGGCCGCGCCCTCATCGACGCCGTCACGCGCATCGCCGACGACGAGCAGCTGAGCGTGGTGCGCTGGATCACGAATGAGAACAACGCCACGGCCAGGCGCCTCTACGACACCATGGCGACCGCCACCAAGTGGGTGACGTACGACCGACCCGTCAGTTCGAGCTGAGCGTGCGGGCCGCGCCGTCGTGGGCAATCCACGCGTAGACCTGGTGGTCGTCGAACGCCGACACGGGCAGCATCTCGCTCAGCCAGGCGTCGACCGAGCGGCGTAGAACCTGTCCGCGGTCGCGCACGAGCCAGCAGACACCGAAGCGTCCGGGTGCCACGAGTTCGACGATGTCGGTCTCGCTCTGCACCTCGACGAAGACCTGTCCTCGCGCCTTCGAGGGAAGCGTGGCGAGGATCGTCTGCATAACGGGCAGCGACGTCTCGTCGCCGGCGAGAAGGATGCGGTCGCTGGCGGCCGGGTTCCAGCCGACCGACGCGGCGTTCTCGTCGAGGTGGGTCATGCATCCAGTATAGGCATGCCTTACCTAATTCCCACAGGCCGCGGTCGCCCTGTGGGAATACTCTCAGTGTATGGAATTCGGAATCTACAGCTTCGGCGACGTTCGCTACGACGGAGTCGACGAGAACCGCGTCGAGCAGACCCTCGCCGACACGATCGAGAGAATCAGGCTCGCGGATGACACGGGGCTCGACTACTTCGGACTCGGGGAGCACCACCGCCCCGACTATTCCATCTCGGCACCGGCGACCGTGCTGGCCGCCGCCTCCACCGTCACGTCGCGCATCAAGCTGGGCAGCGCGGTGACGGTGCTCAGCACGGAAGACCCGGTGCGCGTCTTCCAGCAGTTCGCCACGATCGACCTGCTCAGCCACGGCCGCGCCGAGCTCGTGGCCGGCCGCGGCTCGTTCACCGAGTCGTTCCCGATCTTCGGGGCGAGCCTCGACGACTACGACGCTCTCTACGCCGAGAAGCTCGATCTGCTGCTCACGCTCAACGACGAGGAGGTCGTGACCTGGAGCGGCCGCTTCCGCCCCGCCCTCGACCACCAGCAGATCCTGCCGCGACCGAGCCAGCGCGGTGATCACCCGGGGAAGCTCGACATCTGGGTTGCCACGGGCGGCAACCCCGAATCATCCGCCCGCGCCGGCGCTCTCGGCGTGCCCGTCAGCTACGCCATCATCGGCGGGCACCCCGAACGCTTCGCTCCCCTGTTCGACCTGTACCGCCGCTCGGCCCTCCAGCACGGGCACGACCCGGCCACGCTGCGCACCGCCATCGCGGCCCCCGGCTTCGTAGGCACCGACTCGCGCACGGCCAAAGACACGTTCTACCCGTACTGGATCGAATCGATGGCGCGCATCTCGTCCGAACGCGGTTTCCCCACGCCGACGCGCGAGACCTACGACGACATGGTCGATACCCGCGGCGCCATCTTCGTGGGAAGTCCCGACGAGGTCGCCGCGAAGATCGTGCACGTGCACTGCCACCTCGGCATGGACCGCGTCGGCCTGCAGATGGACTGGTCGGGTGTGCCGCAGGAGCTGGTGCTCGAGTCGATCCGCCTGTTCGCGACCGAGGTCGCGCCGCGGGTGCGGAAGGCCCTGGCCGACGGTCGCTGAGCCGCTCGCGGTCGCTGAGCCGCTTACGGTCGCTGAGCCTGTCGAAGCGCCCGTTACCAACTCGAAACCCCTCGCTCACCCGTCGACTTGATAATGTCTCGACCATGAGACGACACGGTGTGGTGGGCCTGCTGGGTTCCGGGCTGCTCGTGATCGCGCTCACGCTCACGCTCACGGGCTGCACGACGAAGAGCCCCCTCGTTCTCGCTCGACCGACGAACTCGCCCATTCCGATGCCCACACTGGTGGACGTCGAAAAGATCACCTGCGACGACATCGTGCCGCCGGAGGACGTGGAGAGGTACACGGCCGCCGGCTGGGTCGAATCGCAGTCCTACGTCGACCAGTTGCTCGAAATGGACGATCCCCTCTCGGCCTTCGGACAGTTCGGCGGAGCGCTGTGCGCGTGGGGCGTGCCGGCGAGCGACCACGTGACGGTGATGGGTGCGGGCCCGATCGACGACCGGACGGTCGAGACGCAGAAGCAGAGGCTCGAGGCGGCCGGCTTCACGCTCAGCGACCACAACCGCGCCGAACTCTACCGGCTCGAGACCGAGGGTGGCGAGGAGAACTACCTGTTCGTCGCCGGGCACTGGTTCTACGCCAGCGACCTGGCCACGGCCGACCGGGTGCGACAGCGCGCCGACGTCGGCTGATGATGGCGCGCTTCGCCTATAGCACCGACGTCTCGGTCGGCTCGTGGATCGCACCCCGGCTGCGCGGCGACTTCGGCGCCGTGGGTCTTGTCTGTCCGACCGGGTTCGAGGCCTACGCGCGGGTGTTCCATCCGGTCGAGTCCTCCACCGCGTTTCCCCGACCTCGCACCTGGGCCGAGGTCGCCGCCGCGACCGGCCGGGTCGCCCACCCGACGATGCAGTGGCGGCACATCAGCGACGGCGGGGAAGACGGCGAGCCGGCCACGGGCTCTCTCGGTGAGCCGAGTCTCGCCGTGCTCGCCGCAGCGATGGGCGGCGACGCCCCCGTCACCATCGGCGTCTGGGTCGGCTACGGGCAGTACAACGGCTCCGTCTCGACCTTCACGGTGGCGGTTGGCGCGGACGACGGGGCGACGGAAGTCCCGGCGCCACACGAGGGATACGGGGCACACGAGGGATACGAGCCGACGTTCGACGTCGACCTGCCGTCCGGCCCCGTGCTCGCCCTTCCGGGGCGGGAGTACGCGCTGTTCCGGGGAACCCTGGGCGCACTGCGCGAACCGGGCTGGCGTCGAGAGAGCGGCTGGGCCTGGCGGTGGGACGAGACCCTCAACATCGCCTGGCCGCACGACCGCAGTTGGTTCATCGCGAGCGAGATCGACTTCGACTCGACGATCGTCGGCGGCTCGCGCGCGCTCGTCGACCGCGTGCTCGCCTCCGACCTCGAGACCGCCGAAGTCGCGGCGACGTCGGACCTCTCGTCGGAGGGCGACGTCGTCAATCGGTTGTGAGGGGCGCGTCCTTCGGTGTAGCCAGCCCCAGCGCCGGCATCAGCACGCCGTCGATCACCGAGATGAGGAACTCACGGTCGACCGGCTTGCGCAGCACGATGGTGCGGTAGGTCGCCATCGACTGACTGACGAGCGAGATCATCTCGATGTCGGTGTCGGCGGGGATCTCACCGCGGTCGATGGCGCGTTGCAGCAGCATGCGATTGACGGATGCCCGGGGCTCGACTATCGCGGCGAAGGCCGCGTCGGCGAGCTCGGGGTCGCGCGCGAGCATCGAGGTCAGACCGCCCATGATGCGCAGCTTCTTCTCGGCGTCGTGCATCGCGTGCGGCTTGATCATCGCGACGAGGTCGCCGCGCAGCGTGCCGGTGTCGGGCACGGCATCGGGGTCGATCTGCTTCATGCAGGCGACGGCTTCGATGACGAGCTCGCCCTTCGACGCCCACCGACGGTACAGCGTGGCCTTGCCGGCCTTGGCGCGGGCCGCCACCATGTCGATGGTCATGCCGTCGTAGCCGGCCTCCGCGAGAACCTCCAACGCGGCATCCAGAATCTCGGGATCGCGGGTGTGGTCGCGCTTTCGCCCGAGCTTGACCTTGGTTTCGGGATCGTTCAGCTGCGTCATTGCGGCTTTACTCCTCACTGTCGGAAGGTCTATTGTAGGCCACGAAGCGTTCCGGAACTTGATGTTCTCGAAACATCTCAATTCCGAAACTATATGGTTTCGAAACTGTGTGGTTCCGTATATAGTCGTCCCCATGACTCAGACCCTTCCCGTCGCCGCCTCCGTCGCGGCCCCGTCCCGTCGCTGGTGGACGCTGATCACCGTCGGCCTCGCCCAGCTGATGGTCGTGCTCGACTCCACGGTGGTCAACATCGCGCTTCCCGCCGCCCAGGCCGACCTCGACTTCTCTAATGGCGAGCGCCAGTGGATCATCACCGCCTACTCCCTCGCCTTCGGCAGCCTGCTTCTGCTCGGCGGTCGCCTCTCCGACCTCATGGGTCGCAAGCGCACCTTCATCATCGGCCTGATCGGCTTCGCCGCGGCCTCGGCCCTCGGTGGCGCGGCCGACAGCTTCGGGCTGCTCGTCGCTGCCCGGGCGCTGCAGGGAGTGTTCGGCGCGCTGCTCGCCCCGACCGCCCTCGCCGTGCTCACCACGACCTTCACGATCCCGAAGGAGCGCGCCCGCGCGTTCGGCGTCTTCGGCGCGATCGCCGGAGCGGGCGGCGCGGTCGGCCTGCTGCTCGGCGGTTTCCTCACCGAGAGATTCGACTGGCGCTGGAACCTCTACATCAACGTGGTCATCGCGATCATCGCCGTGATCGGCGCGATCGTGTTCGTCACCGACGCCCAGCGCACCGGCCCGCGTCCGAAGCTCGATATCCCCGGCACCATCTTCGTGTCCGGCGCCCTCTTCGGGCTCGTATTCGGACTGTCGAACGCCGAGACCGACGGCTGGGACTCGCCCCTCACCTGGGGCATGCTCGCCGGTTTCGCCGTGCTGATCACCGCGTTCGTGTTCTGGCAACGCCGCGCGACCCACCCGCTGCTCCCGCTGTCGATCGTGCTCGACCGCAACCGTGCGGCCGCGTACATCGCGGTCTTGCTCGCCGGTGCCGGCATGTTCGGCATCTTCCTTTTCGTGACCTACTACCTGCAGGCGTCGCTCGGCTACTCGCCGATCCAGACCGGGCTGTCGTTCCTGCCCATGATCGGCATGCTCGTGGTGGCCGCGCAGCTGGGCACCAACCTGCTGCTCCCCCGCTTCGGCCCGAAGATCATGGTGCCGTTCGGCATGACGATCTCCGCGGTCGGCATGGTGTTGCTCACCCGCCTCGACCTCGGCAGCAGCTACGTACCCGACGTCCTGATCCCGCTGATGATCCTCGGCTTCGGCATGGGATCGACGATGCCCGCCGCGATGCAGACAGCGACGCTCGGGGTGGACCGCGAGTTCGCCGGGGTCGCCTCCGCGATGGTGAACACCAGCCAGCAGGTCGGCGGGTCGATCGGCGTCGCCCTGCACAACACCCTCGCCGCGACGGCGGCGACCGACTATCTCGCCGCGAACCAGCCGGCGACGGCCGCCGTGGCCGCCCGCGCCGCGATCGAGAGCTACAACACCGCCTACTGGTGGGGAGCCGGCATCTTCGCGGCGGGCGCCGTGATCGCGGCGCTGCTGTTCCGCCGCCGCGGGCAGGGGCTCGCGCTGCACACGGTGCCGGCCGACGACGCGGAACCCGTGCTCGCGCACTAGCTCCATTGTGGCCAGATCGTGACCGACGGCGGCTGCCAGAAGCGCTATCCTTTCGCGCATGAGGGCCTGCACAGCAGCCGCCGCCACCGTCGCCGTCGCGTTCGCGCTGACACTCGGCGGGTGTGCGCCGTCGTTTCCCGACATCTCGGTCACCGTGACCCCGACCGCGCCCGCGCAGTCGCCCGCACCCACGCCGACACCCACGCAGATCGCCGACCCCGCCGCGCTCGCGTGTGACACGGTGCTCGACACGTCGTCGCTCGACGCCTTCGCGGCGCACGACTACCAGCTCAGCGACGATTTCGCCCAGCGTGCGGTCGACCAGGGCTGGCCCGAGGCGGCCTTCGTCACCTCGGGCGGCCTGCTCTGCCAGTGGGGTGTCGTGCGGTCGGATGCCTCCGAGTACTACGGGTTGGCGCCCATCACCGCCGAGCAGCGGGCGACGCAGATCGCCCGACTCGGTGCGGCGGGCTACAGCAACGAGATCTACGGCGACGGCGAACTCTTCACGGGAGCACTGACCGAAGGGGTGACCCTGCACTATCTCTTCGCCGGCGACCACTGGTTCGTGGGCTTCTCCACCGCGCGCATCGACGAGATCCGTCGCAACGCCGGGCTGAGCTAGCAGCGCAAGGGCTCGGCCGTCACCGGCTAAACCGTCACCACTGCGGCGGGTGCCTGCGCTGCCACGCGAACCGGCGCTCGAGCTGGGCACCGATGGCGAGCAGGGTGTGCTCGCCGCCCGGGCGACCGATCACCTGCACGCCCATGGGCAGGCCCGCATCCGTCACCGCGACCGGGAGCGTGATCGCCGGCAGCCCGCTCACGTTCGCGAACGAGGTGAACGGCGTGTACTGCACCTGCTGGGCGAAGTTGCGTTCGGGGTCGACCCGGTCGTACCAGCCGACGGGGCGCGGGGTCAGCGCGAGAGCGGGCGTCATCACCGCGTCAAAACGGGAAAACTGGCGGATGACACTGCGCTCGAACCTCGTCAGCGTCGACAGTGCCGTCGCGAGGTCGCGTGCGCTCAACTCGCGCCCGCGGGCGACGAGCCACCGGGTGAGCGGTTCGAGCAGCTCGAGTTCGTCGCCCTCGGCCGGGATGTTTGCCGCTCCGGCCTGCCAGAGCGTGCGGAACGCCGGACCGTAGCTTTCGTCGGGCTCCAGCTCGTAGTCCTGCAGCCCGTGGCCGAGCAGCGAGAGTTCGTACGCCGCCGTCGCAAGGGCGGATTCTGCCTCGGGCGACACGGTGATGTCGTACGAGTTGTCCCACGGCGAGGTGGTCATCACGCCGATCTCGAAGCGCCCTTCGCCCCGCACGGCGGCGTTGAGTAGCGCGCCGCCGTCCCACGACGGAGCCCGGGTGGCGTACTGGTAGCTGCCGCCCTCGACCATCGCGTCGAGCAGCATCGCGGCGTCGGC
>NZ_JBKKAD010000081.1:0-6994 GCF_046714715.1 Conyzicola sp. | reverse complement strand
GGGTGAGCTTGATCATCAGGTGCTTCGGCCCGGAGGCGTCGGCGGTGATGAACGGAAGGTTCACTTCCGTCTGCATCGCGTTGGAAAGCTCGATCTTGGCCTTCTCCGCCGCCTCCTTGAGGCGCTGGCGGGCGAGCTTGTCTTTGCGCAGGTCGATCCCCTGCTCCTTTTTGAACTCCTCGGCGAGGTAATCGATGATGCGCGAGTCGAAATCCTCGCCGCCGAGGAACGTGTCGCCGTTGGTGGAGATCACGTGGATCTGCGATTCGCCGTCGACGTCGGCGACCTCGAGCACGGAGATGTCGAAGGTGCCGCCGCCGAGATCGTACACGGCGATCTTCATCTCGGGCTTGGTGCGGTTCTTGTGGTCGACGCCGTAGGCGAGGGCCGCGGCGGTCGGCTCGTTGATGATGCGCAGCACGTTGAGGCCGGCGATCTCGCCGGCGTCCTTCGTGGCCTGGCGCTCGGCGTCGTTGAAGTACGCGGGTACGGTGACGACCGCGTCGGTGACGGGCTCGCCGAGGTACTGCTCTGCGTCACGCTTGAGCTTGGCGAGGATGCGGGCCGAGATCTCCTGCGGCGTGTACTTCTTGCCGTCGATGTCTACGGTCCAGGTCGTGCCCATGTGGCGCTTGACGCTGGAAATGGTGCGGTCGACGTTGGTGACGTTCTGGCGCTTGGCGGTCTCGCCGACCAGCACGTCGTTGTCTTTGGTGAAGGCGACGACAGACGGGGTCGTGCGGAAGCCTTCCGCGTTTGCGATAACGGTGGGTTCTCCACCCTCGAGAACTGCGACAACCGAGTTCGTTGTTCCCAGGTCGATTCCTACTGCACGAGCCATGTGCTCTATCTCCTCTTGTCAAAACTTCTTACGCATCAGTGCTCAGTTGGTACTTGAGCCGCGCTGTATCAAGTTTGAAAGCACGAGAATCCTTTGTCAAGTCGATGCCCCAGAACTTGAGCCACTCTGGCTCAACTCTCAGCTAAAGCATGGCGACACCGAATGTTTCCTGCCGCCCACTACCCTGTGACCATGATCGACAGAACCCCGGATGACGCGTCCGCCACCGCCAAACCGGTGCCGACACTGGCCAACACCGGCGCTATCGCCGCCGTGGGCCTCGACCTGCAGGAGGGCAAGGTCATCCCGCGCAAGCAGGTGGTCTCCTGGGCGCTCTGGGACTGGGCGACGCAGCCCTTCAACACGGTCATCCTCACCTTCGTGTTCACGGCTCTCTACCTGACATCCGATGCCTTCATCTCGCCCGAACTCGCGGCGCTCCCCGAAGGCGACACCCGGCGTGTGCTCGCGATCGACGCGCTCTCGGGCCAGTTCGGCTTCGCGATCTTCATCGCCGGCCTGCTCGTCGCCGTGCTCGCGCCCGTGATGGGCCAGCGCTCCGACGCCTCAGGCCGCCGCAAGTTCTGGCTGCTCGTCAACACCGCCATCGTCGTCGTCTGCATGGCGCTGCTGTTCTTCGTGCAGGCCGGCCCGGCGTTCTTCGTGCTCGGTGCCGCCCTCGTGGCGATCGGCAGTGTCTTCCAGGAGATCGCCAACGTCAGCTACAACGCGATGCTCGTGCAGGTCTCCACCAAGAAGACGGTCGGCAAGGTGAGCGGCCTCGGCTGGGGCCTCGGCTACATCGGCGGCATCGTCGCGCTCGTGATCGTCGTGGTGCTCACGCAGCTCGAGTGGTTCGGCATGTCGACCGACAACGGCATGGCCTACCGCGTCATCGCCCTCGGCTGCGCGGTGTGGACGATCGTGTTCGTCATCCCGATCATCCTCAACGTGCCCGAGATCGAGGGCTCGGGCACGCGCGAGAAGGTCAACTTCTTCCGCAGCTACGTTCTGCTGGCGAAAGACATCAAGCGCCTCTGGGTCGAGAGCCGCGACACCTTCTGGTTCCTCGTCGCCAGCGCCGTCTACCGCGACGGGCTCGCCGGCGTCTTCGCCTTCGGCGCCATCATCGCCACCGGCACCTTCGCGTTCACGAGCAACGAGGTGCTCATCTTCGGTGTCGCCGCCAACCTCGTCGCCGGCGTCAGCACGATCGTCTCAGGCCGTTTCGACGACAGGTTCGGCCCGCGCGCCGTCATCCTGTTCTCGCTCATCGGCCTCGTGATCGCCGGTTCGGCCACCTTCCTCTTCCATGACGGCGGCAAGAACCTGTTCTGGGTCTTCGGGCTGCTGCTCTGCGCGTTCGTCGGCCCGGCGCAGTCGGCGAGCCGCTCACTGCTCGCGCGGGTCACCCCCGCCGGTCGCGAGGGCGAGATCTTCGGCCTCTACGCCACGACCGGCCGCGCCGCCAGCTTCCTCTCCCCCGGACTCTGGGCCCTGCTCATCGCCCTGTTCGGCTTCCAGTACTGGGGCATCCTCGGCATCGTGCTCGTGCTGGCGGTCGGCCTGGTGCTCATGCTCTTCGTGCGCGTCGCCCCGAAGGCCTCCTAGCCCGCCCCCTGCCAAATGGCGTTTCTGCCAAA
This sequence comes from Conyzicola sp., assembly GCF_046714715.1. Classification (GTDB taxonomy): domain Bacteria; phylum Actinomycetota; class Actinomycetes; order Actinomycetales; family Microbacteriaceae; genus Conyzicola. The sequence continues at coordinate 4,510 of NZ_JBKKAD010000081.1, read as the reverse complement.
TGAAGGAGAAGTAGGGTGCGAGTCACAGATTGACTGGGATGCAGGGGCCTCGTCGCCGATATCTCCTTCATTTGGCAGGTCAGAGGGGCGGATGACGCGGCGAGCGCAACACGACGCGCGGCGACGTCACCGTCCGTAACCCGCGAGACACGGTCAGGTTCAGGGGGTTAGCTGGAGGCATGACTACGACAACCGCCGCCAAGGCCGAACTCCTCCGCTCGCTGCACGTTCCCGGATCGCCGCTCATCGTCACCAACGTCTGGGACGCGGTGACCGCCCGCATCGTCGCCGGAGCCCCCGGCGTGAAGGCGCTCGCCACGGCGAGCCACGCCGTCTCGTTCGCCCACGGCGTCGCCGACGGCGAGGGGCTCAGCGTCGACCAGGCCCTCGAGGCGGCGCGGGTCGTGACCTCTGCCGTCGACATCCCGGTCTCGGTCGACTTCGAGAAGGGCTACTCGTCGGACATCGCCGGGCTCGAGGCGAACATCGCCCGCCTGATCGGGGCCGGGGCCGCCGGCCTCAACATCGAGGACAGCGTCGGACCGGCCAAGGCCCCGACCTTCCCGCTCGAGGTCGCCACCGAGCGGGTCGCCGCGGTGCGCCGCGCTGCAGACGCGTCCGGCGTACCTCTCGTGATCAACGCACGCGTCGACACGCTCGCCGGCGGCGGCGAGTGGGACGACGCGATCGCTCGCGCCAACTCCTACCTGGGTGCGGGCGCCGACGTCGTCTTCGTGCTCGGCCTCGGCACCGAGGAGCTCGTGAAGCGCGCCCTCGCCGAGATCGACGGCAAGGTGTCGGTGATCTCGAACCCGTCATCCGTGCCGCTCCAGCGCCTAGCCGACCTCGGCGTCTCCCGCGTCAGCTTCGGACCGGGCGTGCTCGGCCTCACCCTCGCCCACCTGCAGGCCGCGGCCACCCAGCTCACTGCGCTCGGCGACTACCCCGAGGAGCTCGGCTTCCAGTACTGAGCGCCCGCCCCGCGAGCCACCCCGCCCCGCCCCGCCCCGTACCAAATGCAGGAGAAATCGCGTCGAGTCACACGTCGGCGCGGATGCACGGCCCTCCCGCCGCAGATCTCCTGCATTTGGTACGTGCGGGTCGAGGCTGAGCCTTCCGCCACGCGGCCGCCGGAGCGTAGGGTCGCAGCATGAGTGATCGTCGCCCGATTGGATTCTGGCTCAAACTCGTCGACCGCCTGATCGACGAGCAGTTCGCCCTCACCCTCGAAGAGCACGGCATCACGCGCCGCCAGTGGCAGCTGCTCAACGTGCTCGCTGCTGGTCCGGCCAGCGTCGAGCAGCTCGACGCCGAGGTGGCGCCCTTTTTACAGGCGGCCACGGATGACTCGCCAGCCGAGTCATCCGTAGAGCACTTGACCGAACTCATCGAGAGCGCGTGGGTCAACGCCACCCCGACCGGCTATGAACTGACCGATCGCGGCGCGGCGGCGCTCGCGCGGCTCGAGGTCGTGGTGGCCGAGCAGCGCACCCGCAGCACCGCGGGCGTCTCCGAACAGGAGTACCTCACGACCGTGAGCGTGCTCGAACGCGTCGCCCGCAACCTCGGCTTCGAGCGGTGAGATCGCCGCTCGTCGGCATGCTGGTGCTGGGGCTGCTCGCCGGATGCACCGTGGGCGCTATCTCGCAGCTCGACGCCCCCACGACTTTCGGTCCGATCGCACTGGTTGTCACGGTCGCGTTCATGGTGCCCGTCTCGTTGGCCGTCGCGCTCCTGTGCTTCGCCGGCTACGTGCTCGGGCGGCGTCTGGTCTCGCGGGCGGGCGGCGGCGAGAGTTCCGCGGTCATCGCCGGCTTCGCCACAGCGGTGGTCGCCGGTACGATCGCGGTCGGCACGGCCGGTCTCACGCTCGAGTGGTTCAGCCCGGAGAATTGCCTCTGGCCCACCGTGAGCGCGCTGGGCGGCACACTGTGCGGCGCAGCGCTCGCGCTGTTGCTGCGCAACGAGCCGAGAGCCATCACACTCCCGCTCGACTAGGCGCGCTCGGTGCTCGCGCGCACGTGCATCCGCTCGCCCTGACGCCCGAACAGGCTGAGAAATTCGACGCTCTCGTCGCCGGCCCGACCGAACCAGTGCGGAGTGTGGGTGTCGAACTCGGCGGCCTCGCCCGCGGGCAGGATGATGTCGAGCTCGCCCAGCATCAGCCGGAGCTTGCCCTTGATCACGTACATCCACTCGAAGCCCTCGTGGCTCCTCTGACTGGGCTCGCCCTGCGGCACGGTCGCCGGGATGATGTGCTTGAACGCCTGCAGTCCGCCCGCATCGCGTGACAACGGCAGGATTATCTGTCCGTACCGCTTGATCGGCCGGATGTGGATGCGCGGGTCGCCGGTGGCGGGCGCCCCCACCAGCTCGTCGAGCGGCACGCCGTGTGCCCGGGCGAGCGGCAGCAGCAGTTCCAGGTTCGGGCGGCGTTGGCCGGACTCCAGCCGCGAGAGCGTGCTGACCGAGATGCCGGTGGCCACGGAGAGGTCGGCGAGCGTGACGCCCCGCCGCTGCCGCACGGCGCGCAGCCGTGGTCCCACCTCCGCGAGTACGCCGTCCGTCGTGTCATCCATGCCCCCTATCTTGCCAGATCGGCAACGGAGCTTGTCGAATCAGCCAACTGCGTTCGACCATGAGGCATGACGAATTCAGACTTTGACGTGGTAATCATCGGCGGCGGACCGGCCGGACTGAGCGCGGCCGTCGCGCTGGGCAGGGCGCGACGCTCGGTCGTGGTCGTGGACTCCGGCGAGCCGCGCAACGCCCCCGCGCACGCGGTGCACAACTTCCTCACGCGGGACGGCACGAGTCCCGCCGAGCTGCGGCACCTCGGCCGCAAGGAGGCCGCGTCGTACGATGCGACCCTCGTCGACGCGCGGGCCGACAGAGTGCAGAGAACGGATGACGGCTTCGCCGTGACACTGTCGACCGGGGCGGTGCTCACCGGGCGCCGGCTGCTCGTGACGACGGGTCTCGTCGACGAGCTCCCCGACGTGGAGGGCCTGCGCGAGCGCTGGGGCCGGGACGCTCTGCACTGCCCGTACTGCCACGGCTGGGAGGTGCGCGACCGGGTGATCGGCGTGCTCGCGAGCGGTCCACGGGCGATGCACCAGGCGCTGCTCTTCCGCCAGTGGAGCCCGAACATCACCCTGCTGCTGAACGACCAGAAGCTGCCGGACTCCGATCAGCTCGAACTGTTGGCGGCCCGCGGAATCGACGTTGTGCACGGACGGGTCGAACGTCTGGTTGTGGAGGACGACGCCCTTGTCGGCGTGCAGTTGGCGGACGGCGGTGTGCGCGCCATCGAGGCGCTCGTGGTGGGGGCACCGGTGACGGTGAGGGCGGGGCTGCTCGTCGATCTGGGCCTCGAGCTTGCCGAGCACCCGATGGGCGTGGGGCTGCACGTCGCGACCGACGCGAACGGAGCGACCTCGTTGCCCGGCGTCTGGGCGGCCGGTAACGTGACGAATCTGGCCGGCCAGGTGATCACCTCGGCGACCGAGGGCCTGTGGGCGGGCGCGCAGATCAACGCCAGCCTCATCGCCGACGACGAGCGGGCGGCGCTGGCGGCCTACCGCGCTACGGCTGGTTGAGAAACGCGAACCAGATCAGCAGCATGGTCACGAAGAAGCCGCTGAGGAAGTTGAGGGCGAGAAACTTCTTCCAGCCGCGGTTCGCGGATTCGGCCGCGTCATCCGAGATCGACCAGAACGGGGCGCAGACCACCACGTACGGCAGCGCCAGGATCGCGGCGAGCGGTCCGGGCCACTCGGTGAAGAGCAACAGCACGCCGGCGAACCAGTAGGCGAGCACCGCGAACCGCACGGTGGCCTTCGCGCCGATCACCGTGGCGATCGACGAGATGTCGGCCTCGCGGTCGGCGATCACGTCCTGCACCGCGCCGAACGCGTGCGAGGCAAGCCCCCACAGGAAGAAGGCGCCGAGCAGCATCCACAGTTGCGGCGTAAAGGCCGCGCCGGCGAGCACCAGTGCATAGATTGCCGGGGAGACGAAGTGCGTGCTCGAGGTGATCGAGTCGACGAACGGCCGCTCCTTGAAGCGAAGGCCCGGCGCGGAGTAGGCGATGACCGCAAACACGCTCACCGCGAGAACCAACCAGGAAAGGGGGTTACCGACCACCACGAGGAATACGAGGAACGGAACATTGGTGAGCAACGCCGCCCACAGCGTGGGCTTGTGCATGCTGCGATCGAGCAGCGCACCCTCGACGCCGCCCTTGCGCGGGTTGCGCAGGTCGCCCTCGTAGTCGAAGACATCGTTGATGCCGTACATGGCGAGGTTGTACGGGATCAGAAAGTAGATGGTGCCGATCACGAATACGAAGTCGATCTCGCGAACGGTCATGAAGTAGGCGGCCGCGAACGGGAACGCCGTGTTGATCCAGCTGAGCGGACGGGACGAGACGAAGAGCGCCCTAAGCATCGGTGCTCCCCGGGCGGGTGAAGCCGGTCGCGCCGGTCGCGCGGTCGGAGCCGGCCGTGCG
>NZ_JBKKAD010000080.1:0-14580 GCF_046714715.1 Conyzicola sp. | reverse complement strand
TGCGGCTTTCCGAACCTTTGGGGTGACGAGTGATTACTCTACGTGCGCCACGCCACCTCGGCAAAGCACCACACATCCCGGGCGTGTCGCACCACCCGCCACACCCCCGCAACCCCCCGTTCACCTGGGGTTGACGCCGTCTGTAGCGTCCGGGCGGCTAGAAGTCGAAGCCCCCGCCGAAGTCGCCGCCGCCGCCGAAGTCGCCCCCGCCGAAATCGCCGCCGCCGCCCGAGTCGCCGCCAGCGCTGGCGTCCGAGCCGGAATCGGCGCTGTCAGCCGACGCGTCGGAGGAAGAGTCGCCCGAGGCATCCGATGATCCATCGTCCATGGGCATAAAGGCGCTCACCAGGGCCGACCCGATGACGTATCCCGCCACCGTGCCGAGCAGGGAGCTCGCGACCATGCTGCCGAAGCCCATGCCGCCGCCACCGCCCGACATGGAGCGTTCCATCGTGCCGGGCTGGCGCAGTTCGGAGCGGGTGGCCGAGGTGGCCAGCGCCGCGGCGTCGCTCGACCGGGGAGCGTCACCGTGCGGGGCGTTCTTGCTCAGCTCGGTGAAGAGCAGCTCGCGCTGCTCAGGGGAGAGCTTGGAGAAGGCTTCGCGATGCACGCTCTCGATGGTCTCGGGCGGTGCGGTGCGGAGAAGGTAGCGATAACGCTCGACCGCGATCTCGTCGTCGGTGCGTCCGTCACGCCGGGCGGGCTGCTGACGCTGCTCGCGTTGCTGCTGCTCGCTGTCGTCGGTGTTGGATCCGAACAGCCGGTCAAAGAAGCCCATGAGGGTGTCCCTTCAGTCTGCGAGCTCTGCCGGTTACTCGGCAGCGCGTTCCGCGTCGAACTTGGCCCGTTCCTGCGCCTCGATCTCGTTGTAGACCTTGCGCTCCGTGCGGTCGGCTCGAAAGATCGACCGCATGACGAACCAGAAGATGAGTCCGATCAGAACGGTCGGTGCGAGGGAGTAGGCGGCATTCGCCCAGAAGTTTTCGAGCACGGATACAGAGTACGTCGTCTTGCTAGCGGACAACCGTGATGACGGCAATCACAGCGATGATTCCCAGCAGGGCGGTCGTCATGATGAGTCGGGAGGTGCGGCGGGTCATCGATCAGCCTTTCGCGATGATGCCCGTGATACCGGTGATCAGCGTGTAGGCGCCGACACAGCCGACCACGACCCAGATGGCGACGCGACCGAGCGACGTTTCCTTCTTCTTCTTTTCTTCGCCAGGAAGCTTGAGATCGCTCATGAGGCACGAGTTTACGCTTATTGCATGAGCAACCTCGAAAAGGAGCCGCCCGAGGTCGAGCTGGACTCCGGGCCGCGGGCGACGGATTCCGTCGACATCCTCGAGCCGCGCGACGTGCCGCTCGGCGGGCCCCGCGCGATGACCGTGCGGCGCACCCTGCCCCAGCGTCACCGCTCGCTCATCGGCGCCTGGTGTTTCGTCGACCACTACGGGCCCGACCTCGTGGCCGACCGCGGCGGGATGGTGGTGCCGCCGCATCCGCACACAGGCCTTCAGACCGTGAGCTGGCTCTTCGCCGGCGAAATCGACCATCGCGACAGCGTAGGAAGCCACGCCCCGGTGCGCGTGGGCGAGCTGAACCTCATGACCGCGGGCAGCGGCATCGCCCATTCCGAGGTGTCGACGGATGCGACCACCGTTCTGCACGGCGCCCAGCTCTGGCTCGCGCTGCCCGACGCGTCCCGGCACACCGCACCCGCGTTCGAGCACTACGCACCGCCGGCGGTCGAGTTCGGCGGCGCAACCATCCGCGTCTTCCTCGGGTCGCTCGCGGGCAGAACCTCCCCCGCTCTCGCGTTCAGCCCGATCGTCGGGGCGCAGATCGACCTGGCGCCGCACGCGTCGGTCGAGCTGCCGGTCGATGCCGGGTTCGAGCACGGCGTGCTGCTCGACACGGGTTCGCTCACGGTCGACGGCGAGCACGTTCCGGCCGCCCACCTCGCCTATCGCAAGCCGGGTTCGGGGGTGCTGCGCCTCGAGGCCGGGCGCGACGGCGCGCGCCTGTTGCTCATCGGTGGCCTGCCCTTCGGCGAGAGCATCATCATGTGGTGGAACTTCATCGGCCGCACGCACGACGAGATCGTGCGCTTCCGTGAGCAGTGGCAGACGGATGTCGTGGGCGGCGTTCGCGACGACGGTCGCTTCGGCATCGTAGCCGGGTACCCGGGCCGGCCGTTGCCGGCGCCCGAGTTGCCCGGGGTGCGGCTGAAGCCCCGCGGCTAGGGTCTCGATACGGTCGCTGCGCGACCTACTCGACCAGCTCGCTTCTACTTGACGAGCGGGAAGAGGATCGTCTCGCGGATGCCCAGGCCGGTAATCGCCATGAGGAGGCGGTCGATGCCCATGCCCATTCCGCCCGACGGCGGCATGCCGTGCTCGAGAGCGCGCAAGAACTCCTCGTCGAGGCGCATGGCCTCGAGGTCGCCCTTGCTCGCGAGCAGCGCCTGCTCGACGAAACGCTCGCGCTGCACGACGGGGTCGACGAGCTCGGAGTAGCCGGTCGCCAGCTCGAAGCCGCGGATGTAGAGGTCCCATTTCTCGACCACGCCGGCCTTGCTGCGGTGCGCGCGCACGAGCGGGCTGGTCTCGACCGGGAAGTCCATGACGAAGGTCGGGCGTACGAGCGACTCCTTCACGAAGTGCTCCCACAGCTCCTCCACGTACTTGCCGTGGTTCGCGAGGTGCACCTCGACGCCCTCCCTCTCGGCGAGCGCGGTGAGCTCGTCGAGCGGGGTCTCGGGCGTTATCGAAATGCCGGATGCCTCGGAAAGGGACTCGTACATCGAGATGCGATCCCAGTCGCCTCCGAGATCGAAGGCCGTGCCATCCGCCCACTGCACTGTCGTCGACCCGCTCACGGCGATCGCCGCATTCTGGATCATCTCCTGCGTCAGGTCTGCGATCTGGTTGTAGTCGCCGTAGGCCTGGTAGGCCTCGAGCATGGCGAACTCGGGCGAGTGCGTCGAGTCGGCGCCCTCGTTGCGGAAGTTGCGGTTGATTTCGAAGACCCGGTCGATACCGCCGACGACGGCGCGCTTGAGGAAGAGCTCTGGCGCGATGCGCAGGAAGAGCTCGGTGTCGAAGGCGTTCGAGTGCGTGACGAAGGGGCGGGCGGATGCACCGCCGTGCATCGTCTGCAGCATGGGGGTCTCGACCTCGAGGTACTCGTGCTTGGCGAACGTGTCGCGCAGGCTGGCGTTGACCTTGGCGCGGGCCTGCACGACGAAGCGGGCCTGCTCGCGCACGATGAGGTCGAGGTAGCGGCTGCGCACGCGGGCCTCGTCGCTGAGCTCGGAGTGCAGGTTGGGCAGCGGCAGGATCGCCTTGGCCGCGATCTGCCAGTCGCTGACCATGATCGACAGCTCGCCGCGGCGGCTCGAGATGACCTCACCGGAGACGAATACGTGGTCGCCGAGGTCGACGAGGTCCTTCCAGCGCTGCAGGGATTCGTCACCCACCTCGCCGAGGCTCACCATGGCCTGGATGCGCTGGCCGTCGCCCGCCTGCAGGCTCGCGAAGCAGAGCTTGCCGGTGTTGCGCGAGTGCACGACGCGGCCAGCAAGGCCGACGACCTCGCCGGTCGTGGCGTCGGTCTCGAGGTTCGCGAAACGCTCGCGCACCTTCGCGATCGTCGAGGTGATCGGCACGGAGACCGGGTAGGCCTCACCCTCGGCCAGCAGACGGTCGCGCTTGGCGAGCCGGATCAGCTTCTGTTCGCTCAGTTCTTCGGCGGTCAGTTCGGCGTCGTGCTCGGTCAATGGGTCTCCTGGCGCTGCGGTGGTCAACGCTCCATGGTAGCCGGGGCGCCGTGTGGCGGCTTCAGCCGCCGAGGTGGATGAGCTCGTTGTCGATCAGGCGGGTGTCGCCGACCCGCGCGGCGACGAGCACGCGGGCCTTGCCGCGGTAGCCGTCGTCTACTGGCAGGAAGGTGTCGGGGCTCACGACGCTGAGGTAGTCGAGGCGCACGAGGTTCTCGCCCATGAGCACCGACTGCGCTGCGGCGAGAACGGCGTCGATGCCGCGGTCGCCGCTCGACTGCGCCGCCTCGAGGGCGGTCGACAGCGCGAGGGCGGCACGCTTCTCGCGCTCATCGAGGTAGCGGTTGCGGCTGGAGAGCGCGAGGCCGCTCGCTTCGCGCACCGTCTGCACGACCTCGACCGAGCTGGCCACGTTGAGGTCGGCGACCATGCGCTGCACGAGGAACACCTGCTGCGCATCCTTCTGGCCGAAGAGCACGAACGCCGGACGCACGATGCCGAGCAGCTTGGCCACGACGGTGAGCATGCCGTCGAAGTGGCCGGGGCGCGAGCGTCCCTCGTAGAGGGTGCCGACGTGGCCGGCGGTGACCTTGGTCTCGCTCGACCCGGTCGGGTACATCTCGGCGACGCTCGGCGCGAAGACGAACTCGACGCCGGCGGCCTCGAGCTTCGCCAGGTCGTCGGCGAGGGTGCGCGGGTAGGTGTCGAGGTCTTCGGACGGGCCGAACTGCAGCGGGTTCACGAAGATGGAGACCACGACGGTCTCGGCGAGCTCGGTCGCCCGGGCGACGAGCGCGAGATGCCCCTCGTGCAGCGCGCCCATCGTGGGGACGAGGGCGACGGTGCGGCCCTCCAGCGCGGCGCGGAGTTCGGCGATCGTCTCGACGACGGTGACGGGCACGGTGGAACTCCTCGGTGCTGGGGGATGCCGGCCGAAACGGCCGACTACCGATGCTACTCGCGGCAGTAGCAACGCGTGTCTGCGGTGTTCTGGGACAAACGCGCAGGGGCGCCGGTGCGCAGACGTCCCAGGATTGCGCGGACACCGGCGCAGCGGCCGCGCTATTCGAGGAAGCGCTCGGGCGGGGTGACGCCCTGCAGCGCGGTCTCCACCGACGAGCGCACGAGCGGGCCGAGGAACCGGCCGGGTGCGTCGCACCCGACGCCCGCGAGGATGCCGACCGCCTGCCCGACGATCGCGGCCGAGAAGCTGGTGGCCGTCTCGATCGCCTCGGCGTAGGCCGCCCGGTCGGCCTCGGCCACGATGATCGGCTCCGCGCCCATCTCGACGACGAGCGCCTGGCCGATCGGGTGCACGGGGGTGGGCGACGTGACCGCCGCGTAGCTCTCGCTGAGCCGCACGAGGTCGAGGCTGGTTCCGGTGAAGACCATGGCCGGATGCACCGCGAGGGGGATCACGCCGGCGGCGGTCGCGGGGGCGAGCACCCTGGTGCCGAATCCGGGAGCGGTGTGCAGAACGAGCTGTCCCGGCTGCCAGGCGCCGACGGCCGCCAGCCCGGCGACGAGCGACTCGAGCTGGTCGCTCGGCACGGCGAGGATGACGAGTTCGCTGCGTTCGATCAGCGCGGGGATCTCGAGGATCGGAACGCCGGGCAGCATCGCCTCGGCGCGGTCGATGCTGTCTTGCGACGTCGCCGAGATGCCGACGATGGCGTGGCCGGCGCCCGCGAGCGCCGCACCCAGCACGGGACCTACCCGGCCGGCACCGATGATGCCGACGCCGAGACGTCCGGACGGGCCGCTCACGGCGCGACCTCGCCCGAGCGCCAGCGATGACTCGTATCGGCGGACGACGATGAGATCGCGGCATCCGCCACTTCTCTGAAGAAGAGAACCGCCTGCGCGCTGTCCACGGCGGACAGCGCGGGGGTGATCGGTCCGGACACGGTGTGCACGCGGAGCGAGGCGAGACGCATCGAGCGGAAGACCGGCCCCTGGCTGATCGCGACGCTCTGCATGCGCGCCTCGGGCACGATCGTCAGCTGGCGCCAGACCGCGCCCTGACGCAGCACGACCACGCCGGGCAGGGTCGCAAAACCGTTGCGGGGCTGCGAGAACCAGAGGTACCAGCGCGCGCGCTTCGGGGAATTGACGAAGCCGTCGTCGCCGCCCTTCGAGCTCATGCCGCGTTCGAACAGCGCGACCGAGTCGGCGTCGACGTGGTCGGGCAGAACGAGGGCGAGCACCTTGCGCACGTCGTCGAGGTTGCCGACCGGCAGGATCGTGGTGTTCGCCTGCCCCGCGGCGCCCTTCGCCGACGACGTGGAGGCACGGTTGACCTTGATCTCCCACCATCCCGCCGGGCGCCAGAGCAGCGGCTGGGTGACCTGGATCGAGTGGATGCGGCCGGGCGGCAGCGTCTCATTGCTCGTGGAGAGGAGTCCGAAGCCGATGCGCACGCCGTCGGGGGTTCCCGCGATGCTGTAGCGCAGCGACCGGGTGAACCGCGTGATGTAGAAGCTGCCGGTGCCGATCAGGGTGGGCAGCACGCCGATGAGGAAGAGGTACGAGCCGGTGGCCGCGACGCCCCACGCGATGCCGACGATGAGCAGCACCACGAAGATGCTGAACCCGCTGAGCAGCAGGGAGCCGATGAGTCGGCCGGTGTGCATCTGCACGACCGACTCCGGCGGCGCGAGCTCGGGGTCGCGCTCCGGCGCGAGCAGCTCGGAGACGCGCTGGTCGATGAGCTGGGAGACGGCGGCGGTACGCGGAACCGGTGCGCCGTTGCTGTCGAGCTGCACCTCGGGCACCTGCGCCTCGGCGACCCGGGTGCCCGACGCGAGGCGGAGGATCTCGCGGCGCAGTTCGTCGGCCGCCACGGAGGCGAGATAGTCGAGCCTGATGTTCGCGTCCTGGCCGGCGACGTTGACCTCGAGGCGGGCGGCCCCGAAGATGCGCGCGAAGAGGGGCCGGGAGATGTTGATGCCCTGGATGCGGTCGAGGCGTCCTTTGCGGTTGCGGCGGAACACGATGCCGCTGCGCACCTCCACCACCTCGTCGGTGATACGGAACGTGTTCATGCGCCACGACAGGTAGTACCCCACCACCACGAGCCCCAGGCCGACGAGCAGCGCGAGCACGGCGAGCCAGAAGAACTCGCTCTCGTAGAGCCAGACGAGCGGCTCGCCGTTGTGGCCGTCGCCGCCGAGCACGATGTCGATCAGGATGTCGCGGATGTTGTAGAGCAGAAAGCCGATGATGGCCACGAAGGTGATGCCGCCGCGCAGCAGTGGTGTGAGCGGGTGGAGGTGGTGCCACTCCCCGTCGGTGAAGCGGGTCACAGGCCGGCCCTTCGGCTCTCGGCCAGGGCGACGAGGCGGTCTCTCAACTCCTCGGCATCTGCTTCGGGGAGGCCGGGGATGACGACGCCGGTCGCGGCGGCCGCGGTCACGAACTTGAGTTCGCTGAGGCCGAGCATGCGGTCGAGGGGCCCGCGGTTGATGTCGACGAGCTGCATGCGGCCGTAGGGGACGGCGACGAAACGCTGGTACAGGATGCCGCGGCGGAAGAGCACGTCGTCGTCGCGCAGCTGGTACCCGATCGCCCGCACGCGGCGGGGCGTGAGGGCGATCGTGAACACGAACACCACCGCGAGGGCCGCGACGATCCACCAGAGCCAGGCGATCGAGACGAAGTAGGCGACGGCCGCGCCGGCACCGACCATGATGACGGCGAACACGATGTAGCCGACGACGTCGACGACTATGTAGCGAGGCGAGACCCGGCGCCAGCTGACTTCCGGCAGTTCGAGGCGATCGGTCACACGTGGTCCTGACTGGCGGGGAGCTGGGTGGGATCGTCGTCGCTCGGGGGCAGGGTGCACATCTTCTCGGCGATGAGCCCGCCCACGAGCAATACGAGCGCGGCGACCACGGTTGCGATCGCCAATGCGAGCGAGCTTACCGGCGGGATCACCGACCGGGTGAGCAGAAAGACCAACACCGCTACGGCGCCGCCGCCGAGCAGCGCGCCGGTGAGGCTCGACGCCTTCGCCAGCACGACGGCGCGGGTCGCGTAGAACGGGTCGACCCGGGTCTTCGCCGTGCCCCGCACCACCCGGAACACGGGCCACGCCAGAACCACGACGATGATGCCGATGAGCGCGAGCGCCGCGGCGAGGGTCACCGGCGGGATGAACGCGGCGCGACCGCTCGCCACCAGTGCGGTCTCGAGGAACCAGCCGGCGGCGGCCCCGAACACCGTCATCAGCAGCAGCATGGTCGGGCGGGTGCGCGTCATAGCAGCGGCCTCGCGGGATAGGGGCGAACGGCGTCGCCGGTGGCGGCGGGCAGCCGGTCGACGCGGCCGTGATCGCCAAGGGTCGCGCCGGGCTCGATCTCGAGCCACGGGACCAGCACGAACGCGCGTTGCGCGGCGCGCGGATGCGGGAGGGTGACCCGGTCGGTGTCGACCCGCAGGCCGCCCATGTCGACGATGTCGACGTCGAGCGTGCGGTCGCCCCAGCGTTGCTCGCGCACGCGCCCGTGGTCGTGCTCGATCACGTTGAGTGCGGAAAGGAGGGCGTCGGGGTCGAGGGTCGAGCGGATCGCGACGACGGCGTTCAGGTAGGCCGGCGCCGTCTCGTCGACACCGTCGAGCTTCACCGCGGCGCTCTCGACGAGCGAGGACGCGGCGAGCACCGTCACGCCCTCGATCCGTGCGATCTCGGCGACCGCCTCCCGGATGGTCGCCTCACGGTCGCCGAGGTTGCTGCCGAGCGAGAGAACCGCGGGCAGCTCGACCCGCAGGCGCTGCTGACGGATCCCGGTCACGCGCGTGACCTCGTGATCGTCACGGCGACGTCGTCGAACGGCACGGTGATGGGGGCGCTCGGCTTGTGCACGGTCACCGTGACGAGCTGGGCGGCACGGTGCGCGAGCACGACCTGGGCGATGCGCTCGGCCACCGTCTCGATGAGGTCGACGGGGTCGCGTTCCACGGCGACCACGATCTCTTCCGCGAGTTCGCCGTAGTGGATGGTGAGCCCGAGGTCGTCGCTCGCGGCGGCGGCGGCGAAGTCGAGCGACACCGTGACGTCGAGCACGAAGACCTGGCCGTCGCGGCGCTCGTTCTCGAAGACACCGTGGAAAGCGGATGCCCGCAGCCCGGTCAGGGAGATCTGATCGAGGGGGCGCGTCACTCGGTCGCCCCCTTTTCCCACGCGGTCCAGACCGCGAGGGCGGCCTTGGTGGTCTCGACGTCGTGCACCCGCACGCCCCAGACCCCGGCCTGTGCGGCGAGGGCGCTGATCACCGCGGTGGCGGGGTCGCGGTCGTCGGTCGTCGCATCGCCGGGCAGCAGGTCGGCGAGGAATCGCTTGCGGGACGCGCCGATGAGCACGGGGTAGCCGAGGCTCTCGAGCCGGTCGAGGTTGCCGAGCAGCTTCCAGTTGTGGGTGCTCGTCTTGGCGAACCCGAGCCCGGGGTCGATGACGATGCGGCGCTCGTCGACGCCCCACACGATGAGCTCGGCGACGCGACGTTGAATCTCGGTGCGCACGTCGCCGACGACCTCGTTGTAGGTGGCGAGGTCGTTCATGTTCTCGCCGTGACCGCGCCAGTGCGACACGATGTAGTCCGCGTCGAGCGCGGCCACGGTGCGGAACATCTCCGGGTCGGCCATACCGCCGGAGACGTCGTTGATCACCGCTGCGCCGGCCTCGACGGCGAGCCGCGCGGTGGACGAGTTGAGCGTGTCGATGCTGACCCGGATGCCACGATCACTGAGCTCCCGCACGACCGGCAGCACGCGCCGCTGCTCTTCGTCGGGTGCGACGCGCACCGCGCCGGGCCGCGTCGACTCGCCGCCCACGTCGATGATGTCGGCACCCTGCTCGTGCAGGGCGGCCCCGTGTGCGATCGCGTCGTCGACGGAGTCGTACCGTCCGCCGTCGCTGAACGAGTCGGGTGTCACGTTGAGAATGCCCATGATGCGCGGGCGCGGTCGCGCCGTTCTGCGAACCAGGACCATGTCGTTATTCACGGATGCCGCCTCCGATCAGCGAAATGATCTCCGCTCGAGAACTAGTTTCGCTCAGGGTTCCGCGGCTCGCCAGAGTGACGGTTGAACTGCTGCCCTGGCGCGGCCCGCGCATCGTGACGCACTGGTGCGCGGCGTCGAGCACCACGAGCACACCCAGCGGGGCGAGACCGGTCTGGATCGCGTCGGCGATCTCCTCGCCGAGCCGTTCCTGCAACTGCGGGCGGTCGGCCAGTGTCTCGACGACGTGGGCGAGACTGCCGAGCCCGACGACCTTCTGGTCGGGGACGTAGGCGACGTGGGCGGTGCCGATGAACGGCAGCAGGTGGTGTTCGCAGACGGAGCGGAACCGGATGTCACGGACGATCACCACCTCGCCGAGCTCACCGGCCTCGAGGTCGACCGCTTCGGCCAGATGGCTGAGCGGGTCGACGGCGAGACCGGAGAAGAACTCTGCGTAAGCGGCGGCGACGCGTTTCGGCGTCGCCAGCAGTCCTGGCCGGGTGACGTCTTCACCGATGGCCGCAAGGATCTCGGCGACCGCCGCCTCGATGCGTCGGGTGTCGATGGCCACGGAGACCTAGGCTGTCGCGATGCCGGGGGTCTTGCGCGGGCGCGGTGTGCGCTTCGGCTCCGACGGCGGCTCGGAGTCGACTCCGCCGTCGACGACCTCGGGGTCGATCGGCAGCTTCGACGGCACCTTCACGGGAGGACGGTCGGAGAGCGGGCGGTTCGTGCTGGAGAGCCACTGCGGGCGTTCCGGCAGCTTCTCGAGCCCCACGAAGATCTCGGCCAGCTGATTGTGGTCGAGCGTCTCCTTCTCGAGCAGCTCGCTTGCGAGGCGGTCGAGAACGTCGCGGTTGGTGTTGAGCACCTGCCACGCCTCGTCGTGTGCCTGTTCGATCAGCACACGCACCTCGGCGTCGATGACGCGAGCGATGTCATCCGAATAATCTCTGCTCGCGCCCATGTCGCGCCCCAGGAAGGGCTCGCCCGCGGTGAGTCCGAGCTTGACCGATCCGACGACCGAGCTCATTCCGTACTCGGTGACCATGCGGCGTGCGATCGACGTGGCCTTCTCGATGTCGTTCGATGCACCCGTGGTCGGGTCGTGGAAGACGATCTCTTCGGCGACGCGGCCGCCCATGGCGTAGGCGAGCTGGTCGAGCAGTTCGTTGCGGGTGACGGAGTACTTGTCTTCGAGCGGCAGCACCATCGTGTAGCCGAGGGCACGGCCGCGGGGAAGGATCGTGACCTTGGTTACGGGGTCGGTGTTGCGCATGCTCGCCGCAGCGAGAGCGTGGCCGCCCTCATGGTAGGCGGTGATGAGCTTCTCTTTGTCGTTCATCAGGCGGGTGCGGCGCTGCGGGCCGGCCATCACCCGGTCGACGGCCTCGTCGAGGGCGCGGTTGTCGATGAGCTGGGCGTTGCTGCGGGCGGTGAGCAGGGCGGCCTCGTTGAGCACGTTGGCGAGGTCGGCGCCGGTGAAGCCGGGCGTCTTGCGCGCGAGCACTTCGAGGTCGACGCCCTTGGCGAGCGGCTTGCCCTTGCCGTGCACCTCGAGGATCTGACGACGGCCCTGGAGGTCGGGGGCGTCGACGCCGATCTGGCGGTCGAAGCGGCCGGGGCGCAACAGCGCGGGGTCGAGCACGTCGGGTCGGTTCGTCGCGGCGATGAGGATGACGTTCGTCTTGACGTCGAAGCCGTCCATCTCGACGAGCAGCTGGTTGAGCGTCTGCTCGCGCTCGTCGTTTCCGCCGCCGACACCGGCGCCGCGGTGGCGGCCGACGGCGTCGATCTCGTCGATGAAGATGATCGCGGGCGAGTTGTCTTTCGCCTGTTGGAACAGGTCGCGCACGCGGCTCGCGCCGACGCCGACAAACATCTCGACGAAGTCGGAACCCGAGATCGTGTAGAACGGCACTCCGGCCTCGCCGGCTACGGCGCGGGCGAGCAGGGTCTTACCGGTTCCGGGAGGGCCGTAGAGCAGGACGCCCTTGGGGATGCGGGCTCCGACGGCCAGGAACTTGGCCGGGTCTTTCAGGAAGTCTTTGATCTCTTCGAGCTCTTCGATGGCCTCGTCTGCTCCGGCGACATCGGCGAAGGTGACCTTGGGGCTCTCCTTGCCGACGAGCTTGGCCTTCGACTTGCCGAACTGCATGACCTTGGAGCCGCCGCCCTGCATGCGCCCGATGAGGAAGTAGAAGATGACGCCGATGATGAGGAACGGGAGCAGGATGCTGAGCAGCGACGCGAAGAAGTTCGTCTGCGGAACCTCGTCGGTGTAGTCCTTGATGTTGGCGGCGGTGACCGCCTCGACGACCTCGGGCCCACGCGGTGCGACGTAGTAGAACTGCACCTGGGTGCCCTGGTCGCCGTCGGCCTTGGTGAGGGTGAGGTCGACGCGCTGTTCGCCGTCGACGATCTTCGCCGACTCGACGGTTCCGCCCTCGAGCAGCTCGAGTCCGTCTTTCACCGAGATCTCTTTGAAGCCGGAACCGGTCAGCAGGCTGGAGCCCACGATGACGGCGATGATGGCGACGACGATGTAGACGATCGGGCCGCGAAAAATGCGCTTGAAGTCCATGATGTTCCGGGCAGAGACGCCCAGCACCTTCCTGCTGAAGAAATGTAAGGTCAGGCTACTGCCTTGGCGCTGGATGGCTGCTGCATGTTCGCCGAAGGCGGACCTAGGCGCTTCGTCGAAGGCGGATCATAGGCGCAACGCCATGGGCGCACGCTGGTCGAGCTTGTCGAGACCCGCACTGATTTCGACAGGCTCAATCCGCGACTAGGCGTAGACGTGCGGCGCGAGCACCGCGATGCCGCGCAGGTTGCGGTACTGCTCGGCGAAGTCGAGGCCGTAACCGACGACGAACGCGTTGGGGATCTGGAAGCCCTCGTACTTCACGTCGACGACGACCTTGGCCGCTTCCGGCTTGCGCAGCAGAGCGCAGATCTCGACGGATGCCGCGCCCCGGGTCTCGAGGTTGGCGCGCAGCCAGGAGAGGGTCAGGCCGGAGTCGATGATGTCTTCGACGATGAGCACGTGACGCCCGTGGAGGTCGGTGTCGAGGTCCTTCAGGATGCGCACGACGCCGGAGGACTGCGTGCCGGAACCGTACGAGGAGACCGCCATCCAGTCCATCTCGATGGGGATGGTGAGTTCGCGGGCGAGGTCGGCCATGACCATCACCGCGCCGCGCAGCACACCGACCAGCAGCACCTTCTCGCCCGCGTAGTCCACTTCGATGCGCCGGGAGAGTTCGGCGATCTTCTCGTGGATTTGTTGCTCGGTGTAGAGAACCTCCGCGATATCGTTCTCGACGTCACTGAATTCCATGGGGGTTCCGTTCGTATCTAGGGCCGGGCCGCGCTGAAGACCAGCAGCCCGTCGCGCCGTTCAACCCTAACGCCCGGCAGGTCGAGGGCCGATTGGCCGTGCCAGTCGGTGACGAGCCTGGCGACCTCGAGCGTGTGGGCGCGGCTCAGCGAGACGTGGAATTCGCTCTGCACCGCGAGCCGGATCAGCCGCTGGCGCAGCGCGGGCGGGTTGGCCTCGAGCGCACGCACGGGCAGCGAGATGCCGGCCTCGGCGATGTCGGCCAGCTCTTCGGCGATCTCCTCGGCGAAGTGGTCGAGCGCATCGGAGTCTTCGCGCAACTGCTCGGCGGTGCGGGCGAGCGCCTCGGCGATGCCCGGGCCGAGCTCGCGCTCGAGCAGGGGAAGCACGCTCGTGCGCACCCGCACGCGGGCGAACGCACCGTCGTCGTTCTGGGGGTCGGCCCACGGTTCGAGACCGGAGTCGGCGCAGAACCGTTCGGTCTGGGAGCGACGGATGCCCAGCAGGGGTCGCGAGTACAGTGCGGTTCTCGCCGCCATGCCCTGCAGGCTCGCCGCCCCGCTGCCGCGTGCGAGGCCGAGCAGCACGGTCTCGGCCTGGTCGTCGAGCGTGTGTCCGAGCAGGACCATGGTGGCGCCGGTCTCGGCGGCGGCGGTGCGGAGCGCCTCGTAGCGCGCGTCGCGAGCCGCGGCCTCGGGACCGCCGGCGGTGCCCACGGCCACGGTGCGCACGAGAACCGGGTCGAGTCCGAGCTCGCCGGCCTGGCGGGCGGCGGTGGCCGCGACATCCGCGGAGCCTTCTTGTAATCCGTGGTCGACGATGACGGCGCCCGCGCGGAGTCCCGCCCTCGGCGCCTCGAACGCGACGGCCGCGGCCAGCGCGAGCGAGTCCGGCCCACCGCTGAGCGCGACGAGCACGAGCGGCCCCTGGCTGCCAAATGAAGGAGAAACCGCTGTGTCGTGACGCCTTACTGCGGATGCGCTGCCCTCCGGCTCGAATTCTCCTTCATTTGGCAGGGAGACCGGAGGCAGGGCGCCACGCACCGCGCGCCGCACGTCGGCGATGGTCGGGGTGAGTCTCGGGCGCGTTGGCTGCATCCAGTAACGTTATTGCAGCAATCAACAAACCAAGGAGCGCTAACCATGGCCGCCTACGATGCGATCATCGAAATTCCTAAGGGAAGCCGCAACAAATACGAGGTCGACCACAAGACGGGCCGGGTCTACCTGGACCGCGTGCTCTTCACCGGTTTCGTCTACCCCACCGACTACGGATTCTTCGAGAACACGCTGGGCCTCGACGGTGACCCGGTCGACGTTCTCGTGCTGCTCGACTACCCGCTGTTCCCGGGCGTCGGCGTCTCGGTGCGCCCCGTCGCCGTGTTCAACATGACCGACGACGGCGGATCCGACGCGAAGGTCATCGCGGTTCCCGCGACCGACCCGCGCTGGGC
>NZ_JBKKAD010000079.1:0-28019 GCF_046714715.1 Conyzicola sp. | reverse complement strand
CTTTCCGACGCGTCCGGCGAGCGGAGCATCCGCCGGCCCCAGACCAGGTAGGCGATGCCGATGGTCGCGAGCGAGAGGACCCCACCCGCGAGTGCGGCCGGGCCGGAGCCAGGACCGGTGCCAGAGCTATCCAGGCTCATGAGCACCAGAACGACGAGGGACCCGGTCACGATCAGGTCCCACCACCGCCGCGCTTTCATGCGCTAAGCATCCCATGCCCCCGGCGCATCAGGCGTCCTTGCGGATCCAGCGGAAGGTGAGCCGCCTGCCGACCAGGCCCACCACCAGCCAGATCAGCAGCGCGAGCGCCACCATGCCCAGCTCCCAGGCGCCGTTCTGCTCCTGGACGGCGAAGCTGTCGGGCAGGAACACCGCCCGCATGCCCTGCGCCATCCACTTGAGCGGGAACAGGCCCGCGACGTTCTGCATCCACTCGGGGAGCTGGTTGAACTGCAGGTAGACGCCGGAGATGAACTGCAGCACCAGCACGATGGGGATCACCACGGCCGAGGCGCTGCGGCCGGACCGCGGCAGGGCCGAGAGGGCGATGCCCAGGAACGCGCAGGTGATCACGCCGAGCAGGAACACCCAGGCGAAGGTGAGCCACTTCTCCGGCTCGGTGGGCAGGGCGATGTCGAAGACGAACCGGGCCACCAGCAGCAGCAGGGCGGCCTGCAGGATGCCCGTGACGAGCACCTGCCCGATCTTGCCGATGAAGTAGCTCACCACCGGCAGCGGGGTGCCGGCGAGACGCTTGAGGGTGCCATCGCTGCGTTCCGTCGCGATGTCGATGGCCAGGTTCTGCAGGCCGCTGAGCAGCAGGCCCGCCGCGAGCATGCCGGGCAGGTAGTACGCCGCCGCGGAGACGTCGGCCCCCGTGTCATCCGTACCGAACGACTGGTCGCTGAAGGCCGTGGAGAAGATGGTGAGCATCACGAGGGGGAAGAGGAAGGTGAAGAACACCGAGTCGCCCTGACGGAAGTAGGCGCGCACCTCATTGACGACGCGGGCACCGCCGAGGCGCAGGGCGCGGCCGGCCGGGAGGCGGGGGATCGTGATGGTGGTCATTTCGCTGTTTCCTCTACTGCTGCTGGTTGAGTAGGTCGCTCAGCGACCGTATCGAAACCCGACCGGCGCGATTCGTACGCCGCCACGAGTTCGAGGTAGATGTCTTCGAGGCTCGGTCGCACCACCTCGAGCCCGTCGAGCTCGCCGCCGTTCTGGCGCACGAGGTCGGCGACGAGAGTCGCCGGTTCGCTCGTCCGCTGCTCGCGCGCGACGCCCCTGTCGACCCAGCGCACGAGCGGCACGCGCGCATCCGCCCCACCGATCGTGTCTATCGCTCCGATGTCGATGAGCGTGCCTCCGGCGATGATGCCGGCCCGGTCGCCCAGGTGCGCCGCCTCGTCGAGGTAGTGGGTGGTGAGCAGGATCGTGGTGCCCTCGTTCTTGAGCGAGACGATGAGCTCCCAGAACTGGCGGCGCGACTCGGGGTCGAAGCCCGTGGTCGGCTCGTCGAGGAAGAGCAGAGCCGGGTTGCCGATGATGCCGAGCGCGACGTCGACCCGGCGGCGCTGGCCGCCCGACAGCTTGCGGATCAGCGTCTTCTGCTTGGCCTCGAGACCCACGGCCGCGATGACCTCGTCGACGTCGCGCGGGTTCGGGTAGAGGCCGGCGAAGTGGGTCAGCTGCTCGCGCACGGTCACGTTGCCGCTCTCGCCGGTGGACTGCAGCACGATGCCGAGCTGCGCCTTCCACGCCAGACCGCCGCGGCCGGGGTCGGTGCCCAGCACGGTCGCCTCGCCCGAGGTGCGGTCGCGGTATCCCTCGAGGATCTCGATCGCGGTGCTCTTGCCGGCGCCGTTGGGGCCGAGCAGGGCGAAGGTCTCGCCCCGCTCGATATCGAAGCTGACGCCGTCGAGGGCGTGCAGGGAGCCGTAGGACTTGCGGAGCTCGCGAACGCGAACCGCTGGGTCGTGGATTGTCATGGTTCCACTGTGGCCTCGACGGCCGCCGGCCAACAGCGGTGCACCGGTGGGCCGGTGGGTCAACCGGTCGGTGGAGGGGGACCTAGCCCAGGTCGGACTCGTTCGTGTCCTTGCGGGCCGCGCGCACGATCGCGGTGACGATGCCCGCGACGACGAGTACGGCGCCGAAGCCGACGACGCTCCAGACGATGGCGGCCGGGGTCGCATCCCCGAAGTCGACCTGCGACGCGAAGATGGCGATCGCCGCGACGATGAGCAGGATGCTGCCCCAGACGATGGTGCCGATGCGCGGCTTGAGGGGGGCCGGGTCGGTGCTCGTCGTGGTGTGTGTCTCGGTCATTCGCTCGTTCCTTCGATCGTGTTGCCGGTGGCGGGGGCGCGCTCGATGGTGAGTTCGCCGACGCCCATGGTGATGTTGAGGTTGGCGACCCGAGCGGATCGGTCGATCTCCGTCAGCTCGTTCGTCGCGACAGGGGGCATGTTGAACGAATCCGCTCTATTCACCCAGACATCGCGATCGCCGGGCTCCCGCCCGATCGAGGCGTTGTAGTAGAACTCGGCATCCGTCGGCACGATCACGGTGACGTCGCCGACACCTGAGACGAGGGTGAAGTTGTCGTAGTACTGCTGCGTCATGCCCTCCTGCAGCGGATCCGCGTAGAAGTCGGTGAGGTCGATCTCCGTGTCGCCGGTGCCGACGAAGTAGACCTGGTTGGTCCAGTCGTAGTCGTCGGCCTGCGGCTCGAACCGCACGTCGTCGGTGTAGCTGATGTTCGGGCCCTGCGGCACGATCGCGGCGACCAGCAGCACGGTGAGCACGACCGCGGCGACACCCTGCGAACCGCCGGGGCGCTTGCCCCGGGCGCCGTTGACGATGATGGCTACGGCGAGCACGGCGAGCATCGCGCCGAGGCCGGCGAGCAGGGCCGCGCCGGTGATCGCGCCGCCGCCGACCGCGAGGGTGGTCAGTCCGCCGACGACGAACGACGAGCCGATGAAGATGAACGAGTAGAGCGGATTCGACCGGGTGCGAGCGTGGTGCGCCTGCTCGATCGCGCGGCGGGCCGCGCGCTCGGCTCGGTACTGCGCCTGCGCGGCGAGGCTCGCCGCGTGCTGTTCGGTCGCCTGACGCACGCGGAACGCGTCGTTCTCGGCCTTCCACTGTGCCTGCTGCTGACGCCACGCGGCGAACTCCTCGGCGCTCGCCGTGGCCGCGGGGGCGGGCGGGCGCACGCCCGGGCCCGCGGGCTCTTCGGCCGGACCGATCATGGTCGGCGCCGGCTCGGGAACGGTGTCCGGCCGGTCGTCCGTCGTCGCGGGGGTCACGAGCGGGGCGTTGGAAGCGCGGCTCGACCGACGGGCGACCCAGACCACGAACCAGACGAGCAGACCGAGCACCACGATGGTCCAGAGGGCGCGGCCGGCGGAGGCACCCCAGAACGGCTCGCCCCAGTACGCGCTTCCGGCGAACCAGAAGCCCTGCGTCACGGGCAGCATGCTCAACAGGATCAACGCGCCGATACCCGCGATGGGGGAGTCGAGGCGACCCTTGAAGACCTCCTCGAGGTGGATCTTGTCGTTCTGGTCGGGCAGCAGCAGCCAGGCGGCGGCGTAGAGCAGGAAGGCGGGACCGCCGAGAACGGCGACCACGACGATGATGCCGCGCACGATGAGCGGGTCGACGCCGAGCCGGGCGGCGATGCCCGCGGCGACACCGCCGACCCAGCCGGGTTCGCGGGTGAGGTTGAGCGAGCGCATCCAGGCGAAGAAGCGGTTGCCGGCGAGCGGCGCGGCGGCGGGTGGTGGCGGCGGGGGAGATGCCGGCTGTTCGGCGGCCTCCGGCTGTTCTTCCGGAGCCTCGGGCTGTGGGGAGGGATTCGTGGGCATGGCTCAATGCTGCCGCTCGCCACCACCGCCCGGCCATGGGGTAATCCCCTGACCGCACCCTGAGATGCCGACCCGGGGCATCCGGGGGTCTGTCAAACCTGCTTGTATTCAAGAGTGAAGACCGCCACCGAACGACCGCCGCTCGCGCGCCCGCGCCGCGTCGCGGTCGGCGGGGTGTGCCTCGCGGTCGCCCGCCACCTCGACGTGTCGGTGCGCCGCGTGCGCTTTCTCACCGTCGTGCTCGCGCTGTGCGGCGGCGGGGGCGTGCTGCTCTACCTCTGGCTCTGGGCGTTCGTGCCGCTCGAACCCGTCGCCGCCGACGACGAAGGCGTGCGGCGGTCGGCGCCCGCGACGGTGTTGCTGCTGGTCGTCGCCGGGCTCGCGGGGCTAGCCTTCATCACCACGGGGCGCGAGTCGACGTCTGCGCTGGTGATCGTGACCTGCGCGAGCGGCCTCGCCGTGGCGTGGAGCCTCACCTTCGACCGCCACGACCCCGACCGCGGCGCGGCGGCCGGCACAGTGCTGCGGTTCGCGGCCGTCGTGCTGCTCGTCGTCTGCGGTGTGGCGGCACTGCTCGCCCGGCCCGCGGCGGTCAACGCGGTGCTCGGCGTCGTGATGGTGGTGCTCGGCGTGGCCGTGATCGCAGCCCCGCGCGTCGTCGCCCTGTCGAGCGACCTGCAGGCGGCCCGCACCGCCCGCGTGCGCGAGGAGCAGCGCGCCGAGATCGCCGCCCACCTGCACGACTCGGTGCTGCAGACGCTGGCGCTGATCCAGAACCGGGCGGGCGCCTCGAGCGAGGTCGCCCGCATCGCACGCGCCCAGGAGCGCGAGCTGCGCGACTGGCTGTTCGTCGGCGACGCCCCCGTCGTAGCCGACCTGGCCACCGAGCTGCGCGACATCGCGGCTGCCATCGAGCTCGACTACGCCGTGCGCATCGACGTCGTCACCGCGGGCGAGTCCGTCGACAACTCGAGCGGTGCGCTGCTCGCCGCAGCCCGCGAGGCCATGGTCAACGCGGCTCGGCACGCGGGCGGCGACGTCTCCGTCTACGTCGAGACGCCGCCGGGCGCCATCGACGTGTTCGTGCGCGACCGGGGGCCGGGAGTCGACCTGCAGTCGCTTCCCGCAGACCGCCTCGGTATCCGAGAATCGATAATCGGCCGGATGTCGCGTGCCGGAGGCATCGCGACGGTGCGCCCCGGCACCGGCGGTTCGGGCACCGAGGTGCACCTGCACCTCGACGTCCCCCGTGACATCCGCACGTCCCAAGGAGCCAGCTCGTGACCACCGTACTCATCGTCGACGACCACTCGATCTTCCGCTCCGGCCTGCGCGCCGACCTCGACGACTCGGTGACGGTGCTCGGCGAGGCCGCGACCGTCGACGAGGCGGTCGAGCTCATCGACTCGCTGCGGCCCGAGGTGGTGCTGCTCGACGTGCACCTGCCCGGCGGCGCCGGCGGCGGCGGTGCCGAGGTGCTGCGCCGGTCGAGCGGCCTGCTCGACTCGGTGCGGTTTCTGGCGCTCTCGGTCTCCGACTCGGCCGAAGACGTGGTCGGCGTGATCCGTGCCGGCGCCCGCGGCTACATCACGAAGGGCTCGTCGGGCGCCGAGGTCTCCCGTGCCGTCGCCGCGGTCGCCGGGGGAGACGCCGTGTTCTCGCCGCGCCTCGCCGGCTTCGTGCTCGACGCGTTCGGCGCGGTCGCCGGCGAGCAGGCCGCCTCCGACGACGAACTCGACCGCCTGAGCGCCCGCGAGCGCGAGGTCATGCGGCTCATCGCCCGCGGCTACGCCTACAAGGAGGTCGCGACCGAGCTCTTCATCTCGATCAAGACCGTCGAGACCCACGTCTCGGCCGTGCTGCGCAAGCTGCAGCTCTCGTCGCGCTATGAGCTCACGGCCTGGGCACTGGAGCGCAAGCTGCTCTAGCGGCGCCCGCCCCGCGCCCCTTCTCCCCGCGCCCCGCCCGGCGCGCGGCGTCTCATCGGCGGCAATTTGCTGCTCACGCGCGTCCGGAAGAGCAATATGCCGCCGATCACACGGTCGGGCGGGAGTCCAGAACGCTTCGGATTCGGGCGACGAGTTCGTCAGGATCGTTCAGGTCGTTGAGATTGACCTGCATTACGAACCATCCGGCCGCTTGCAGGCGATCGATGCGGGTCATGTCCTTCCGCCGCTGTGCCGGATCGAAGTGGTATTCGCTCTGATACTCGACGATCACCTTCTTGTGCGGGAAAGCAAGATCTCCGCGGTAGCGCGCGCCAGGCACCGTGATCGACAGGTTTGCGACGAACCCGGGAATCTTCGCTGTGATCACGATGACCCTCAGCTCGGACTCCATGGGCGATTCGGATCCCGGGTCGAGATAGGGGAGACACTCGGCGCGTTTGGGCCCGCCGATTCTTCCCGGATACATGGCGGATGCCCCGGCCAGGCGTTCTATGGACGTGTGGGGTCCGTGCCGCTGAACGAGGTAGTCGCCCGCCGCCACCAGCTGCGGAACGGTCAACACAGCAGAGAGCTCGCACCAGAGCCGCTCGGGAGCGCTGATGCGCAGGCCGTCCCAGTCGCGCACATCGCCAGCTGCGACCTGCACGCTGTGGCCCCGGATGCCCTTGCCCTCTGGTGCTCGGACAGGCTGAGGTACGGCGACGTGCAGCAGCCGACCGTGCTCGAGGCGAGCGGGAAGCGGCACGTGGGCGATCACGGCGGCGGTCACCGAGC
This sequence comes from Conyzicola sp., assembly GCF_046714715.1. Lineage (GTDB taxonomy): Bacteria > Actinomycetota > Actinomycetes > Actinomycetales > Microbacteriaceae > Conyzicola. Next base: position 21,421 of record NZ_JBKKAD010000079.1, on the reverse strand, counting down.
AGAAGAACGCGTCGTGCCGCATCACCGGGCGGTAGGCGTGGCACCGCGCCACAACGTCGGTTTTCGTTCCGGGATCGCGGGCACCGTGGAAGGGCCGCCGCAGGTCGGGACCGCGCAACCGTCCCGGTGAGACACCCCGCGCACGGGCCTGCGCGTAGGAGAACGGGCCTGAGTCGAGTGGATCGGGGAGGGGGATGCGCGGGTTCACGACGCCGAGTGTGCCACCCGGAGGCTACGTGCCTCGCGAGTTTTCCACGACGCGCTCTCATCGGCGGCAAATTGCTGCTCGCGGTGACTCCGAAGAGCAATATGCCGCCAGTGAGCGACGAAGTCGAAACGCCGGCCCGGTAGCGCGGCGGCGCAGCCCCTACGCGAAGAGGCGCTGCAGCCGCCGCACGCCCTCGAGCAGCGGTTCGTCGCCCAGTGCGTACGACAGGCGCAGGTAGCCGCTCGGCCCGAACGCCTCGCCGGGAACGACGGCCACCTCGGCCTGCTCGAGAATGAGGTCGGCCAGTTCGAGCGACGTGGTGGGCGTGCTGCCACCCCATTCGCGGTTCAGCAGCCCCGTGACATCCGGGTAGACGTAGAAGGCGCCCTCGGGCGTCGGGCAGACGATGCCGTCGATCTTGTTCAGCTCAGCCACGATCAGCGTGCGGCGGCGATCGAAGGCCCGGCGCATGACCTCGACCTCGTCCTGCGGGCCGGTGAGGGCGGCGAGGGCCGCGCGCTGCGAGACGTTCGACACGTTCGACGACAGGTGCGACTGCAGGTTGCCCGCGGCCTTCATGGCGTCGACGGGGCCGACCATCCAGCCGACGCGCCAGCCGGTCATCGCGTAGGTCTTGGCGACGCCGTTCACCAGGATCGTGGTGTCGGCGAGCTCGGGCACGGCCTCGACGATCGAGATCGCGCGCGGGGCCACGGCCGGGTCGTCGGAGTAGGTCAGGTTCTGGTAGATCTCGTCGCTGATCACCCAGATGCCGTGCGACAGGGCCCACTCGCCGATCGCCTTCGTGGCCTCGGGCGAGTAGACGGCGCCGGTCGGGTTCGAGGGCGAGACGAACAGCAGCACCTTGGTTCGCGGCGTGCGCGCGGCCTCGAGCTGCTCGACCGTCACGAGGTAGCCCTGGTCGCTGCCGGCGAAAACCTCGACGGGCACGCCGCCGGCGAGCTGGATCGCCTCGGGGTAGGTGGTCCAGTACGGTGCGGGCAGCAGCACCTCGTCGCCCGGGTCGACGATCGTCGCGAACGCCTGGTACACGGCCTGCTTGCCGCCGTTGGTGACCACGACCTGGTTCGCCGCCACCTCGAGTCCGCTGTCACGCAGCGTCTTCGCCGCGATCGCCTCGCGCAGGTCGGGCAGGCCGACGGCGGGGGTGTAGCGATAGTTCTTCGGGTCGAGAACCGCCGCGGATGCCGCGTCGACGATAGACGCCGGCGTCGCGAAGTCGGGCTCGCCCGCCGCGTAGCTGATTACCGGGCGCCCCTGCGCCTGCAGGGCCTTCGCCTTGGCGTCGACCTTGAGGGTCGCGGATTCTGCGATCGCGCCGATGCGCCGGGAGATTCGAGGAAAAGTGGCCACGCAGCTAGTGTAGGGCGGGACGGCAGGTCCGTTCCGGTCGCCCGGGATGACGGAACGCCCTCGATGCCTTACACTTGTCGAGGTAGTAATTCTGCCAAGCTTTTGCGCGCCATCTTCTGGCAAACCAGCCTGTGAGTTTCGAAGTGTAAAAAGCCGTGTGCCTCGCGCACGCAAAGGGCGGTGGCTCAATTGGTAGAGCAGCGGTCTCCAAAACCGCAGGTTGCAGGTTCAAGTCCTGTCCGCCCTGCTGGTGTCCTCACACATTTCGGTGTGGGGCACCCAGCACCACAACGACGAGCTGTCGGAAGGTAGTACTGAACAGTGGCTAGAAAAATTGCCGACGAGCCCAGCGAGGACGTCGTTGTAAACGCCCGTAAAGACAGTGCCGAAAAGCGCAGTCCGATCGGCCGCGTGTCTCTGTTCATCCGACAGGTCGTCAACGAGCTGAAGAAGGTCGTCACCCCGACCCGCAAAGAGCTCGTGAGCTACACCGGTGTCGTGTTGATCTTCGTGGTCATCATGATGGCCCTCGTAGGCGGACTCGACTGGGTCTTCTCTCTCGCGGTCAACTACATCTTCGGCAACGGCGACATCACCTCGTAGGCTTTTCGCCGCGCACGACGCGTTCGGATCCGTCCGCTACGTGAAACATGGAATGGAATGGAATTCAGTGTCTGAGAATCACCGCGACGATATCGACCTCGCGACCGCTGCAGAGCAGTCCTCTGAGGACGACGAAGCCCAGGAGGGCAACTCGCTGGCTGCTGACGAGGATTCCGTAGACCCCGCCGAGCAGGAAGCACTGCACGTCGAAGACGAGAACGCAGACCCCGAGGCCGGCGACCTCGCCGGACTCATCGAGGCGCTCGACGCCGCGATCGACCCCGAGGCCGACGCCATCGTCGACGATGCCATCGAGATCGACTCCCTCGACGAGGCCGAGGCTTCCGTCGCCGCCGTCGAAGACGAGGCCGACATCGAAGCCGAAGAGGCCGCGAACGAAGAGCCCGAGGTCACGCCGTACGACGGTCCCGAGCTCGGTGAAGACGGCGAGCCCGTCGAGGTCGACCCCTACGAGGAGTTCCGCCAGGAGCTCAAGGCCCAGCCCGGCAAGTGGTTCGTCATCCACTCCTACGCCGGCTTCGAGAAGCGCGTCAAGCAGAACATCGAGAACCGCAAGATCTCGATGACCGTCGAAGACTCCATCTTCCAGGTCGAGGTTCCGATGGAAGACGTCGTCGAGATCAAGAACGGCCAGCGCAAGCTCGTCACCCGCGTGCGCATCCCCGGATACGTGCTCGTGCGCATGGAGCTGAACGAAGACTCCTGGAGTGTCGTTCGCCACACCCCCGGCGTCACCGGCTTCGTGGGCAACGCCCACAACCCGACGCCGTTGCGCTTCAACGAGGCGTTCGAGATGCTCAAGGGCCTCGTCCAGATCGTCGAAGCTCCGTCGAAGCAGGCTCCCGGCAAGGGCAAGAACACCGCCCGTTCCATCCCCGCCGAGATCGACTTCGAGGTCGGTGAGACCATCACGATCAAGGAAGGCTCGTTCGCGGGTCTCCCGGGTTCGATCAGCGAGATCAAGCCCGAGAGCGGCAAGCTCACGGTTCTGGTCTCCCTCTTCGAGCGCGAGACCCCGGTCGAGCTCAGCTTCGACCAGGTCACCAAGCTCTGAGCTGATGGTTCGCCCTCGGGCGACACCGTCGGCTAACCACAAGCCACCGTTTCCGGGATTCGCCCGGCAAGCGGGAGAACCGGATTTCGACAAGCTCAATCGGCCGAAATCTGTTCGAACAGAAAAGGAAAAACAATGGCATCGAAAAAGAAGGTCACGGGTCTGATTAAGCTTCAGATCCAGGCCGGCGCCGCGAACCCCGCGCCGCCTATCGGCCCGGCACTGGGCCAGCACGGCGTGAACATCATGGAGTTCTGCAAGGCGTACAACGCTGCGACCGAATCCCAGCGTGGAAACGTCATCCCCGTCGAGATCACCGTCTACGAGGACCGCACGTTCACGTTCATCCTCAAGACCCCGCCGGCAGCAGAGCTCATCAAGAAGGCCGCCGGCGTCGCCAAGGGTTCTTCGACCCCGCACACCGTCAAGGTTGCGAAGCTCACCCGCGAGCAGGTTCGCGCAATCGCCGAGCAGAAGATGGTTGACCTCAACGCCAACGACATCGAAGGCGCAGAGAAGATCATCGCGGGCACCGCTCGCTCTATGGGAATTACGGTGGACGCATAATGGCTACGAAATCCAAGGCCTACCGCGCCGCTGCCGACAAGATCGAAGAAGGCAAGTTCTACTCCCCGAGCGAGGCCGTTTCGGTCGCGCGCACCACGGGTAGCGCCAAGTTCGACTCCACGGTCGAGGTCGCCCTCAAGCTCGGTGTCGACCCCCGCAAGGCAGACCAGATGGTCCGCGGAACGGTCATCCTTCCTCACGGAACCGGTAAGACCGCCCGCGTCATCGTCTTCGCCACCGGCGCAGCGGCCGAGGCCGCCATCGCCGCCGGCGCCGACGAGGTCGGTGGAGCCGAGCTCATCGAAAAGGTCGCTGCCGGTTACGTCGGATTCGATTCCGCCGTCTCGACCCCCGAGCTCATGGGCCAGGTCGGCCGTCTCGGAAAGGTACTGGGCCCGCGTGGCCTCATGCCGAACCCGAAGACCGGTACCGTGACCATGGACACGGCCAAGGCCGTCTCCGAGATCAAGGGCGGAAAGATCGAGTTCCGCGTCGACAAGCACTCCAACGTGCACTTCGTCGCCGGCAAGGCATCGTTCTCGGAGGACCAGCTCGCCGAGAACATCAAGGCCGCGCTCGACGAGATCGTTCGCGTCAAGCCGTCGAGCTCCAAGGGCCGCTACATCACCAAGGGCACCGTTTCGACGACCTTCGGTCCTGGCATCCCGCTGGACGTCAACGCGATCTAAGCGATTCGCTAGACAGCTAGGCAGCTAAACAGAAGAGGGGTCCGCGAGAGCGGGCCCCTTTTCTGCACCCACGGATGGAGAGCAGAGAATGACAGTCACGACACGAATCGCGGGCCCGGATGACGCGGCTCTCCTTCACCGCCTGGCCGCGGCCACCTTCGCCCTCGCGTGTCCTCCCGGCACGACCGAGGAGGCCGTGGCCGACTTCGTGGCGACCAACCTCTCCGAGGCCAAGTTCGCCGGCTACCTCGCCGACCCCGCCCGCGACCTGCTGATCGTCGAGGTCGACGGGGTCGCGACCGGTTACACGATGCTCGTGGCCGAGGAGCCCTACGACGCCGACGTCGCCCGGGTGGTGACGCTGCGCCCGACCGTGGAGCTCAGCAAGTTCTACCTGCTGGCCACCGCGCACGGCACCGGCGCGTCGGCGGTACTGATGCAGCACAGCGTCGACGTCGCGCGAGCGCGAGGCGCGGCATCCGTCTGGCTCGGCGTCAACCAACTGAACGCGCGCGCGAACCGTTTCTACGAGAAGAACGGATTCGAGCGGGTCGGCACGAAGCAGTTCCTCGTGGGCGGCAAGCTCGAAGACGACTTCGTGCGCGAGCTCACGCTTCAGCCGGTCGAGTAGGTCGCCCCGCGACCGTATCGAGGCCCGAGGGTTTCGATACGCGCCGTAGACGGCGCTACTCAACCGACACAGGCTTTAGTAGTCGCTGACCTTCAGCACGATCTTGCCTCGCGTGTGCCCGGTCTCGAGCGACCGGTGTGCGTCAGCCGCGGCATCCATCTCGAACACCTGGTCGACGAACACGCGAACGTCGCCCGATTCGAGAAGGCGCGAGATCACGGCGAGGTTCGTTCCGTCGGGAGCGACCTTGTAGGTCGTGGCCCGCAGTCCCGCCGCCGTGGCGTCTTCGATGAACGAGGGCCAGCTGCCGGTCGGGCCGTTGATGATGAGCCCGCCGTGGCGCACGATGCCCAGCGAACGCGTTCCCGTGTCGTCGTGCACGTTGCCGATCAGGTCGATCACGACGTCGACGGTGTCGAGCACCTCCTCGAAGCGCTCGCTCGTGTAGTCGACGGTCTCGTTCGCGCCGAGCTCGGTGAGCCAGGCGAGGTTGCGGGTGGATCCGGTCGCGATCACGTAGGCGCCGAAGAATCGGGCGAACTGCACGGCGAAGTGTCCGACACCGCCGGCGCCGGCGTGGATGAGGATGCGCTGGCCCTCGTGAGCCTTCGCGACCTCCACGACCATTCCCCAGGCGGTGAGCGCCGCGAGCGGAACGCCGGCCGCCTCCACGTGGGAGAGCGACTTGGGCTTGCGGGCGAGGCTGAGGCTCGACACCGTGACGTACTCGGCGTAGCTGCCGCCGAAGCGCGGGAAGCCCGTCATGCCGTAGACCTCGTCGCCGACCTTGATCGGGTGGCCCTCGTAGGGCACCGACTCCACGACCCCGCTGAAGTCGTTGCCGAGGATGGCGGGGAACGATCCGATAGCCGGGGTGACGCCGCGCCCGGCCCGTGTCTTGGCATCGATCGGGTTCACGCCCGCCGCGACGACGCGCACGAGAAACTCGGAGTTGACGCTTACCGGCACCTCCGCGGTGCCGCACTCGAGAACTTCCGGCCCGCCTGCGCCGTCCATAAGGATGGCTCGCATCGTCGTCATCGTGGTGGCCTTCCCGCCGTGGTGCTTGATAGCCAGTAAAGACGATGAATGATTCGGCGTTGTTACGGCGAGGTCACCTCGGTGCAAACTATCGCGATCGATAGTGTTGGAGCCTATGCACAACGCCGAGAACCCGCCCACCGACAACCCGCGTGTCAGGGTGACCGACGTGCGACTGCTGAGCGACAACTGGTACCGCCTGCACACGACTACCTTCGATCTGCAGCAGCATGACGGCTCGTGGTCGACCCAGTCGCGCGAGACGTACGACCGCGGCAACGGCGCCACGATCCTCCTCTACGACGTGGCCCGCCGAACCGTGCTGCTCACCTCGCAGTTCCGCTACCCGGCGTACATCAACGGGCACCCGGGCGGGATGCTCATCGAGACGGCCGCGGGGCTGCTCGACGACGATGATCCGGAGACCGCGATCCGCCGCGAGGCGATCGAGGAGACCGGCCACCGCGTCGGCGAGGTCACCCACGTGTTCGACGCCTTTATGAGCCCCGGCTCGGTCACCGAGCGCCTGCACTTCTACGCGGCGCCCTACGACGCCGGCACCCGCGAGCACGCCGGCGGCGGACTCGCCGACGAGGGAGAACACATCGACCTCGTCGAACTCGCGATCGACGAGGCCCTCGCCATGATCGACGACGGCCGGATCATCGACGCGAAGACCATCATGCTGCTGCAGTGGTCGGTGCTGCGCGGGCCGTTCTCGGCTTAGTCAACCCTCATTGGCGGTCGCCGCCCGACGCGGCTACCGTCGACACCATGAGCGCCACTGTTGTAGTTCGTCCCGTCCGCGATGTCGATTCCGAGGAGTTGGGGCGGGTGCAGGCCGCGTGCTGGCACGAGACCTACGACCACCTGGTCAGCGAGGCGGCCCTCACCCGGCTGTCTCCCAAGCGCATGGCCGAGCTCTGGATCCACTACGCCGGCCTCGGCCCCGAGTACTCCCACGTCGCCCTGTTGGTCGACGGCGAGATCGTCGGCTTCGCCGGGGCCGGCCCGAGCCGCGACCCCGAGCTGCCCGACACCCGCGAGCTGCACTTCATCTACCTGCGCGACGAGTTCCACGGCCAGGGTCTCGGGCAGCGCCTGTTCGACGCGACCCTGCAGCCCGGCCCGGCGTTCCTCTGGGTCGCGAGCGACAGCCCGCGCGCCCACCGCTTCTACGAGCGCAACGGCTTCCACCTCGACGGTGCCGAGCACACCGAGCCGTTCCTCGGCGAACAGATCCACGAGGTGCGGTTCGTGCGCTGACGGCGCGCCTCGCGGCGGCGCCTAGCGCCGCATCATGCCGAGCAGCTTATTGGCGAGCCCGACCAGCACGTGGATCTCGTTGTCGTCGCGTTCGATCCAGCGCGTCTTGGGTTCGACATCCACCGGCACGAAATCGAGGTGCTGCTCCCACACGAGCAGCGTTCGGTCGGCGCCGAGCACGTACTGCTGCCACCAGATCTGACGCAGGTACGAGCGCGGCACGCTCTTCCACAGCGTCGACGTGGTCTTGATCTCGGCGAGTACGACGGCACCGTCGATGATGGCGACGCCGTCGGGCGTGGCCAGATGGGATCGCTCGCCGTGCGCGTGGAACAGTTCGGAACTCGGGTGGATGCCGTGAGTCGTTCGCACCCAGCGGGCGATCTCCGGTTCTCGCGCGTTTCCGTGGTCGGTGTAGGCATTGCCGCCGAATGAGCTGCCGTTGATCTTGTCGAACGCCACCGCGCTCAGCGACCTCTCGCTCGACAGGCGGGCCACGTCGGTGGCGGTGACCCCGCGGCTGCGCGCGCGCAACCAGGCGACGCGGTCGGCAGAGTTGGCGAGAACGCGCGAGCGGTGGTCGGGCGCCGGCTCGTCCCAGAGGGGAAGCATCGGCTGCACGAAGGTCACCGTTCTATTGTGCCTCGTCTGCGATCGGATGCCGGTGTTCGCCGCTCACAGGCCGCCCATAGAAAACTCCCAATAATAGGGAGAATGAGCACTGAACAGCCGGTTTCGCGTCACGTCGGTTCGACCCAGCCCCCGCGGCTGACCCGGGTCGACGGAACACCGATCAGGGTCGTCGTCGTCGACGACGAGGATTCGCTCACCGACCTGCTGTCGATGGCCCTGCGGTACGAGGGCTGGGACGTGAAGATCGCCTCCGACGGGCGAACGGCCATGGCCGTGACCCGGGAGTTCCGCCCCGACGTGATCGTGCTCGACATCATGCTGCCCGACATCGACGGACTGCAGGTCCTCACCCGTCTGCGTGCCGACGGCATCAGCACCCCGATCCTCTTCCTCACGGCGAAGGACTCGCTCGACGACCGCATCGTGGGCCTCACGGTCGGAGGCGACGACTACGTCACCAAGCCGTTCAGCCTCGAAGAGCTGGTGGCGCGCCTGCGCGGGCTCATCCGTCGTTCCACGCTCGTGCTCAGCGACAGCGACGACTCCTATCTCACCGTCGGCGACCTCAGCCTCGACGAGGACTCCTACGAGGTGCGCCGTGGCGACACCGTGGTCGAGCTCACCGCCACCGAGTTCGAACTGTTGCGTTACCTGATGCGCAACCCGCGCCGGGTGCTGAGCAAGAGCCAGATCCTCGACCGCGTCTGGAGCTACGACTTCGGCGGCAAGTCGAGCGTCGTCGAGCTGTACATCTCGTACCTGCGCAAGAAGATCGACTCGCTGGGTGAACCGATGATCCACACCGTGCGCGGCGTCGGGTACGTGCTGAAGCCGGCCAACTGATGCCGCTCACCCGCGCCCGATGGACCCTGCGTCGGCGGCTCGTCTTCGGCATCGTCGCCCTGCTCGCCGCCGTCAGCGTCATCGTCGGCACGGTGAGCGTGCTCGCCCTCAACGACTCGCTCGTCGGCAAGCTCGACGACCAGGTGGTGTCGGCGAGCAGCCGCTTCCAGAACATCGCCGACCGCCCGGGACCCGGCGACGGCTCGGGCGGGCGGCCTCCCGGTGACACGGCGCCCCTCGCCGGACTCCCGCCGGGCACCGTGGCGGGCTACAACCTCGACGGCACCGTCGTCGCCGTCGTGCTCGACGACCAGCTCGACGTCACCGCGCTCACCGAGGCGCAGAACGCCCAGCTCGCCCGGCTGACCGTCGAAGACACCCCCGTGACCGTCGACCTCGGCGGCGACCTCGGCGAGTACCGCTTCGTTCTGACGACCGCGAGCACGGCCGAGAAGGTGCTCATCGGCATGTCGCTCGCCGAGGTGCACTCCACGGTGAACCAGGTGCTGCTCGTCGTGGTGCTGGTGACCCTCGCGGGTCTCGTCGCGGCCTTCGCGGTCGGCACCGCGATCGTGCGCGTCGCCCTGCGCCCGCTCGAGCGCGTCGTTGCCACGGCCTCGCACGTCGCCGAGCTGCCCCTCGAGCGCGGCGAGGTCGCGCTCGCCGTGCGGGTGCCCGACGAAGACTCCGACCCGCGCACCGAGGTCGGCCAGGTCGGCGCCGCCATCAACCGGATGCTCGGGCACATCTCCGCGGCCCTCACCGCGCGGGAGGCGAGCGAGAAGAAGGTGCGCACCTTCGTTGCGGATGCGAGCCACGAGCTGCGTACGCCCCTCGCGTCGATCCGCGGGTACTCCGAGCTCACCCGCCGTGGCGGCCACGACCTGCCCGACGACGTCGTGCATGCCCTCGCCCGGGTGGAGTCCGAGTCGATCCGCATGACCTCGCTCGTCGAAGACCTGCTGCTGCTCGCCCGGCTCGACGACGGCCGCAGTCTGGAGGCCCTGCCGGTCGATCTCAGCCAGCTGCTCACCGACGCGGTGAGCGACGCCTACGCGGCCGGCCCCGATCACGAGTGGGCCCTGGAACTCCCGGAGCGGTCGGTGCTGGTCGTCGGCGACGGTGCCCGACTGCACCAGGTGGTCGCGAACCTGCTCGCCAACGCGCGGGTGCACACCCCCGCCGCAACGACGGTCGTGACATCCGTCTCTCTCCATGGCGATTTCGCCCAGGTGCGGGTCGCAGACGACGGCCCCGGTATCGACGAGCGGGTTCGCGACACGGTCTTCGAGCGCTTCGCCCGCGGCGACAGCTCGCGGTCGCGCGTCGCGGGCAGCACCGGACTCGGGCTGGCCATCGTCGCGGCGATCGTCGAGGCGCACGGCGGCTCGGTCGGGGTCGAGAGCGAGCCGGGTAACACGGTGTTCACGGTGTCGCTACCCGTCTCCTCGGATTGAGTGCGTCGGAATCCGGGTGACAGACTGACCGCATGCGCATTCTCGTCACGGGCGGTTCAGGAAAACTCGGTTCGGCGGTCGTCACCGGCCTCACAGAGGCGGGCCACTCGGTCGTCAACCTCGACGTGGCGGGGGAGCGCGGCCCCGGCTTCCTGCGTATCGACCTCACCGACTACGGCCAGGTCGTCGACGCGTTCTCGGGGGTCGACGACAAGTACAGCGAGGTGGACGCCGTCGTGCACCTCGCGGCCGTCCCGGCCGGCGGCATCCACGCCGACTCGGCGACGTTCCACAACAACATGAACGCGACCTTCAACGTGTTCCAGGCCGCGCGCCGGGCCGGCATCCGCACCATCGTCTACGCCTCGAGCGAGACGCTGCTGGGAATCCCGCTCGCGATCGACCCGCCCTACCTGCCGCTCGACGAGGAGTACCCGTCGCGCCCCGAGTCGATGTACGCGGTCACCAAGCACCTCGAGGAGGAACTCGCGCAGAAGCTCGTGCGGTGGGACCCGCAACTCAGCATCACCGCGCTGCGGTTCTCGAACGTGATGGACGACAGCGACTATGCGGGATTCGAGGCATTTCAGGATGACGCGACGCTGCGGCGTTGGAACGCGTGGGGCTACATCGACTCCCGCGACGGCGCGCAGGCCGTGCTCAAGGCGCTCGAGCTCGCGGCCCCCGGCTTCGACCGGTTCATCATCGCCGCGGCCGACACGGTGATGCGCACGCCGAGCGCCGAGCTCGCCGCGACCGGCTTCCCGGGCGTCGAGCTGAAGCGCGAGGTGGTCGGCACCGACAGCCTGCTCTCGATCGAGAAGGCGCGGCGCGTGCTGGGCTACGAGCCGCGGCACAGCTGGCGTGACTGATCGGGTGTGCTACTCTGTACGAAGCCAAAGACCGCAGGTTGTCTTGCGCCCTCACGGGCGCGATTCCATAAATCCAGCGCAGGTGTTCGAAGTTACCCTCTTGTGAGGTCAAGCTCCGCGCAACTGCGTGGGGCTTCTTTATTTTTAACCCGCGTCTCCTTGGCTAATGACAATCATCAATTAAGGAGAGCCATGGCGAACAAGGAAGCATCGGTTGCCGAGCTCACGGAAAAATTCCGTAGCTCCAACGCCGTTCTGCTCACCGAGTACCGCGGTCTCACTGTTGCCCAGCTCAAGTCGCTGCGCAAGTCACTCAGTGCAGACGCAACGTACGCCGTGGTGAAGAACACGCTGACCAAGATCTCGGCCAACGCGGCAGGTATCACTTCGTTTGACGACGAACTGACCGGCCCGTCCGCGATCGCATTTGTGCACGGAGACACTGTCGCCGTCGCAAAGGTTCTGCGCGACTTTGCCAAGGCAAACCCGCTGCTCGTCGTGAAGAGCGGTTACCTCGACGGTAACGCGCTCACCGCGAACGACGTTGCGAAGCTCGCCGATCTCGAATCCCGTGAAGTGCTGCTTGCCAAGATGGCCGGCGCAATCAAGGCTTCGCTGTTCGGTGCGGCATATCTCTTCAACGCTCCGCTCTCGAAGGCCGTTCGCACGGTCGAGGCGCTGCGTGAGAAGCAGGAGTCCGCGAACTAGGCACAGCCTGACCCGCGGTTTGAAAAGCTAAGAAACACACAAGGAGAAAATCATGGCAAAGCTGTCAAGCGAAGAGCTCATCGAAGCCTTCAAGGAACTGACTCTCATTGAGCTCAGCGAGTTCGTCAAGAAGTTCGAAGAGGTCTTCGAGGTCACCGCCGCCGCTCCCGTCGCAGTTGCTGCTGCCGGTGGCGCTGCTGCTGCCGTCGAAGAGGTCGAGGAGAAGGATTCCTTCGACGTCATCCTCGAGTCGGCTGGCGAGAAGAAGATCCAGGTCATCAAGGAGGTCCGCGCGCTTACGAGCCTCGGACTCGGCGAGGCCAAGGCCGTCGTAGACAGCGCCCCCAGCGCCGTCCTCGAGGGTGCCAACAAGGAGACCGCCGAGAAGGCAAAGGCTCAGCTCGAAGAAGCTGGCGCCACCGTCACGCTCAAGTAGTCACGTCCCCGTCAGGGGACTCGCCGAGGGCGCCGCTTCTTACGAAGCGGCGCCCTCGTGCATTTAACCGGTTCGCGATCATAGCAGGCGTGGGAGCGCTACCACGGAACGGTACAACGGTTTGTGACGGTTTCTCCCAAGCGCTTGCATACCCGGTCCGCGTGCCATAGTTTGAGGTCTGGAAGGCGGCGGTCACACGATGCCGCTGACCACCCCGTTGCACACAGAGCCGGCTCGAAGACGAGTTGGTACGCCCTCAATGAGGAGGAGAACATGAGTTCTATCCTGCGTCGCCGTTTCACAGCACCCTTTGCCATCCTGGCCATCTCCGGACTCGCACTCACCGGATGCGCCGTCGACGAGAGCGGCGGATCCGGCGGATCCTCCGGCCCCGGCGACGCCGGACAAGCCGACGGTGTCGTCACCGTCTACGGCACCATCGAAGAGACCGAAGCCGACCTGCTCGAGCAGTCCTGGGCCGACTGGGAGTCCGAGAACGACATCGACATCAAGTACGAGTCGAGCAAAGAGTTCGAAGCGCAGATCGGCATTCGCGCGCAGGGTGGCAGCGCCCCCGACCTCGCCATCTTCCCGCAGCCCGGTCTGCTCGGCGACCTCGCCAGCCGCGACTACATCCAGCCGGCACCCGAGGGCGTGCAGTCCAACGTCGAGGAGTACTGGTCCGAAGACTGGGCAGGCTACGCGACGACGGATGACACGCTCTACGGTGCTCCGCTGATGGCGAGCGTCAAGGGCTGGATCTGGTACTCGCCCGCAGAATTCGCGTCCAACGGCTGGGAAGAGCCCACCACGTGGGACGAACTGCTCGAGCTGACCCAGACGATGGCCGAGACCAAGGGCAGCGCGCCCTGGTGCGCCGGCTTCGGTTCCGAAGCGGCGACCGGCTGGCCGGGTACCGACTGGATCGAAGACCTCGTCCTGCGCCAGGCGGGCCCCGAGACCTACGACCAGTGGGTCAGCCACGACATCCCGTTCACCGACCCGGCGATCCAGGAAGCGATGGACTCCGTCGGCGAGATCCTGCTGAACCCGGAGTACGTCAACGCGGGCTTCGGCGATGTCGAGTCGATCAACAGCACCCCGTTCGGCGACACCGCCCGTGCGCTCGGCGACGGTACCTGCTCGCTCCACCACCAGGCGTCCTTCTTCGACGGCTTCATCCAGGACCCGGAGAACGGCAACGCCACCGTCGGACCCGACGCTGACATCTGGGCCTTCTTGACCCCCTCGATCGAGGCCGGCGGAAACGCGGTCACCGGTGGCGGCGAGATCGTCGGAGCCTTCTCCAACGACGCCGACACGGTCAAGGTGCAGGAGTACCTGTCCAGCCCCGAGTGGGCGAACAGCCGCGTCAAGCTCGGCGGCGTTCTCAGTGCGAACTCGGGTCTCGACCCGGAGAGCGCCGAGAGCCCCATCCTCCAGGAAGCCATCAAGATCCTGCAGGACCCGAACACGACGTTCCGTTTCGACGCGTCTGACCTCATGCCGGGCGCCGTAGGCTCTGCGGCCTTCTTCACCGGAATCGTCGACTGGATCAACGGAAAGTCGAGCGAAGAGGTGCTCGGGCAGATCGACGCAGCCTGGCCGTCGGAGTAGACACCATCGCGCTCTAGCGGGCGTGAACCGAGGGCCGGTCGATTCGTCGACCGGCCCTCCCTCCCACTCCGCGGCACTGCACCGGTGCCAGCACCGAGTCCACCGCCGTACTCGAAAGGATCCGAATGTCTGCCTTCTTCGCCTGGATAGCCCAGCTACCGGCTTTGGCCCAGATCCCGATCATCATCGTCGCGTTCCTCGCGGTGATCGGTCTGCTCATCTTCTTCATCGAGATCGCACCGCGCAAGGGAAAGCTCTACACGGGCATCCGTTTCGCCGTCTGCCTCCTCGTCCCGCTTCTCGTCTTCCTGGCCTTCGGGTCGGTCGCCTGGGCCGCGGCGGTCGCCGCCGTCGTCGGTGGCGCCTTCTTCCTACTCGACTACCGGGCGAAGGAGGGCGGTGGCTACCTCTTCCAGCTCATCGGGTTCCTCGGCCCCGCGATGCTGCTGCTCGCCATCGGACTCATCTACCCGAGCATCAAGACGATGATCGACTCGTTCTACTCGGGCCGCGGCACCTTCGTCGGTTTCAACAACTTCATCTGGCTGTTCACCCAGCCGTCGGCCGTGCGCACGGTCATCAACACCATCGTCTGGGTGCTCTTCGTGCCGACCCTCTCGACGGCCTTCGGCCTGGCCTACGCGGTGTTCATCGACAAGTCGCGCGGTGAGAAGTTCTTCAAGGTCCTCGTCTTTATGCCGATGGCCATCTCGTTCGTGGGGGCCAGCATCATCTGGCGCTTCATCTACGACTCCAACCCGGCCGACCAGGCCCAGATCGGTCTGCTCAACCAGATCGTCGTCTGGTTCGGCGGCGCCCCGGTCACGTGGCTGTCGAACTCGCCGTGGAACACCTTCTTCCTCATCGTGGTGCTCATCTGGATCCAGACCGGTTTCGCCATGGTCGTGCTGTCGGCCGCGATCAAGGGAGTGCCGACCGAGCAGATCGAGGCGGCCGAGCTCGACGGCACCAACGCCTGGCAGCGGTTCGTCAACGTCACCGTGCCCGGCATCCGTCCCGCCCTGGTGGTCGTGCTCACCACCATCTCGATCGCGTCCCTCAAGGTCTTCGACATCGTTCGAACCATGACGGCGGGCGCCAACGAGACCAGCGTCATCGCGAACGAGATGTACACGCAGTTCAAGAGTTTCGAGTCGGGGCGGTCGGCCGCCTTCGCGGTGGTGCTCTTCCTGCTCGTCCTTCCGATCGTCATCTACAACGCACGACAGCTTAAGAAGCAGAGGGAGATCCGATGAGCGCCGTACAGCCGATCGACCTGCCGGTCGACGACCAGACCAAGCGCCGTCTGGCGCGGGGCGAGGCTGCGATCGAGTCGGCGCCCAAACGCACCAAGCGTCGCCTCACGAGCCGCGGCGCCACCATCGCGTCGCTGATCATCGCCGTGCTCTGGACGACGCCGACCCTCGGCCTGTTCATCTCGTCATTCCGTCCGGCGAACCTGGTGACGACCACCGGGTGGTGGACGATCTTCGAGAACCCCGGGTTCACGTTCGACAACTACACCGACGTGCTCGCGGCCGGAAACAGCACGCTCAACCTCGGCGGATCGTTCTTCAACTCGCTCGCGATCACCATCCCCGCGACCGTCTTCCCGCTGGTGTTCGCGAGCCTCGCGGCCTACGCCTTCGCCTGGATCGACTTCCGCGGCAAGAACTGGCTGTTCATCGGCGTGTTCGCCCTGCAGGTCGTGCCCATCCAGATGGCCCTCGTGCCGCTGCTCAGCCTCTTCAGCCGCGGTTTCGCCATCGGCGGAACGCAGATCTTCCCCGGCCTGAACGCCGGCGGATCGTACGCGCAGGTATGGATCGCCCATACGATCTTCGCCCTGCCGCTGGCGATCTTCCTGCTGCACAACTTCATCTCGGAGATCCCGCGCGAGGTGATCGAAGCGGCCCGCGTCGACGGCGCCGGGCAGGGGCAGATCTTCTTCCGCATCGTTCTGCCGCTCACCATGCCCGCGATCGCCTCGGTGGCGATCTTCCAGTTCCTCTGGGTGTGGAACGACCTGCTGGTCGCGCTGATCTTCGCCGACGGCGCGGTCGCACCGATGACCAAGCTCCTCGCCGAGATCACGGGCGCCAGGGGTCAAGACTGGAACCTGCTCACCGCGGGCGCCTTCATCTCGATCCTCGTGCCGCTCGTCGTGTTCTTCGCACTGCAGCGGTTCTTCGTGCGCGGCCTGCTGGCCGGCTCGACGAAGGGGTAGCGCCTCCTCGCTGATCGAGTAGGCCGCCCGCGGCCGTATCGAGATCCTCGTCGGGTCTCGATACGGCCGCAGGGCGACCTACTCGACCGGCGCTTGAGCGTAGGCTCGAACGCGTGAGTGGAATGCGCGGCCCCGGGGGTCATGGCGGTCGGGTCAGCGGCGGCGACGCCGAAGCACAGAAGGCGATCAACGCCGACGCCCCGAAGATCCCCGACCTGCTGAGCCGCATCGGCACCCTGTTCGCGCCGCACAAACGCGCCATCACCGTCACGATCGTTCTCGTGCTCATCAGCGCCGCGCTGAGCGTCGCGCCTCCGCTGCTCACGAAGCAGGCCTTCGACCTCGGCCTCTTCCCCGAGGGCGGCCCCAACCTGCCGGTGCTGCTCGAACTAGTCGGCATCATGGTGCTGCTCTGGGTGATCTCCGCCATCCTCGGCGTCTGGCAGACCTGGTTCACCGCCACCGTGGGCAACAAGGTGATGGGCGACCTGCGGGTGCGCCTCTTCCGCCACCTCCAGGCGATGGAGCTCGCGTTCTTCACACGCACCAAGACGGGCGTCATCCAGTCGCGGCTGCAGAACGACGTCGGCGGCGTGGCCGGCGTCCTCAGCAACACCGTCTCGAGCGTCATCGGCAACACGGTCACGGTGATCGCCGCCTTCGTGAGCATGCTGCTGCTCAGCTGGCAGCTGACGATCGTCGCCGTCATCCTGCTGCCTATCCTCGTGCTGGCTCAGCGCAAGGTCGGTCAGGTGCGCGCGAGGATCGCCACCAAGACCCAGGAGTCGCTGAGCGACATGACCGCCATTACGCAGGAGACGTTGAGCGTGTCCGGCATCCTGCTCGCCAAGAGCTTCAACCAGCAACAGCTCGAGACCGACCGCTACGCGCGCGAGAACGAGAACCAGATCGGCCTGCAGGTGCGACAGGCGATGAGCGGGCAGTGGTTCTTCGCCATGGTGGGCATCTTCCTCTCGGTGATCCCGGCCGTCGTGTACGTCGCGGCCGCCTGGCTCATCCTGCGCGACGTGCCCGTCACCGCCGGAACCATCGTCGCCTTCACCACCGTGCAGGCGCGCCTCACCTTCCCCCTCCTCGGGCTCATGCGGGTGGCGCTCGACCTGCAGACGTCGTCGGCGCTGTTCGCCCGCATCTTCGAGTACCTCGACCTGAAGCCGGCGATCAAGAACGCTCCGGAGGCGAAAGAGGTCGACCCGGCCAACCTCGGGCTCGTCGAGTTCGACGACGTGGTGTTCCGCTACCCCGACTCCCCGGCCGACTCGCGGCCGACCCTCGGCGGCGTGAGCTTCCGCATCGAACCGGGTCAGTTCGCCGCCTTCGTCGGGCCGTCGGGCGCGGGCAAGACCACCGTGTCGTACCTGATCCCGAGACTCCACGACGCGTCGGGCGGGCGCGTGCTGTTCGCCGGCGACGACGTGCGCGGGCTCGACGAGCTCTCGCTCGTGAAGCACATCGGCATCGTGAGCCAGGAGACCTACCTGTTCCACGCCTCCATCGGCGACAACCTCCGCTACGCCAAACCCGGGGCGACGGACGACGAGCTCGTCGCCGCCGCGAAGGCCGCCAACATCCACTCGACCATCGAGTCGTTTCCCGACGGCTACAACACCCTCGTCGGCGAACGCGGCTACCGGCTGAGCGGGGGAGAGAAGCAGCGCATCGCGATCGCGCGGGTGCTGCTGAAAGACCCCGCCGTGCTCATCCTCGACGAGGCCACGAGCGCGCTCGACTCGATCGGCGAACGGGTCGTGCAGGAGGCGCTCGACACCGCGTCGCGCGGGCGCACGACGATCGCCATCGCGCACCGGCTCTCGACGGTGGTCGACGCCGACGTGATCTTCGTCGTGGTGGCGGGCGAGATCGCCGAGAGCGGCACGCACGAAGAGCTTCTCGCCGCCCGCGGCACCTACTGGGAGCTCTACTTCGACCAGACCGCCTGACCCGCGGCGGGCTCTGCCCGATCGGTGTTCGTGATTCAGGATGAACCGGGCGGACGGCCTGGCTGCGGCCCGGGTTTCCGCGAGCCGGCGTAACCCCCACCCGCGAACGGTCCTGAACGATGAACACGCCCCCGCCGGGTTCGCAACTCAGGCAGAATGCGCGCCCGGGTCGGGCAGCCCCCGGATCCGCGCGGCGTGAGCCGCGGCATCCGCGATTCTGCCTGAGTTGCGCGAGGCGGCGACGGGCCGGTGTTCGTGATTCAGGATGAACCGGGCGGACGGCCTGGCTCCGGCCCGGGTTTCCGCGGGCCGGCGTAACCCTCACCCACGAACGGTCCTGAACGATGAACGCGCCCCCGCCGGGTTTCGCAACTCAGGCAGGATGCGGGCCCGGGTCGGGTAGCCCCCGGATCCGCGCGGCGTGGGCCGCGGCATCCGCGATTCTGCCTGAGTTGCGCGAACGGGGGACGCGCGAAAGGGGGACGCGCGGCAGCCGGGTGTCAGGCGGCGGGCAGCGCGTCGAGCAGCTCCTGCATGTAGCCGATCTCGCTCGACTGCGCCTTGACGATGCTCGCGGCGAGCGAGCGCACGACCCGTTCGTTGCTGCGCTCGAGCACGGCGTCGGCCATCTCCACGCCGCCCCGGTGGTGCGCGATCATCAGGGTCAGGTACTGGCGCACAGCCTCGTCGCCGGTCGACGCCTTCAGCGCGGCGAGCTGTTCGGCCGTCGCCATTCCGGGCATCGGGTCGCCGGGCGTGTGGCCGCTGTCGCCCGTGCCGCTGTCGCCCGTGCCCATGTCGCTCATGCCCTCGTGGCTCACGCCTTGCAGCGACGGCCGCGACATCCAGGTCATCGACGGTTCGGGGGCGGTCTGCGGAAGATTCCACACGGTGAGCCAGCCGTTCATCTGCCCGGCCTGCTGCGACTGCGAGTTCGCGATGTCGTAGGCGAGCAGCCGCACGTCGGCGTCGTCGGTGAGGTCGCGCACGATGAACGACATCTCGACGGCCTGGCCGTGGTGGGTCTGCATGTCGCGGGCGAACCCGGCCTCGGCGCTGGTGGTCGACGGGGCGGTCGCGACGGGGGCGGACAGGCTGCCCGCCGCGAAGGCCGCGACGAGAAGCAAGACGGATGCGACGCCCGCGGCTATGACGAGCCGCGTGCGCCGCCCGCCGCTAGGAGACTCGTCCGGGTCCATCGATGGCGCCGGTGCAGGCCGCACCCGGCTCGGGAGCGTCGGGGGACTGGCGGAACTTCTCGATGAAGTCGGTGAGGCGGGGGTCGTCTACGCCGTCGAGCTGTACCTGGCTGCCCCAGGCGGATGCCACGACGGGAGCGGGCAGATCGGGGTACGGGGTCAGCAGCATGTAGGTGCTCGGGATCGAGTCGCGCAGTGTCTCGACCTCGTCGTCGCTCAGGGCGTCGGGGTCGTAGGTGACCCACACGGCCCCGTGCTCGAGCGCGTGCACCGCGTTCTCGTTCTGCTGCGGCTCGGAGTAGACGCCGCAGTTGAGCCAGGCCTGGTTGTGGTTGCCGCCGGCCGGCGGGTTCATGCCGTAGTCCGCCTCGTAGTCGACCGCGGTCGCCACGTGCACGGCGGGAACATCGTCGAAGGTCTCGAGGCCGGAGATCGAGATGTCGGCGGGGTCGACCTTGGGCACGGCGCTGCTCACGACGAAGCTGATGACCAACGCGATGACGGCCACGGCGCCGAGGGCGCCCGCCACGATGCCGATCGTGCGGTTGCGCTTCTCCTTGGCCTGCTGTTTCTTCAGCACGGCGACCTTCTCGGCGCGCTTCGCTTCGCGCTGCTCCTTGACGGTGGGCGAGCTCGGATTGTTGGAGGCCATGGCTGTGAATACCTGTCGTTCGAAGGCGCGGCAGTGGAAGGTTGTTGCTTCAATGATTATCCCCTGTGAAGGCTGAGAAAGTCCCGCCCGATTGCGCGCTGGTAGATTGCGCCTATGAAGTACGCAAACACCGTGCTCGACCTCGTCGGCAACACCCCGCTCGTCAGGCTCAACAGTGTCACGACCGGTATCGCCGCGACCGTGCTGGCCAAGGTGGAATACCTGAACCCCGGCGGATCATCCAAAGACCGCATCGCGACGCGCATCATCGACGCCGCGGAGCGCGACGGGCAGCTGTTGCCCGGCGGCACCATCGTCGAACCGACCAGCGGCAACACCGGCGTCGGCCTGGCCCTCGTGGCGCAGCAGCGCGGCTACCGCTGTGTGTTCGTGCTACCCGACAAGGTCGGTGAGGACAAGCGCAACGTGCTCACCGCCTACGGCGCCGAGATCGTGGTGACCCCGACGGCCGTCGCCCCCGACAGCCCCGAGTCGTACTACAGCGTGAGCGACCGGCTGGTGCGCGAGATCCCGGGGGCGTTCAAGCCCGACCAGTACTCCAACCCGAACGGGCCGCTCAGCCACTACGAGACCACGGGCCCCGAGATCTGGCGCGACACCGAGGGCAAGGTGACACACTTCGTCGCCGGCGTCGGAACCGGCGGCACGATCAGCGGCGTCGGCAAGTACCTCAAAGAGGTCTCCGGCGGCGCGGTGCAGATCATCGGCGCCGACCCCGAGGGCTCGGTCTATTCGGGCGGCACCGGCCGGCCCTACCTGGTCGAGGGCGTCGGCGAAGACTTCTGGCCGACCGCCTACGACCCCACCGTCGTGGATCAGATCATCGCGTCATCCGATGCCGAATCGTTCGAACTGACCCGGCGCCTCGCGCGCGAGGAGGGCCTGCTGGTCGGTGGCTCGAGCGGTCTCGCCGTATCCGCGGCGCTCAAGGCCGCGAAAGACCTGCCCGCCGACGCGGTCGTCGTCGTGCTGCTGCCCGACGGCGGACGCGGTTACCTCGGCAAGATCTTCAACGAGAAGTGGATGCAGTCGTACGGCTTCACCCAGGTGGCCGAGCAGAAGACCGTGGCCGACGTGATCAGCCGCAAGACCGGCAACCTGCCCGACCTGGTGCACGTGCACCCGGTCGACACCGTGCGCGACGCCGTGAAGATCATGGCCGAGTACGACATCTCCCAGCTGCCCGTGCTCACCGCCGAGCCACCCGTCGTGATGGGCGAGGTGGCCGGGGCGATCAGCGAGCGCGCCCTGCTCGACGACATCTTCAACGGCAAGGCCAGCATGACCGACTCCATCGCGGAATTCGTGGGTGCGCCGCTCTGTTTGATCGGTGTGCACGAG
>NZ_JBKKAD010000078.1:0-19150 GCF_046714715.1 Conyzicola sp. | reverse complement strand
CGGCGCTCTCGCCGGGCCACACGTGCAACGGCTTCGCGGCGCCCTGCGCCTGCTGCAGCGACGTGCGTTCGGGCAGCTGCGGGCTGAGCACGAGCGGGCCGAACATGTCGCGCAGCTCCTTGATGCGGAACTGGTGCTCCAGCGACTGGATGCGCACGCGGTTCACGATGATGCCGAGCGGCTGCAGTCGGGGCGACAGTCCGCGGCGGATCTCCTCGATCGCGCGCAGGGCGCGGTCGGCGGCGGCCACCGAGAACAGGCCGGGCTCGGTGACGACCGTCACGCGGTCGCTCGCGGCCCACGCGGTGCGCGTGAGGGCGTTGAGCGACGGGGCGCAGTCGATGAGAACGAGGTCGTAGTCGCTCTCGACGTTGGCGAGGGCCTCCTCGAGCTTCCAGATCTCCCGGATGCTCGGGTGCGGACCGTCGAAGTTGATGGCCGAGGGGGAGCCGATGAGAACGTCGATCTTGCCGGGACGTCCGCGGGTCCAGCCGCTCGGGGCGATCGCCGCGCGAACGACCTTCTCTTTCGGCGACGCGAGCACATCCGCGATGTTGAGGCGACCGGTGACATCGATGTCCATGCCGGTCGAGACATCGGCTTGAGGGTCGAGGTCGACCACCAGGGTTCGCAGGCCTTTTGCGAAGGCGGCAGAGGCGAGTCCAAGGGTGACCGTGGTCTTGCCCACGCCCCCCTTGAGGGAACTGACGCTGAGTACATGCACGAGTAACGACGATACCTTCACTAGTCTTAAAGAACCTAAACGTCTGCGGTGTGCCGAAGGGGCTCAATTGTTCAAGAAGATACTCGTCGCCAACCGTGGTGAAATCGCGATCCGCGCTTTCCGCGCTGCCTATGAGCTCGGCGCGAAGACCGTCGCGGTGTTCCCCTACGAAGACCGAAACTCGATGCACCGGCTGAAGGCCGACGAGGCGTACCAGATCGGTGAGCCCGGTCACCCGGTGCGCGCCTACCTCGACGTCGACGAGATCATCCGCGTCGCGGTCGAGTGCGGCGCGGACGCCATCTACCCGGGCTACGGCTTCCTTTCCGAGAATCCCGAACTCGCCCAGGCCGCAGCGGCGGTTGGCATCACCTTCATCGGCCCGCCCACCAAGGTGCTGCAGATGGCCGGCAACAAGGTAACCGCGAAGGAGCACGCGATCGCCGCAGGCGTTCCCGTTCTCAAGTCGACGCCCGCGTCGAAAGACATCGAACTGCTGCTCGCGCAGGCCGCCGATATCGGTTTCCCGATCTTCGCGAAGGCCGTGGCGGGCGGTGGCGGACGCGGAATGCGTCGCGTGAACACACAGGAAGAACTCAGGGGAGCGCTCGAGGAAGCGATGCGCGAGGCCGACAGCGCCTTCGGCGACGCGACGATGTTCCTCGAGCAGGCCGTCGTGCGCCCGCGGCACATCGAAGTGCAGATCCTCGCCGACGCGCACGGCTCGACGGTGCACCTGTTCGAACGCGACTGCTCGGTGCAGCGCCGCCACCAGAAGGTGATCGAGGTCGCCCCCGCGCCGAACCTAGACGAGAACATCCGCCAGGCCATGTACCGCGACGCCATCGCGTTCGCCAAGTCGATCGACTACGTGAACGCCGGAACCGTGGAATTCCTGCTCGACACGGTGGGGGAGCGCGCCGGCAAGCACTTCTTCATCGAGATGAACCCGCGCATCCAGGTCGAGCACACCGTGACCGAGGAGGTCACCGACGTCGACCTCGTGCAGTCGCAGATGCGCATCGCGTTCGGCCAGAGTCTGGCCGAGCTCGGCCTCGAACAGCCCGACATCCACCTGCGCGGTGCCGCTCTGCAGTGCCGCATCACCACGGAGGACCCGGCAGCGGGCTTCCGCCCCGACACCGGCAAGATCACGACCTACCGCTCGCCCGGCGGCGCCGGCATCCGCCTCGACGGCGGAACGGTGAGCGCCGGCGCGCAGATCTCGCCGCACTTCGACTCGATGCTCGTGAAGATGACCTGCCGCGGCCGCGACTTCGCCGCCGCCGTCACGCGGGCCCGGCGCGGACTCGCAGAGTTCCGGCTGCGCGGCGTCTCCACGAACATCCCGTTCCTGCAGGCCGTGCTCGACGACCCCGACTTCATCGCCGGCGACCTCAGCACCTCGTTCATCGAGGAACGCCCCCAGCTGCTCAACTCGCACCAGTCGAAGGACCGCGGCACCAAGATCCTCAACTGGCTCGCCGACGTGACCGTCAACCAGCCCAACGGCGACGGCGCCGGCCTCATCAACCCGCAGGTCAAGCTGCCCGTCGTCGACCTCGAGGCCGACGCGCCCGCGGGATCCCGGCAGAAGCTGCTCGAGCTCGGCCCGGTCGGTTTCGCGACCGCCCTGCGCGCGCAGACCGCACTCGCCGTGACCGACACGACATTCCGCGACGCGCACCAGTCGCTGCTCGCCACCCGCGTGCGCACCCGCGACCTCGTCGCTGTGCTGCCGCACGTCGCCCGCATGACGCCCGAGCTGCTGTCGGTCGAGGCCTGGGGCGGCGCGACCTACGACGTCGCACTGCGCTTCCTGGGGGAAGACCCGTGGGAGCGCCTGGCCTCGATGCGTGAGGCGTTGCCGAACATCAACATCCAGATGCTGCTGCGCGGCCGCAACACGGTGGGCTACACGCCGTACCCGACCGAGGTGACCGACGCGTTCGTGCGCGAGGCCGCGTCGACCGGCGTCGACATCTTCCGCATCTTCGACGCGCTCAACGACGTCTCGCAGATGCGCCCGGCGATCGATTCGGTACTCGAGACCGGGAGCACGCTCGCCGAGGTGGCGCTCTGCTACACGGGCGACCTGCTCGATCCCGCCGAGAAGCTCTACACCCTCGATTACTACCTGCGTCTCGCCGAACAGATCGTCGACACCGGCGCGCACGTGCTGGCGATCAAGGACATGGCCGGCGTGATGCGCGCGGGAGCCGCCGAGACGCTCGTCACGGCCCTGCGCGAGCGTTTCGACCTGCCGGTGCACGTGCACACCCACGACACGGCAGGCGGCCAGCTGGCCACACTGCTCGCTGCCGCCCGTGCGGGAGCGGACGCGGTCGACGTTGCCAGCGCCCCTATGGCCGGCACCACGAGCCAGCCCTCGGCCTCGGCCCTCGTCGCCGCGCTGGCCCACACCGAGCGCGACACCGGCCTCTCGCTGCGTGCCGTGAGCGACCTCGAGCCCTACTGGGAGGCCGTGCGCCACGTCTACAAGCCGTTCGAGTCCGGTCTCGCCGGACCGACCGGACGCGTCTACCGGCACGAGATCCCCGGCGGCCAGCTCTCGAACCTGCGCCAGCAGGCGATCGCGCTCGGCCTCGCCGACCACTTCGAGAAGATCGAAGACCTCTACGCCGCGGCCAACGAGATGCTCGGACGCCCGCCGAAGGTGACCCCGTCGTCGAAGGTGGTGGGCGACCTCGCCCTCGCCCTCGCCGCCGCCGACGCCGACCCGGCCGACTTCGAAGAGAACCCCTCGAAGTACGACATCCCCGACTCGGTCATCGGCTTCATGGCCGGCGAGCTGGGAGAACTGCCGGGCGGATGGCCGGAGCCGTTCAGGTCGAAAGTCCTCGCCGGCCGCACGGTTAAAATCGGCGTCGAAGAGCTGAGCGCATCCGATCGGGAGGCCCTTGACAGCGACCCCAAAACCCGTCGTGCCGCTCTGAACCGACTGCTCTTCGCCGCTCCGGCGAAGACCTTCGAGTCGGTGCGCGAGAACTACGGCGACCTCTCGGTGCTCGACACGACCGACTACCTCTACGGGCTGCACCAGGGCGTCGAGCACGTCGTGCAGATCGACAAGGGCGTGAGTCTCTTCGTCGGGCTCGAGGCCATCGGCGACGCCGACGACAAGGGCATCCGCACGGTGATGGCCACCCTCAACGGCCAGTTGCGCCCCGTGTTTGTGCGGGACACGAGCATTTCGGTGACCAGCGCGAGCGCCGAGAAGGCGGATGCCGCGGTGCCCGGTCACGTCGCGGCGCCGTTCTCGGGCGTCGTCACGGTGCAGGTCGAGGTGGGCGACACGGTGGAGGCCGGCCAGAGCGTCGCCACCATCGAGGCCATGAAGATGGAGGCCGCGATCACCTCGAGCGTCGCCGGAACCGTGGTGCGTCTCGCCATCCCGAAGACGCAGCAGGTCGACGGCGGCGACCTGCTGCTCGAGGTCAAGGCGAAGTAGTTTCGCACTCCGGAGCGGGCCACGGCGGCTCGGGCAGTAAACTGAGGGTTGTACTGCACCGAAAGGGAATGCCGCCGTGGCTATTAGACGCAAAAGGGAAGACGGGTCGATCCAGGTTCTCGACGACGAGACCACCGACCCCACCCCCGAAACAGGAGAGTTCCACAGCGAACTCGCCGACGACTCGGGTGCCGACCTCGCTGCCGCCCTGCCCGAGAGCCTGACCGTCAACGTCGAGCTTCCCGCGCCGGTGCACTCCGCGCCCGAGCACGAGGTCGCCGTCGCGATCGACGAGAACACGATCAACCCCGGAGAGGTCGTTCTCAGCGCCGACCCGACGACGACCACCATCTCGGTCGTCGCCGAAGACGTGACCATCCATCCCGAAGAGCCTGTCGTAGAGCCGAAGGTCATCCCAGAGCTGCCCACGGCCGACCGCCAGTACAGCCGGCGCGACCGCCTCCGTGGCGAGACGTCGAACGCTCCCGAGACCGCGGCGATGCTCACCGCCGACCGCCTGCTCGAGACCAAGGGCAAGCGTCGGCACGCGCCGGAGGGCGGCTGGCCGGCATTCGTCTACGCGGCCTCGCTGCACACGATCAACCTCGGCGACTCGCAGAAGGTTCGCGAGCGCAAGGCGGTCGAGGCCCGCATCGACAAGCAGTGGGAGGGCTCAGCGCGCTTCGTGCCCGTGCTCACCCGCAAGGGCGGCGTCGGAAAGACCACGATCACCACGATCATGGGCATGGCGTTCGCCGATGCGCGCGAAGACCGCATCGTTGCGATCGATGCCAACCCCGACCGCGGAACGCTCGCCGAGCGCATCAACAAGCAGACCCGTGCCACCGTGCGCGACGTCGTGACCCGTGCGCCGTCGATCAACGGGTTCACCGACTTCTCGACCCTCGTCTCCCGCGACGAGACGCGCCTCGACGTGCTCGCGTCAGACACCGACCCGCTGCTGTCCGAGGCGTTCGACGAGAACGACTACAACGTCGTCGCCGACCTCACCGAGCGCTACTACTCGCTCGTGCTCACCGACTGCGGCACGGGCATCGTGCACTCGGTGATGCGCGCCACCCTGCAGCGTGCCGACTCGATCGTGATCGTGTCCGGCGGCAGCGTCGACGAGGCCCGGCTGGCGTCGGAGACCCTCACCTGGCTCGAGGCGAACGGCTACGGCGACCTCGTGCGCAATGCCATCGTGGCGCTCAACACGGCGACGCAGGGCACCAACCTGATCAAGCTCGAGGAGATCGAGGCCCACTTCCGTTCGCGCGTGCGCGAGATCGTGCGCATCCCGTACGACCCGCAGCTCGCTGCCGGCTCCGTCGTGAACTACCGCGAACTACGTCCCATCACGCGCAATGCGGCCCGTGAGCTCGCGGCGCTCGTCGCCGACGGCCTGCCCGTTCGCCGTAACGCCTAGCGCCGTGGCTGTTCGAGAGATCCGCCTCTTCGGCGACCCCGTTCTGCGGTCCGCGTGCGACCCGATCCGCCCCGGCGACGCGAAAGCCGCCACGCTCGTCGGCGACCTGCTCGACACGGTCCGCGTTCCCGGACGCGCGGGCGTCGCCGCGAACCAGATCGGTGTCGGCCAGCGCGCCTTCAGCTACAACGTCGACGACGTCGTCGGGTACATCATCAACCCGGTGCTCGTCGAGGTCTCGGGCGAGCCCGAGATCGTCGACGAGGGCTGCCTCTCGGTGCCCGGCTTCTACTTTCCGCGACTGCGCTACCCCTACGCCCGCGTCACCGGCATCGACCTCGAGGGCAACCCGGTCGAGCTGAAGGGCGACGGGCTCATGGCCCAGGCCCTCCAGCACGAGACCGACCACCTCGACGGCCACCTCTTCATCGAGGGCCTCGAACCCGAGGCCAAGCGTGAAGCGATGAAGCTCATCCGCCAGTCGGAGTGGTGGGCGTAGCGTACTTCAGGCCGCGCTACTTCAGGCTCAGCCCCATCGTGGCGTTGTTGTCGCTGTAGAGGTCGGCGATCTCCTGCGCGAAGTCCTCGAGGATCACTGCACGCTTGATGCTGAGTTTCGGCGTCAGGTGTCCGCTAGCCTCGGTGAGCTCGGTCTTCAGGATCGCGAACTTGCGGATCGACTCGGCCCGCGACACGAGCGCGTTCGCCGCGTCGATGGCCTTCTGGATCTCGGCGACGACCCGCGGGTTGACGGATGCCTCGGCGAGGGTCAGCGACGTGTCCTCGCCGTTGTTCTTGAGCCAGGTCGGCAGCATGTCGCCGTCGAGCGTCACGAGGGCGGCGATGAAGGGCTTCTTGTCGCCCACCACGATGACCTGGCCGACGAGCGGGTTGGCGCGAATCGGATCCTCGAGCGCCGCGGGGGAGACGTTCTTGCCGCCCGCGGTCACGATGATCTCCTTCTTACGGCCGGTGATGGTGAGGTAGCCGTAGGAGTCGAGCGATCCGATATCGCCGGTCGTGAACCATTCGCCGTCCATGACCTCCGCGGTGGCCTCGGGGTTGTTCCAGTAGCCGCCGAAGACGTTCACACCCTTCACCGAGATCTCGCCGTCGTCGCCGATGCGCACGCCGACACCCGGCAGCGCCGGCCCGGTGGTGCCGATCTTGAACTTGTCCGGCAGGTTCACCGTCGCGGGGGCGGTCGACTCGGTGAGTCCGTAGCCCTCGAGAATGCGCAGGTCGAGGCTGCGGAAGAAGTGTCCGAGGCGCGGCCCGAGGGGCGCGGAACCGGAGACGGCGAACTTCACCCGTCCGCCGAGTGCCGCGCGGATTTTGCTCAGCACGAGCCGGTCGTATAGCGCGAACTGCACCTTCAGGCCGAGGGGCACGGAGCCCGCGTCGAGCGCCTTCGAGTGCGCGATCGCCACGTCGGCCGCCTTGCGGAAGATCTTGCCCTTGCCGCCGCTCTCGGCCTTCTGCTCCGACGAGTTGTAGACCTTCTCGAACACGCGGGGCACGGCCAGCAGGAAGGTCGGGCGGAACGAGGCCATCGACGGCAGCAGCAGCTTCGTGTCGGGCTGGTGACCGACCTTGACGCCGGCGTGGATCGACAGCACCGAGATGAAGCGCGCGAAGATGTGCGCCGTGGTGATGAAGAGAAGAGTGGATGACCCGGGCGCCAGCACCTCGTGCATCACGACCGCGGCGTTGCGCGTGAGTTCCACGAAGTTGGAGTGGGTGAGGATGACACCCTTGGGGCGGCCGGTCGACCCGGACGTGTAGATGAGCGTCGCAACGTCGGAACCGACGGCGATCGAACGCCGGCGTTCTACCTCGGCGTCCGTGACATCCGCCCCCGACGCCGCGAGTTTCTTCAGGTCTCCGAGGTCGACCTGCCAGACGTTCTCGATCGCGTCGATATCGCCGCGCACCTCGTCGAACTTGGCGAAGTGGTCGGCGGTCTCGAGGATGATCGAGGTCGCGCCGGAGTCGGTGAGGTTCCACAGCACCTGAGTGGGCGACGAGGTCTCATAGATCGGCACCATGATGGCGCCGCTGAACCAGAGCGCGAAGTCGACGAGCGTCCACTCGTAGCGGGTCTTGCACATGAAGGCGACCTTGTCGCCCGGCTCCACGCCGTTCGCGATGAAGCCCTTGGCGAGGGCCACGACCTGGCGCAGGAACTCCTCGGCCGAGAGATCCGACCAGCCGCCGTCGGCGGTGGGGAGGGCGAAGAGCGGCTCGGTGGGCGTCGCTTTGACACGGGCGACCAGAAGATCGGTCGCGTTGGCGTCGGGATCCGGCTCCACCACGGGTGGGACGAAGTATTCGGTCACGGTATCTCCTTTGGCACCGGTCGGACTGCTTGACTTTCCCTACTCTAATGTGGTTTGCCACCGCCGACGGAGCTAAGTCGCCGGGGTGTGCCGCGGCTAACTAGACTGGCTTGTTGTGCATGCCATCGGAATAGACATCGGCGGGACCAAAATCGCCGGAGCGCTCGTGAGCGAGAACGGCGAGATCATTGCCGAAGACCGCCAGCCGACACCGGCGGGGGATGCGGCGCAGATCGTGGAGATCGTGTCGGCCATGATCACGAGGCTGCAGACCGGTCACGACGTCGTCGCGGCAGGAGTGGCGGCGGCCGGGTTCGTCGACGCCGGCCAGTCCACCGTGTACTACGCCCCGAACATCGACTGGCGCAACGAGCCGCTGCAGCGCTACATCGCCGAGCGCGTCAGCCTCCCCATCACGATCGACAACGACGCCAACGCGGCCGGGTGGGCCGAGTTCCGCTTCGGCGCCGGGCGCCTGCTCACGGACATGACGATGCTCACCATCGGCACGGGTGTGGGCGGCGCCATCGTCACCCAGGGCCGCCTGTTCCGCGGCGGCTTCGGTGCCGGCGCCGAACTCGGCCACCTGCGCGTCGTGCCCGACGGTCTGCCGTGCGGCTGCGGCGCGCGCGGCTGCATCGAGCAGTACGGCTCGGGCCGCGCCCTGCTGCGCATGGCGAACGGCATTGCCGACGCCGGGGGCATCGGCCTGGCCCTCGCCGATGCGCGCTCGCGCCACGGCGAGCTCAACGGAACCATCGTCGGACAGATGATCGCCGCGGGCGACCCCGGCGCCGTGAACGCCCTGCAGGAGCTCGGTCGCTGGCTCGGGCAGGCCTGCGCCTCTCTCGCCGCCGTGCTCGACCCGCAGGTGTTCGTGTTCGGCGGCGGCGTGTCCGTGGCCGGAGACCTGCTGCTCGACCCGATCCGTGAATCGTTCCTGCAGCACCTTCCCGCTCGCGGCTACCACCCGGAGCCCGGCTTCGTGATCGCGGAGCTCGTGAACGACGCGGGAGTGGTCGGCGCGGCCGACCTCGCACGCATCCACGCGGGCCAGCGTTAGAGTAGTGACCCAAAGCGGAGGCAGATAACGATGTTCTACTGGTTCATGAAGAACCTCGTGGCCGGACCGATCCTGAAGACGGTGTTCCGTCCCTGGGTGACCGGTCTCGACAACATCCCGAAAAAGGGTGGCGTCATCATCGCGAGCAATCACCTCTCCTTCATCGACTCGGTCTTCCTGCCGCTCGTGCTCGACCGCCGCATCTTCTTCCTCGCCAAGAGCGACTACTTCAAGGGGCGCGGCCTCAAGGGCTGGGCCACCAAGGCGTTTATGAACGGCACGGGCATGCTGCCCATCGACCGTTCCGGCGGCAAGGCCTCCGAGGCGAGCCTCAACACCGGCCTCAAGGTGCTGCACGACGGCGAGGTGCTCGGCATCTATCCCGAGGGAACCCGCAGCCCCGACGGCAAGCTCTACCGCGGCCGCACGGGCGTTGCCCGAATGATCCTCGAGGGCAACGTGCCCGTCGTTCCCGTAGCGATGATCGACACCGAGAAGGTCATGCCGATCGGCACCAAGATCCCCAAGGTGCAGCGCATCGGGATCGTCGTCGGCGAGCCGCTCGACTTCTCCCGCTTCGCCGGGCTCGAGGGCGACCGGTTCATCCTGCGCTCGATCACCGACGAGATCATGTACGAGCTCAACCGCCTCAGCGGCCAGGAGTACGTCGACATCTATGCGTCGAGCGTGAAGGACCGCCTCGGTGCCGCTGCGAAGAGCGGTGCCGCCGCGAAGACCGGCACTGCCGCGAAGCCCGGCGCCGCCGCGAAGCGCTGAGCGCGCACGCCGTACCACCCCGCGCCCGTGCCGATAAGCTCGGTAGTCGGGCCGTCGTGCCCGCCTAGTCCCATCCCCAACGAAGGAAAACACCGTGGTAGACCCGTCAGAGCAAGTCGTTCTCGCCGATCCAGCAGTGATCGCCGGGCTCGACTATTGGCGTGAACTGCCCATCAAGCAGCAGCCAGAATGGCCGGATGCCGCGGCTGTCGCCGAGGCGAGCAGCCAGATCGCGAGCTTCCCGCCCCTCGTCTTCGCCGGCGAGGTCGACGAGCTGCGGGGCAAGCTCGGCCGGGCTGCCGCCGGCAACGCGTTCCTGCTGCAGGGCGGCGACTGCGCCGAGACCTTCGCGGGCGCAACCGCCGAGCAGATCAAGAACCGGGTGAAGACCATCCTGCAGATGGCCGTCGTGCTCACCTACGGTGCATCCATGCCCATCGTGAAGATGGGTCGCATGGCCGGCCAGTTCGCCAAGCCGCGCTCCACCGACACCGAGACCCGCGGCGACGTGACCCTGCCCGCCTACCGCGGCGACATCGTCAACGGCTACCCGTTTACCGCCGAGTCGCGCACCCCCGACCCGCAGCGCCTCGTGCAGGGGTACCACACGGCCGTCTCCACCCTGAACCTCGTGCGCGCCTTCACGCAGGGCGGTTTCGCCGACCTGCGCGAGGTGCACCGCTGGAACCAGGGCTTCGCCCGCAACCCGGCGAACAAGCGCTACGAACTGCTCGCCCGCGACATCGACCGCGCCATCAAGTTCATGGAGGCCGCGGGAGCGGACTTCGAGGAGCTCAAGCGCGTCGACTTCTACGCGAGCCACGAGGGCCTGCTCATGGACTACGAGCGCCCGATGACCCGAATCGATTCCCGCACCGGAACGCCGTACAACACGAGCGCGCACTTCCTCTGGGTGGGGGAGCGCACCCGCGACCTCGACGGCGCCCACATCGACTACTTCTCGCGCGTGCGCAACCCGATCGGCGTGAAGCTCGGCCCGACCACGAGCCCCGACGACATGCTGCGCCTCATCGACAAACTCGACCCCGACCGCGAACCCGGCCGCCTCACGTTCATCACGCGCATGGGTGCCGGCAAGGTGCGCGACGCGCTGCCGCCGCTGCTCGAGGCAATCAAGGGGCACGAGGCCACGCCGCTCTGGGTCTCCGACCCGATGCACGGCAACGGACTCACCACGTCGACCGGCTACAAGACCCGTCGTTTCGACGACGTGGTCGACGAAGTCAAGGGCTTCTTCGAGGCACACCGCGCCGTGGGCACCCACCCGGGCGGCATCCACATCGAACTCACCGGCGACGACGTCACCGAGTGCCTCGGCGGATCGGAGCACATCGACGAGGCCGACCTCGCCACCCGCTACGAGTCGCTCTGCGATCCCCGCCTTAACCACATGCAGTCGCTCGAGCTGGCCTTCCTCGTCGCGGAAGAACTCGCCGCGGTCTAAGCACCAAACGTGAGAAAGGCCGGTCCGCGGGAGCGGGCCGGCCTTTGTCGTTGGTTGGCTAGTAGTTCGCGACGATGGTGATCTCTGTGCCGCGCAGAACTCTCTCGTCGCCCGGCTTGACGCTGGTGACCACAACCCGCGGATCGCTCTGGAAGGCAGAGGGGAGTCCACTGTTGACCTTCACCGTGAACTCGGCTGCTTCCAACGCCTCGCGTGCGGCGGCAATCGACAACCCCACGACATCGGGCACCTCGACCAGGTCAGGCCCCTTCGACACGACGAGGTTGACTCCGGCGTCGCCGGGGGCGAGCGGGGTGTCCGCCGTCACCGGCTGCATGCTGACGACTGCGCCGTCTGCCACATCGTTGTTGAAGACCCGCTCCGGCAGCTCGGTGGCTTTGATGTTCTTCGTGCCCAGCAGCGCGATCGCGTCGTCGACGGGAAGCCCGGTGACGTTCGGCAGAGCACCGGCCGAGACGAGGAAGGTCACCGGCTTCTGGTCGAAGTACTCGTTGCCGGTGGTGAGCTGGATACGCGCCCCGTCGGGCGCCACGCCGTAGGTCGCGAGCACGGTGCCCTCGGCGACCTCGTCGTCGAACCGCCGTTCGCTGTCGGTGGGCTGGAAACCGGTCGTCGTCGCGAGATCCTTCGCGGCCTGTTCGGCCAGCCCCGTGAACTCGGGCACGGCCACGGGCTGCGGGCCCTTGGAGATCTTCAGCGCCACGACGGTGTCGCGCGCCAGGGGGACGCCGAGGGCGGGGTCGGTTTCGGCGACGCTCCCGGCCGGCACATCGACGGAGAACACCTCGTCGCGTGAGTCGGCCACGGCGAGCCCCGCGTCGGTGAGGGCTGTCGCCGCGACATCCGGGGTCTGACCGATCACGTCTTCGGGCGCCACCGTCACCTGCGACAGCGGTCCGAAACTGAGGGCCCACCCGACTCCGCCCGCGGCGCCTGCCAGCAGGATGAACAGGACGATCCACCACCAGGCACGGTTGCGCCGCTTGGCGGCCTGGGCGGTGAGTGCTGCGGTCGCGTCGGAGACCGGGGCGACCGGACCGGAGGGCTGCTGCGCGCGGATGACCTGCGTCTGGTCGCCGGTTCCGAAGGTCGTGGCCGCGAATCCCGCGGCGGGAAGCACGGTGGTTCGCTGGATGATCGAGGTCGACCCGGTGGGCAGCGCCGTCTGCAGCTGGTTCTGGGTCTCGATGACCTGCTCGAGCATGACGCGCGCGTCACGCGGGCGCTCGTTGGGCTCGCGCGCCGTGGCCCAGAGCACGAGCTCGTCGAGCTCGGCCGGCACGTTCGGGTTCTTGGTGCTCGGCGTGGGAACGGAGTCGTTGGCGTGCTGGTACGCGATCTGCATCGGCTGCTCGCCGCGGAACGGCTGCTCGCCCGCCAGCATCTCGTACATCATGATGCCGATGGCGTAGATGTCGCTGCGTGCGTCGGCGATGCCGCGCGTGACGAGCTCGGGGGAGAGGTAGGCGATCGTGCCGAGCAGGGCGGCGCCGGTCGCCGTGTTCGCGCTCACGGCGCGGGCGAGGCCGAAGTCGCCGATCTTGATGCGTCCGTCGTCGGCGAGCAGCACGTTCTCCGGCTTGAGGTCGCGGTGCACGATGCCCGATTTGTGGGCGGCGGCGAGCCCCGCGAGCACGGCCTCGAGAATATCGAGGGTCTGCTCGGGGGTGAGGATCTTGTGCTCGGTGAGCAGGTCGCGCAGCGTGATGCCGTTGAGGTACTCCATGACCAGGTAGGCCATGTCGCTGTCCTGGCCCTGGTCGTAGACGTTGACGACGTTGGGGTGGGCGAGACGCGCGGCACTGCGGGCCTCTTGGATGAAGCGTTCCTTGAACTGGCTGTCGTCGGCGAGGTGGCCGTGCATGATCTTGATCGCGACGCGGCGCTCGAGGCGCAGGTCGGTCGCCAGGTACACGGTCGCCATGCCGCCGCGGGCGATGCGCGATTTGACCTGATAGCGGCCGTCGATGAGACGGCCAATCATCGGGTCGGTAGTCTGCGTGCTCACGTGGCCAGTCTAAAGTTCGCAGGCCGCAAGACCCCTCCCAACACGGGGTGTTCGCCAACCCCGGTCGGGCGGGTCACGGTTACTTCAGGTCGGCGAGCCAGAAGCGCGCGGAGGTTTCCCACTTCGCGTAGGCGTCGGGGTACGCCGAGATCTGCACCTTCTGAGCGGCCTGGGTCACCGTGAGCGACGACCACCCCGGAATATCGAGAAGGCCGCGGGTGATGCCCTTGTTCGGGTTGCTCGGTCCGCCGTAGAAGAGCTTCGCGGCGTGGGTCGCGTTCGTGAGCTGACCGACGCTACCCCAGCCGGAGCTCGGGCGCTGCTGGAACAGCCCCACCGAGTCGAGGTGGCCGTAGTTGAGGTTGCGCATGCTCGACTCCTGCATGGCGGTGGCGAGCGCGATGACGATGCCGTAGTCGCTGACGCCGAGGCTGCGGCCCACCGACACGATGACACGCGCGTTGGCCTCCATCTCGCCGTCGAGGAGAGTGATCGCGCCGGTGCTCCCGGTCGGGGTGGCCGCGGCGGGGGCGGTGACCGCGCGGGGAACGGTGAGAGTGCGGCCGGCGAAGATGACGCTCTTTGCCGTGAGGTTGTTCGCGGCGAGCAGGGACGACAGGCTCACCTTGAGCTTGGTCGCGATTTTTGTGAGGTTGTCGCCCGAGACGATTGTGTAGGTGCCGGATGACGCGACGGGGGCGGCGGTGACCGGTGCGGAGACCGGGCTCGCCTTCACCGGAGCGGCTGCCGAGGTCGCGCCGCCCGGTATGGCGAGCGACTGTCCGGGGTAGATGATGCTCGAGCCGGCGAGGCCATTGGCGCTGAGGATCGCCTGCGTGGTGACGCCGAACTTCGACGCGATGCGGCTGACGGTGTCTCCGCTGACGATGGTGTAGCGCCCGCCGGTGGCGGCCGCGGTCGGAGCGGCCGCGATCGGCGTGGGGGCGGCGGTCGCCGCGCCCGAGTTCAGCTTGAGCTGCTGGCCGGGGAAGATGGTGGACTTCCAGCCGAGACCGTTGAGTGCGAGTACGGATGCCGTCGACAGGCCGTAGCGGCCGGCGATGCTGCTGACGGTGTCGCCGGCGGCGACGCGGTAGCTGGCTGGCGCGGCCGCGGTGCTGACCTCGCCCTGCGGTGTCGTTTCCGCGACGGGAACCCCCGCGTCTTCGACCGCGACGTCGGCGGGCTGCGCGGGCTTGTGGGCCTTGTCG
Source organism: Conyzicola sp. (assembly GCF_046714715.1). Classification (GTDB taxonomy): domain Bacteria; phylum Actinomycetota; class Actinomycetes; order Actinomycetales; family Microbacteriaceae; genus Conyzicola. The sequence goes on along the minus strand of NZ_JBKKAD010000078.1, from coordinate 4,641 downwards.
TTCGACGGGGCTTTGGCTTCCACCCGTTCGATCGGGCCGGTGAGGTTCATCGACAGGGCGAGCGAGCCGACCACGAGGATGGGCATCGTGGCAGACATCGTCCTGCGCAGGTTGCTCTGGTCGCGCGAGGCGACCGGCCGCACGAACGGTGAAGCGGGAGTGGGCACGAGGCCCGACAGGATCGTTCCAGCTGTGGTCTGCGTGTCGTGCTCAAAGTTGTGTGACATAAGTTCCCCGTGTTGCTCCCGGCCAGGAAGTGCCGCACACAATGGCGGTGCGACTAGTCAAAAGTGGCACAGATGTATATGAGAGTCAATCAGTGTGGCTGATGTGACTCGGGTTAATCTGCTCGAAACACGGTGTGTCGGCCACGTCGCTACCGGCGAAACCGCCCCGGCCGTGGCAGGCTTAAGGAGTGACTGATACCCCCGACGCCACGTGGCTCACCGTTCCCGACCTCACTGAACTGCTCGGAATCAAGGTCAGCCAGGTACGCAGACTGATCGAAGATCGCGCTCTTCTCGCCCGAAAGATTGACGGCGTGTGGAAGGTACCCGCGGCGTTCATCGTCGACGGCGAGCCCATGAGCGAGCTCCGTGGAACCCTCGTTGTGCTCGGCGACAGCGGCTTCACCGACGACGAGGCAATGGACTGGCTGCTGAACCCGGAAGACAGCCTGGGTGTCAGCCCGATCGAGGCACTTCGCGCCGGGCGCAAGGCCGAAGTCCGACGCGTCGCCCAAGCACTGGGCTAACAAGCACTGGGCTAACAAGTGCAGGGCTGACTAGAGCGGTCTAACGCCGTGACTAGGCCGTGCGCTGGATGACCGTGTCGGCCAGCTGGGTCAGCTGAGCCCTCGCGCTGGCACTCAACGGAGCGTCCTGCAGCGCCGCCCGCGCCAACCCCACGTTGTGGGCGATGATGCGTTCCACCCTGTCGATCGCGCCGCTCTCACGGATGATGCCCTGCAACACCTGCACCTGCTGCGCGTCGAGCTCTGGGTCGCCGAGCAGCTCGTCGAGCAGGGTGCGCGCGTTCGCGGGCAGCGTGGTGCGGGCGAGAGCGATGATGACCGTTCGCTTGCCCTCGCGCAGGTCGTCGCCCGCCGGCTTGCCGGTGACCTGTGGGTCGCCGAATACACCGAGCAGGTCGTCGCGCAGCTGGTACGCCACCCCAAGGGGTAGGCCGAAGCCGCGCAGCGAATCGGTCTGCTCTGCGGTGGCGCCGCCCAGTGCCGCGCCGATCGCGAGCGGGGCTTCGACGCTGTACTTCGCAGACTTGTAGACGATGACCCGGTGGGCGCGGGGGAGCAGCTCGCTCTCGGGGTGGTTGCGCCACGCGTTCTCCTCGACGATGTCGAGGTATTGGCCCACCGTCACCTCGGTGCGCATGAGATTGAATTCTCTGCGCGCCGCCGACGCCGCCTCCGGGTCGGAGAGCGTGCGCAGTCCCGAATCGAAGACCTCGTCGCTCCAGCCGAGCAGGAGGTCGCCCAGCAGGAGGCCCGCCGAGTCGCCGAAGGTGCGGGCGCTGCCGAGCCAGGCGTTCTCGGTGTGCAGGGCCTCGAACCGTTTGTGGGCCGACGGGCGGCCGCGGCGCGTGTCGGAGTTGTCCATGATGTCGTCGTGTACGAGCGCGGCCGCGTGGAACACCTCGAGCGCTGCGGCCGCGGTCACGACGGAGGGGAAATCGACGCTTGTGACGTCTTCGGCGACGTCGAACCCGATTCCCGGTGTACTCACGGAATGCCAGCCCCAGTAGCAGAAGAGCGCCCGGAATCTTTTACCCCCCGAGAGCAGATCCCGCGAGAAACCGAGGAAATCATCGATTTCTGGGGCGATAGCCGTCAGTTGCGGTGCCCGATCCTCCAGAAATTCGTCTATACGTTCTTGAACCAGATCAACTAACCGCGTACTCTCAGCCACACTCATAGCCTAGCGAGCCTCGCGAGGCGTAACATTGAACTCAATCGCGTCAACAATCCGAGCCGGAGGGGATCAGGATGCCACTTTCCGAGCAGGAGCAGCGTCTCCTGGAAGAGATGGAGCGGGGTCTCTACCAAAACGACGCCGATTTCGTCGCCACAGTAGGCCAGCGCAGAGGCAAGCCCAACTACACCGTCGTAGTCGTCGGAGCCCTGCTCGCGGTACTCGGTATCGCCACGCTGCTCGTCGGTGTCGTCATCCAGCAGCCGCTTGTGGGCGTGCTCGGATTCATCATCATGTTCGGCGGGGTGCTCCTCGCCATCGCACCGCCCCGCAGGCTCGAAGCCGCGGCACCCGAGCGCAAGCCGGGTAAGCCGACCAAGGCCACCGGGTTCATGGACGGCCTCGGCAATCGCTGGGACAAGCGCCAGGGCGAACGCGGGCGCTAGACCCTCACAGTCGTCAAAAGCAGGACCGACCCTCGGGTCGGTCCTTTTTTTGTGCCCAAAATCGGCCTGATACAGCCCAAACGGCTCCATTTCCCTCCACCACGCAATCTCGCGAGATTACTGAGAACTTTGACCCCAGAACGGGAATATATCCGCAGTTTCCTAGTTTTGTGGTGGATTGTGGAGTAAAGTGGAGGTAATCCATCCGGGCCGGGAGTGAAGGGGAGTGTTCCGTGTTTCTTGGCACCTACGCCCCCAAGCTCGACGACAAGGGTCGCGTCATCCTTCCCGCGAAGTTTCGCGACGAGCTCTCCGGCGGGCTCGTCATCACGCGCGGTCAGGAACGATGCCTCTACGTCTTCACCGAGCGCGAGTTCGAGAGCGTGCACGAGAAGATCCGCCAGGCCCCGGTGTCGAACAAGCAGGCGCGCGACTTTCTGCGCGTCTTCCTCTCGGGCGCCAGTCAGGAACGACCCGACAACCAGCACCGCGTCACCATCCCGGCGACGCTGCGCGAGTACGCCAACCTCGGCCGCGAACTCACGATCATCGGGGCGGGCAGCCGCGCCGAGATCTGGGACACCGAGACCTGGAACGCCTACTACGAGAGCACCGAGGCCGCGTTCTCCGACACCGACGAGGAGGTGATCCCCGGACTCTTCTAGATCGCCGGCAGTGACTCCCAGCCGATTTGCCCTGACTTTCTTCCCCGATGTCAGGTCACTCCGGATGGGGATCAGTGCCAGTGAGGCAAGAAACCGAAAGATTATGAGCGACAACGACATCCACACCCCGGTGAACCTCGAGCGCAGCATCGAGCTTCTGAGCCCCGCCCTCGAACGCGACGGAGCCGTGCTCGTCGACGCCACCCTCGGCATGGGCGGACACGCCGAGGCGTTCCTCACCCGCTTCCCCGACATCACCTTCGTCGGCATCGACCGCGATACCGACGCCCTTGCGATCGCCGGAAAGCGTCTCGCCCCGTTCGGCGACCGCGTGCACCTCGTGCACGCCGTCTACGACGAGATCCCCGACGCGCTGAAGACCCTGGGAATCGCGGAGGTATCGGCCTACCTCTTCGACCTCGGCGTCTCCTCGCTGCAGCTGGACGAGGTCGACCGCGGTTTCTCCTACTCCAAGGACGCTCCGCTCGACATGCGCATGGATGCCACGTCGCCGCTCACCGCGGAGCGGATCCTCGCCGAGTACAGCGAGTTCGAGCTGCGCAGGATCTTCTACGACTACGGCGAGGAAAAGCTCGCCCCGCGGTACGCCAGCAAGATCGTGCAGCGCCGTGAGAGCGAACCGTTCGTGCGCTCGGCGCAGCTCGTCGAGGTCATCATCGCCGCGACGCCCGCGGCAGTGCAGCGAGCGGGTCACCCGGCGAAGCGGGTGTTCCAGGCTCTCCGCATCGAGGTGAACCAGGAGCTGGCCGTTCTCGAGCGTGCCATCCCCGCGGCTATCGACACGCTCGAGGTCGGAGGCCGCATCGTCGTGCTCTCCTACCAGTCGCTCGAAGACCGCATCGTGAAGCGCATCCTGGCGGCACGCTCGGCGTCGACGGCCCCGGCCGGACTGCCGGTCGAGCTGCCCGAACACCGCCCCGAACTGAAGCTGCTCGTGCGCGGAGCCGAACTCGCGTCCGAGGCCGAAAAGGCTCTCAACCCCCGAGCGACACCCGTGCGACTGCGCGCCGCCGAACGACTGAGGAGAATCACGTGAGCAACCTTGCTTTCGCCACACCGCTGCGCGCACCCGCCGAAGAACAGCACCCGCGCCACATCGAGATCGTCTCGAGCCGTGCCCAGCGCCGCGCCCGTCCTCGCGCGGTCTACGCGGCCGTCGCCGTCGGCGGCCTCTTCGTGCTGTTCATCGCACAGCTGCTGCTGAGCATCGTCGTCTCCGACGGTGCCTACCGCATCGCGGCGCTGCAGACCTCGCAGCGCGACCTCGGACGCGAGCAGCAGGCGCTCAGCGAACAGCTCGACATGCTCTCGTCCCCGCAGAACCTCGCCACTCAAGCCGAGTCTCTCGGCATGGTGCTCAGCAACACCAACCCGGTCTTCCTGCGTCTCGCCGACGGGGCCATCCTGGGCACCGCCGCCGCGGCCGACGCGGGAGAGAGCGTCATCACCGGCAGCGCCGGAAGCCTGGTACCGAACTCGCTGCTCGGGGGAGTCCCGCTCGTCACCGCGACGCCGACCGTCGACCCGGCGGCAGCCGCGGACGCGGCCGCCGCGGCCGCCGCGGCAAGTGCGGGTCAGGTG
>NZ_JBKKAD010000077.1:0-14515 GCF_046714715.1 Conyzicola sp. | reverse complement strand
CCATTGCGCGCTCGCGACCAGCGGTTGCGTGTCGCCGGGACCGCGCATCAGCACGAGAACGCTTTCATAGTGCGCGCCGCGGTTGTCCTGCGCGGACATCGCATCGAGGAGTTTCTGATTGTTCCTGAGATCCGACTTTGGTTCACCAGCATAGCGCGCGGAATGAACGCCCGGCGCACCGCCGAGGGCGTCCACGCACAATCCCGAATCGTCGGCGAGCGCGGGCAAGCGCGTTGCGAAGCAGACATGGCGCGCCTTGGCGAGCGCGTTTTCTAGGAAAGTTTCGTACGGCTCCTCCGCCTCGGTGATGCCGAGTTCGACCTGCGTGATCACTCGCGTTGCGAAGGGTGCGAGGAGTTGCTCTATCTCGGCCTTCTTTCCAGGATTTCCGGAAGCAAGGACGATGCTTTTCACAATCCCAAAGCGCGTCGCTGATGCGCGACCAGTTCCGAAATTCCGCGCGCGGCGAGGCCGAGCAGATTGTCCAGTTCCTCGCGGGCAAAGGGCTCGCCTTCCGCGGTGCCCTGCACTTCGACGAATCGCCCGCCGCCGGTCATCACCACGTTCATGTCGGTCTGGCAGGCCGAATCTTCGGGGTAGTCGAGGTCCAGCACCGGCTCGCCCTGGTAGACGCCCACCGATACGGCGGCGACGAACTCCTTCACCGGCAGCGCGGCGATCATGCCCTTGCCGCGCATCCACGTGAGCGCGTCGTGCACCGCGACGAACGAGCCGGTGATCGCCGCGGTGCGCGTGCCGCCGTCGGCCTGCAGCACGTCGCAGTCGATCACGATGGTGTTCTCGCCGAGCGCCTTCATGTCGACGACGGCGCGCAGCGAACGTCCGATGAGGCGCGAGATCTCGTGCGTGCGGCCGCCGATCTTGCCCTTGACGCTCTCGCGGTCCATGCGGTCGTTCGTCGAGCGCGGCAGCATCGAGTACTCGGCGGTGACCCAGCCGGTGCCCTTGCCCTTCAGCCAGCGCGGCACCCCGTTGGTGAACGACGCCGTGCACAGCACCTTCGTGTTTCCGAACGAGATGAGTGCGGAACCCTCGGCCTGCGTGCTCCAGCCGCGCTCGATCGTCACGGGGCGGAGGTCGGTGGCGGTGCGGCCGTCGGAACGGGTCATGAGGCGTCTGCTTTCGGTAGAGGTGCTCGTGAGAGATCGAGTGCGGGGAGGTGGATCGCGCCGGTCTCGACGAGGTCCACGCGGGTGACCTCGGGGCCGAGGAACCGGCCGGCGAGGCGCAAGAACTGCTGCTGGCTGCCGCCGGTGGCCTCGAACCGGTAGACCGGCGACTCGCGAGACGTTCGCTCGAGGCCGTGCTTCACGAGCATCCGGTACACGTCGTATGCGGTCTCTTCCGCGCTCGAGACGAGAGTGACCTCTTCTCCCATCACGTACTGGATGGCCGCGGCCAGCAACGGGTAGTGCGTGCAGCCGAGCACGAGGGTGTCGATGTCGGCGCCCTTGAGCGGCGCGAGGTACTGCTCGGCGACCGCGAAGAGCTCGGGGCCGCTGGTGACCCCGGCCTCGACGAATTCGACGAACCGCGGGCAGGCCTCGGTAAAGATGTGCAGGTCGGATGCCGCGGCGAACGCGTCCTCGTAGGCGAGCGACTGCACCGTTCCCACCGTGCCGATCACGCCGACGCGCTTGTTGCGGGTCTGGCGCACGGCGGCGCGCACGGCGGGCTGGATGACCTCGACGACGGGGATGCCGTAGCCGCCGGTGAACCGCTCGCGGGCGTCGCGCAGCATGGCCGACGACGCCGTGTTGCACGCGATCACGAGCAGTTTCACGCCCTCGGCGACCAGGTCGTCCATGACCTCGAGCGCGTACCGGCGCACGTCGGCGATGGGTTTGGGGCCGTACGGCGAGTGCGCGGTGTCGCCGACGTAGGTGATCGACTCCCGCGGCATCTGGTCGATGATGGCCCGGGCGACGGTCAAACCGCCGACTCCCGAGTCGAAGACTCCGATCGGCGCATCTGTCACGCCCACGAGTTTAGTGGAAGCCGTCGCGCTCCCTCTCCTGCTGCACCACGTCTTCGCGGTCGGCCAGCCGGCGCAGCCCCGCGAGCGGCTGCGCCATGCGGTGGTTGGTGCGCAGCGCCGGCTCCACCCGGTCGAGGAACGCCCAGTAACCGGCAGTGTACGGGCACGCGTCGGGGCCGAGACGCTTCTTCGGGTTGAAGCGGCAGCCGCCGCAGTAGTCGGTCATCCGGTCGATGTAGGCGCCGCCCGAGGCGTAGGGCTTCGTCGCGACGATGCCGCCGTCGGCGTGCTGGCTCATGCCGATCACGTTGGCCGGCATCACCCACGGGGTGCCGTCGACGAACATGTCGGTGAACCAGTCGTTGAGCTGCACGGGGTCGTAGCCGCGTTGCAGCGCCCAGTTGCCGATCACCATGAGCCGCTGGATGTGGTGCGCCCAGCCACGCTCGCGCAGCCCGCCGATGGAGTGCCGCAGGCAGTTCGCCTCGACCGCCGCGGCGTCGAGTTCGACGAACTCGCGCGGCAGGTCGACGGTGGCGCGCAGCGCGTTGTGCCCCGTGCGGTAATCCTCGCCGAGGTGCCAGTAGAGGTGCCAGACGTAGTCGCGCCACCCGGCGATCTGGCGAACGAATCCCTCGACGCTCGCCAGCGGCGCATTGCCGTTCGCGTATTCCGCCGCCGCCGTCTCCACGACGTGCCGGGGGTCGAGCAGGCCGAGGTTCATCGGTGCGCTGAGCAGCGAGTGCGCCATGGTCCAGTCGCCGGTGAGCGTGGCGTCCTCGTAGGTGCCGAAGTCGCCGAGGCGGGTCTTGATGAAGTCGGCGAGCGCCGCCCCCGCTTCCGCTCCGGTGGCGGCAAACCGGCGCGGACCGTCGTCGCCGACCAGGCGGATGTCGCCCGCGGCCTGCCAGCGGTCGAGGTCTGCGCGCACCTCGGCGTCGATGTCGTCTTCGACCGGCCAGCGCGGGTCGGGCAACCCGAGCGAGACGGCGTTCTTGGGCGGCGGTTGGCGGTTGTCGTGGTCGTAGTTCCACTGTCCGCCCGCCGGCGCCTGGCCTTCCATGAGCAGCCCGGTGCGCATCCGGGTGTCCCGGTAGAAGTCCTCGAGCAGCAGCCGCCCGTTGCCGCGCGTCGTCGCCCACGCCGCGAACTCCTCCTCGGTGGTGACGAACCCGCGGCTGGGCAGGATGCGCGCGCCGAGCCGGCGCACGGTCCGACGCGCGGCATACGACGTGGGATCGACGACCTCGAGGTCGTCGCGGCCTGTCGTCACCTCGGAGTAGGACTCGACCTGGTGGAACTCGACCCGGTCGCCGAGTTCGGCGGCGCGATGGCGGATGGCCGAGAGGATGAGGTGGGCCTTTGCCCGGTGGATCGGGCGGCGGCGCAGCACCGACTTCGCTTCGATCAGCAGCATCGGCCCGCCGTCGTCGAACAGCTCGCCGAGCTGCCCCGCGAAGATCCACCGCACTGTCATGGCTCTCACGCTAGGCGATGCGCGACAATCGATAGGCTCATTGACATGACGAGCGCGCTGCTGACCGACCGCTACGAGCTGACCATGATCGACGCGGCCATGCGCAGCGGCCTGCACGACAGGGAATGCGTCTTCGAGGTCTTCGCGCGGCGGTTGCCCGAGGGGCGGCGCTACGGCATCGTCGCGGGAACCGGGCGGCTGCTCGACCTCATCCGCGACTTCCGCTTCGAGGATGCCGAACTCACCTGGTTGCGCGACCACGGCGTCGTCACCGAGAAGACACTCGACTGGCTCGCGGACTACAGATTCCACGGCGACATCTCCGGCTACCAGGAGGGCGAGGTCTACTTCCCCAACTCCCCCATCCTCGTGGTCGACGGCACGTTCGCCGAGGCCGTGATCCTCGAGACCCTCGCCCTCAGCGTGCTGAACTACGACTCGGCCATCGCGAGCGCCGCCGCCCGCATGGTCTCCGCCGCCGACGGGCGCCCTATCGCCGAGATGGGATCCCGCCGCACCGGCGAGCGCTCGGCCGTCGCCGCCGCCCGCGCCGCCTTCATCGCCGGATTCGGCGCGACCAGCAACCTCGAGGCCGGACGCGCATGGGGCATCCCGACGATGGGAACCGCCGCGCACGCGTTCACCCTGCTGCACGACAGCGAGGAGGAGGCGTTCCGCTCGCAGATCGCCGCCCTCGGCTCGGGAACGACGCTGCTCGTCGACACCTACGACGTGCCCGCGGCCGTGGAAACCGCCGTGCGGGTCGCGGGAACCGGCCTCGGCGCCGTGCGCATCGACTCGGGCGACCTGCCGGCACAGGTGGGCGCTGTGCGCCGCCAGCTCGACTCGCTCGGCGCCGTCAACACCAAGATCACCGTCACGAACGACCTCGACGAGTACACGATCGCCGCCCTCCGCGCGGCCCCCGTCGACTCCTACGGGGTCGGAACCTCCGTCGTCACCGGGTCCGGGCATCCCGCCGCCTCGATGGTCTACAAGCTCGTTGCCAGGCGCGACGACGCCGGCGAGTGGGTCTCGGTTGCAAAGAAATCGGCGTCGAAGGCCACCGTCGGCGGACGCAAGCACCCCGTGCGCACGCTGGAAGACGGCGTCGCCGTCGCCGAGACGATCTACGTGGGCGACGAACCTGCGGTGTCGGATGCCGAACGTCGCCTTCTCGTGCCCCTCATGATCCAGGGTGAGCCGGTTGCCGACTACCTCGGAGCGCATGGCACGGGAGTGGCCCGCACGCATCGTGCCGCCGCCATCGCCGAGCTGTCGGATCAGGCTTTCCGCCTCGGACGGGGCGAGCCCGCCATCCCGACGGTCTACGTGAGCTCTGCCGGTTGAGTAGGCCGTCTACGGCCGTATCGAAACCCAGCGAAGCGCGTTACTTCATCGTCTCGTAGATCTCTTTGCAGGTGGGGCAGACGGGAAACTTCTGCGGGTCGCGGCCCGGGGTCCACAGCTTGCCGCACAGGGCGCGAACGGGCTTGCCGGTGAGCGCGGACTCCATGATCTTGTTCTTCGGTGCGTAGTGGGAGAAGCGCTCGTGATCGCCCTCTTCGACCTGCTCGCTGTTGAGCAGTTCCTCGAGTTCGCGATCGAGAGTTGAGGTGCCTCCGCCGGTGTGCTCGGTATCAGTCATAGACCGATTCTACTTTCGCACCCGGCGGTTCGCTCGGCCACCGTGCGCTAGTTGCGCATCGCGAAGGCGAGGAGCTCGGGCCCGCGTTTCTCGAAGACCCGGCTGCCCCACGCGACGCCGCCGACCAACACCGCTGCTCCGATGACGACGCCTGCAGCCAGCGACAGGTACGGCCAGTACCCGCCCTCGTTCACACCGATGACCCCGGCGATGACGGCCGGTGCGGCGAACCCGAGGATAGCCAGGAACGAGAGAGCCTGCAGGAGTCCGGCCGGGCTCCCGCTCTGGGGCTGGGCGAACGGGCTGTCGCCCGGCCGCACGGCGGCGTACGGGAACCGGGCCGACATGAAGCTCGAGAGACCGAGGCCGCTGAGCAGGATGCCCGTACTCACGCCCACCACGCTGGGCAGCACGGCCCAATCGCCGTAGACGAGGGCGCTGACCACGGAACCCACGGCGATCACCACCATGCCGACGATGAGCGCGGGCAGCAGGCGGCCGATGCGGTCGGCCCGGCCCGGGGTGCTCGCCGAGGTGTGCAGCCAGACGGCCGTGTTGTCGAATGCGACGTCGTTGTGGATCGACCACGACAGAAACAGGCACATGATCGGCAGCGGCAGCAGGGCGATCAGCGGCAGCGGGCCCGCGCCGATGACGAGGGCGACGACCATGAAGATCGGAATGAGCGGGATCGCGATGAGCGACGTGCCGTAGCGGGAGTCGCGCAGCCAGTAGGTGACGCTCCGCGCGGCGATGACGCCCGTGCGGGTGGCGGGAAAGACGCCGAACCAGCCGAGACCCGTGTATCGCTTGGCCTGCGCCTGACGCTGCGGGGTCGTGAGCATCCTCGACACGAGCGCCCGCCAGACGAGTGCGAGCACCGCGATCCAGCCCACCGCGATGAGCAGCTTGAGAGCGGCTGCTCCCCCGTCGCCGGCCGCGGCGGCAGCGGGGAACGCCCAGGCCGCTCCGACGGGCGTCCAGCCGAGCACGGCGGCGATGCGCCCGAGAACGTCGAGGCCCTCGCGGGCCCAGTCGACCGAGACGAGCGCGACGATCACGGGCGAGAGGCTCACGAGCGCGATCAGCCCGAAGATGGCGGTGGTGTCCCGTGCCCGCCGGGTGGCGAGCAGGAACGCGGCGACCGAGGTGGAGATGCGTGCCGACAGCACGCAGGTGACGACGATGATGAACGCTGCGGCGACCGCGAGCAGCGCGGGGCCGGCGCCACGGCTCCAGGTCGCGATCTGCGCGACGGCCATGATCGTGACGACGATGGTCGGTACCGACACGAACGACGCGATGGCGAGCGAGGTGGCGAGCTTGTTGTTGGGAATGCCGAACAGCGCGAACTTGCGCGGGTCGAGCGTGTCGTCGATGCCCAGCACGAGCGGCAACACGGTGAACACGACCAGCACCGCCGACCCGAGAACGATGGTGGCGCTGGCCGCGACATCGACGTCGAAGAACCGCAGGGCGATGAGGCCGCCGACCACGAGCACGGCCGTGCCGAGTCCGTACAGCAGGCCGAGCACGAGCCCGAGCAGCTGCCAGGGGCTGCGGCGGAACGAGTTGCCAAGAAGCCGCAGCTTCAGTCGGAGAATTTGTGCAACCACTCCATGCCCTCCGCCGCCTTGCGCCCGCCGGCGAGTTCGACGAACCGTTCTTCGAGCGACTTGTCGCCGCGCACCTCGGCCATCGTCCCCGTCGCCAGTACCGCTCCGTTAACCACGACCGCGACCGAATCGCAGATGCGTTCGATGAGGTTCATGGTGTGGCTCGACATCACCACGGTTCCTCCGGCGGCCACGTACTTCTGCAGTATCTCGATGACGTTCGCCGCGGATACCGGGTCGACCGATTCGAACGGCTCGTCGAGCACGAGCAGGCGCGGCGAGTGGATCATGGCCGCGGCGATCGCGATCTTCTTGGTCATTCCGGCCGAGTAGTCCGACACCAGACGGTCGAGCGAGTCTTCGAGCCCGAAGGCCGCCGACAGGTCTGCGGTGCGGTTGCGCACGACGCTCTTCTCGAGCCCGTGCAGGATGCCGGAGTAGTACAACAGCTGAGCACCGGTGAGCCGGTCGAACAGTCTCAGGCGGTCGGGCAGCACGCCCATCGTGCGCTTGGCCACGACCGGGTTCGCCCAGACGTCGGCGCCGTGCACGACGATGCTGCCGGCGTCGGGACGCAACAGGCCGGTGACCATCGACAGCGTCGTCGTCTTGCCCGCGCCGTTCGGTCCGACGATCCCGAAGAACGAACCGGCCTCGATCTCGAGGTCGATGCCGGCGACGGCCGTCTTGTCGTCGAATCGCTTCACGAGGCCGGAGATCTTCAGCACTGTCTCGCGAGCGGCGCCCTGAATCTCGACGACCGGCGCCTCGACGACGGGCTCTGGCTCGACGACAGGCTCTGGCTCGACTGCCGGCTCTGGCTCGACTGCCGGCTCCGGCTCGACTGCCGGCTCCGGCTCCGGCTCGACAGCGGGCTCCGGAGCCACAACCGGCTCGACCACCACGGGCTTCTTTGCGGCGGGTCGGCGGGCGGGCCGTTTCGCGGGCGGGGCCGCCGGCGTCGCTTCCGTCGTCACGTCGGGCGTGGGGCCCGTGAGCTCGGTGGTGCCGTCGGGCTTCGCGGCATCCGTCGTCGTCTTCTTCGCCGGGGTGCGCTTGACCGCCGGCCTCTCGGAATTCGGCGACGCGACCGACTTCGACGCGGCGGGCTTGGCGGGGGCGGCCTTCGGCGCGCTCGTACGCGGGGTCGTCGCGCGGGGGTTCGTGGTGCGCGGGGTCGTGCTGCGCGGCGCGGTCGGTTTGACGGGGCCAGCCTTCGGCGCGGCGGGTTTGGCAGGCGTGGCCGGCTTAGCCGTGGCAGCGGTCGCCGACGTGCTCGACCGCGGCTGACGCGGGGCTGCCGGTTTGCGCGTGGCACCCGTCGTTTTCTTCGGTGTGCTTGCTGCGCGGGCGGCCGGAGTGCGAGCCGGGGGCGGTGTTTGGGCCTCGGGCAGGTCTGGTTCGGAATCCACCTGTCAACCGTACCAACCGCGTGAGACTCCCAGAGGTTCCATCACGAATCGACAACATCGGCGCGTAGCTCTGGCCCCCGCATGCGGGTGGCCCGTAAGGTTATACCAGCACAGTGTCGTGTCCAGATATTCACCTACAGGTAAACAACAGGCAAACTTGCCACCCTCATTCGTTGCCTCGTAGCGCTAGCTTGACATCAAGGAGACTCATCGTGACCACGCAGATCGTGATTTTGGCCGCCGGTATGGGCAGTCGCCTCGGCCGTTCGCTGCCGAAGCCGCTCACCGAGCTCGCCGATGGGCGCACCATCATGGGGCAGCAGTTCGACAACATCCACCACGCGTTCGGCAAAGCCGCCCAGGTCACCGTGGTCGTCGGCTACAAGCTCGAGCACATCATCGAAGCGTTCCCCGAGGCATCCTTCGTCTACAACGAGCAGTACGACCAGACCAACACGTCGAAGAGCCTGATGCGCGCGCTGCAGGCGTCCGCTCCCGGCGGCGTGCTGTGGATGAACGGCGACGTCGTCTTCGACCCGACCGCTCTCGAGCGTGCGGCCAAGCTCGTCGCCCGCGACCAGTCGTTCGTGTCGGTCAACACCGCGAAGGTCTCCGACGAAGAGGTCAAGTACACGACCGATGCCGAGGGCTACATCAAAGAGCTCTCTAAGACCGTGAAGAACGGTCTCGGCGAGGCCGTCGGCATCAACTACATCTCGCGCGACGACAAGGCCGTTCTGCTGCGCCAGCTCAAGCGCGTCGGCGCTCAGGACTACTTCGAGCGTGGCATAGAGTTGGCCATTGAGCAGGACAAGCTGCACATCGAACCGGTGGACATCTCAGACCTCTACGCAGTGGAGGTCGACTTCGCTGAAGACCTGGAACGGGCGAACCTCTTCGTCTAACCGGTCGTGGTGGGGTTGAATGGCCGCCGCCGAGGCGCCCTTTAGCCCCAAAGGATCCACGTGACCGTTGCACCACCCGAGCGAGCCGCACGCGCTCCCCTAGCGCGCTACTGGCACTCCCTGCGACTGCTCGCCACGCGCGATCTGCGTGTGCGCTACTCCACGTCGGCGCTCGGGTATGTCTGGTCGATCCTCGATCCGCTGGTCATGGCGGGCATCTACTGGTTCGTCTTCACCCAGGTCTTCGGGCGCGACGTCGGCGCCGAACCGTACATCGTCTTCCTGCTCTCGGCGCTCCTGCCGTGGACCTGGTTCACGGGGGCGGTGTCCGACACCACGCGGGCGTTCATCAAAGAGGCGAAACTCGTTCGCTCGACCAAGATCCCCCGCACGATCTGGGTCGTCAGCCTGGTGATGTCGAAGGGCATCGAGTTTATCGCCAGTCTGCCCGTGCTCGCGTTCTTCGTGATCATCAGCGGCGCGGCCGTCAACCTCAACATCCTCTACTTCCCGCTCGCGATCATCATCCAGGGCATCCTCACCGTGGGCGTCGGCCTCATCGTCGCCCCGCTCGTTGTGTTCTTCCGCGACCTCGAACGGGCAGTGAAGCTGGCCCTGCGCTTCCTGTTCTATGCGTCGCCCATCATCTACGGCGTGACCGACCTGCCGCCCGACCTGCACTTCTGGGCCGCGTTCAACCCGCTCAGCGGCATCTTCTCGCTCTACCGGGGGGCGTTCTTCCCCGAGCAGCTCGGTTCCGCCGACGACTGGTTTATGGTCTGGGTCTCAGCCGCGATGAGTATCGTCATCCTGTGTATTGGCATGCTCGTGTTCAAGCGCACCATCCGTTCGGTGCTGAAAGAGATCTGACCCGTGACCCAGAGTGATATCGCCGACCGCGCCGCGACGGCCCCGCAGACCGCGGTGATCTCTGTGACGGATGCGGGCATCCGTTATCGCCGCAACCGTCGCTCCCGTCGCAACTTCAAAGACCTGTTCAGCGCCCGTGCCCGCAAGACCCGTCCGGGCGAGTTCTGGGCGCTGCGGCACGTGACCTTCGACGTGCAGCCGGGCGAAGCCATCGGTGTCGTCGGCCGCAACGGGCAGGGCAAGTCGACCCTGCTGAAACTCGTCGCCGAGGTCGTGCTTCCCGACGAGGGGTCCGTCGGTGTGCGGGGCGGCGTCGCGCCGCTCATCGAGATCACCGGCGGTTTCGTCAACGATCTCTCCGTGCGCGAGAACGTCTACCTCACGGCCGGCCTCCACGGTATGAAGCGGGGCGAGATCCAGTCGCAATTCGACGAGATCATCGAGTTCGCCGAGATCGGCGACTTCCTCGACACCCCCTACAAGCACCTTTCCAGCGGGATGAAGGTGCGCATCGCCTTCGCCGTCGTGTCGCGGCTCGAAGAACCGATCATCCTCGTCGACGAGGTTCTGGCCGTGGGCGACCGGGCCTTCAGGGAGAAGTGCTACAACCGCATCGAAGAACTGCTCGCCGGTGGCCGCACGCTGTTCATCGTCTCGCACAGCGAGAAAGACCTGCGCCGTTTCTGCAGCCGCGGCCTCTACCTCGACAAGGGCGAGCTCGTACTCGATGCACCCATCGCCGACGTACTCGACCGGTACAACGCCGACTACGGAGTGAAATGATCAAGCCAGTGATCCCCCCGGCGACCCCACAGGTCCCCGAGGCGAACCGTTTCGTCGTGGGCGGCATCGACCGCCTGCTCACTGTGCAGCGGCCGGCCGTTCTCGCGCACCTGCGCAGTATCCGGGCACACAACCCCGACGCCACACCCGAGCAGGTGATCCGCATCCTCGAGCGGCGCTACCTCACCGCCGTGACGACGGGCGGAGCGCTCGTCGGCGCGAGCGCCGTCATCCCCGCCGTGGGAATCGGCGCATCCCTCGCCCTCTCCACCGTCGAGACCGGGGGCTTCCTCGAGGCGAGCGCGCTCTTCGCCCAGTCGGTCACCGAGGTCCACGGCATCGCGGTCGACGACCCCGACCGCGCGCGCACCCTCGTGATGACGCTCATCCTCGGCACGGCCGGCAGCGACCTCGTGAAGCAGCTCGCCAGCCAGGCGACGGGTTCCGGGCCGGTTCGCACCAAGTTCTGGGGCGAGCTCGTCACCAAGAGCCTGCCGCAGGCCGCGATGGGCCAGATCGCCGACCGGCTCAAGAGAACCTTCGTCAAGCGGTTCGCCCTCACCCAGGGCACGAACATCGTCGGCCGCGTCATCCCGTTCGGTATCGGGGCCGTTGTCGGCGGTGCCGGCAACAACCTGCTCGGTCGTCAGGTCGTGCGGAGTTCCCGCGAGGCATTCCGGGCCGCGCCTCCCGAGTTCCCCGCCGTGCTCGCGCTGCGGGAGAAGGCACCCAAGCAGCCCAAACCGCCGAGGGAACCGCGTCTGCCCAGGCGGTTGCGCGGCGACAAGACGCCGCGACCGTCGCGCACCCAGCGCGCGCTCGAGAAGGCGCAGCGCGACTTCCCCGCCGACCCCGCCGAGTAGGACCCGCGACAGGAATGGGCAGCGCTCTCTCCCCACGGTTAGAGCGAGCGGTCGACGCGCTCCCTCTTCGCACGGGGCTGCGCGTGTTGGAGATCGGTGGAGCGCCCGGCGCAGCCGCCCGCGAGGTCGCTCGACGCATCGGCCCGGCGGGACACGTCCTCGTTCTCGACCGTTCTCCCGCCGGCGTCGAACTCACCAGGCGCACATGCGCGGCCGAGATCGAGGCGGGCCTGCTGTCGACGCTCTGCGCGCCCGTCGAGAGCTTTTCGCTCGCACCCTCGATCCCGCCCTTCGATCTAGCCTTCGCGTGCCGTGTGGGCGCACTCGACGGTCGGCACCCGCGGCTTTACGCGGCAGCCCTGGCGAATATCGCAGCGGCACTCAGCGCCGAGGGCAGGCTCTTCGTCGACACCGGAGATCCGATGCGCGAGATCACACTACGGTGACCCGGCGGCTCTAACCGAGCAGTTTGCGAAGCTCGGTCTCGGCCGATGCCGTCTTCGCACGGTCGATCGTCTTGCCCTGCCGGTACTTGTCGACGAGCCGCGGGTCGACGTAGCTCTTCTTCGCGATCGACGGGGTGTTGCCGAGGGTCGCCGCGGCGTCACGCATCGCCTGCGCGAGGGCCCGGGTACGGGCCGTGCTCGACTTCGCCGGTCCGCGTTTTGCGAGACTCACGGCGGCGGCCACGGTACCGCGCAGCGTGCGGAAGTCTTTCGCCGAGAATGCGCCGCCCGTGCGCTCGCGAACGTATTCGTTGATCTCCTCCGCGGTGAGCGGGCGCCATTCGCCGTCGACCTGATACGAGAGCAACCGTGCGGTGGGCCCGCGCCGCTTGAGGTCGGCTAGCAACTCGGCGAGATCCACGTCGGTGATCTCCGAGCTCCACTGCTGCCGGCTCTTGGCCGGGAACTTGAGGGTGACCGTCGTCCCGCTGACCTTCGCGTGGGCGCACAACAGGGTCGACAGTCCGTGGCTGCCATTGGTCTCGGTGTAGCGTTCCGAACCGATACGCAGTGCGCCGGTGTCGAGCATGCGGAAGGCCCCGGCGAGCACCCGGTTGCGTGTGTTGCCCTCGCTGCGCAAGTCGATCGTCACGGCTCGACGCGCGTTTGGCAGCGCCTCGGCCAACAGCAGCGCGCGGTCGAACTTCGCCCGGTCCTTCTTCTCCCGCCAGAACGAGTGGTAGATGTACTGTCGTCGCCCGGCCTCGTCGACTCCCGTCGCCTGAATGTGGCTGTTGGGGTGCGGCGCGATCCAGACGTCGGTCCAGGCGGGCGGGATCGCGAGCGTGTCGACGCGCTCGCGCACGGCGTCGTCGTCGACCTTCCTTCCGCCGGTATCGCGGATGGAGTATCCACGTCCGCGTCGGACCCGGCCGAGGCCGGGCGTCTGGAGGTTGCTTCTGCGCAGGCGGGGCATGATCCCGACGCTACGCCGCCACTCCTCCACAGGTAAATCGCGCACGGGGGCTTGCACAGCACCCGCCCCACCGTCGTTGGCCGAACCTACCTTCGCCGCATGCAACCACTCGCTTACCGCGTTCCGTTCATCGTCGACCGCTCCCGCGCCCCCGTGCGCTACTACATCGTGAACCGCAGCACCGAGACCCTCGACGGCATGCGGCTCGCCGTGCTCGGCTCAGGGCTGCTGTTGCCCGTCAGCCAGACGCGACTGTTGCCGGGCGCGGTGCTCGGCTTCGCCGTGCGCGGCCACGATCTGGCGCGCAATTCGGTCGTCGTCGTGCGCTGGTTCCGCCCTAACGGCGACGAGTACCTGTGGCGGGTGAGCTTTTGACCCCGTCAGTCCTCGCTGATGGCGTCTTCGTCGTCATCGTCGTCGAAGGGGTCTTCGCTCGACGGCTCGTCGTCGGCGTGCAGCAGCGCGTTGCGCTCCCACTCGGCGACGAGCTGCTCGACGGCTCCGTGGAACCGCGCGGTCGCGGCACCCTGCGTGGTGTCGCCGAAATGGCGTTCCACCCAGAAGTGCAGGTTTTTCTGCGCCTCTTCGCTGTTCTGCACGCGGTCGGCGATCGCCACGATGTCGGCGGCGGCCTCGGCCTCGAGCCACTCGCTCGACCCGAGGTAGCCCGACTCGTCGATCTCGGCACGGGCCGAGACCGGGCGGGTCACGATGAGCGGTTTGCCGGTGGCGAGCCGGTCGTACACCATGGCCGAGATGTCGGTGATCGCGACATCCGCACCCGCCAGCTGCCAGCCCAGGTCGTTGCCGTCGTCGAAGATGTGGTGCGCGGCCGGGTCAGCGGCGTTGGCCGACCGGATGGCAGCGATGATCGACCGGTTCGCGGCACCGTAGGCGGGATCGATGACGCCGCTGCGCGGGTGCGGACGGTAGACCACGCGGTGGGTGCCCGTCGCGATGAGGGCGTTCACGAGAGCGACGCCGTGGGTGGCGATCGAGCCGTAGGCGGCGGATTCGCGGTCGCCCTCCCAGGTCGGGGCGTACAGCACGACGGTGCGGTCGTCTTCCGGATAGGGCAGGTCGGCGGCGAAGTGGTCGGCCTGCGGACGACCTATCGAGATCGCCCTGCGGTCGACGTCGAAGTCCCACAGCTTGCGGGCGAGCCGCTCCTTGGCCGCGTCGCCGGCCACGAAACTGAAGTCGTAGGCCTTGAACTGGTTCGTCGTCATGTACATCTTGTCGCTCTCACCGTGGTTGATGAAAACGTGCCACATGCGCCCGTACCGGAACATCTGGAAGTTCTTGGTGTTCTGGTTCACGTAGAAGACGATCTTGATGTCTTGCGAGTGGATGAACCGTTCGAGATCCACCACCTTGCGCAGGTACACCACCGGCACCGGCGATTCGTCGAGCAGCGTGAGCATGGTGCCGGGCGAGCGGGCGATGACCGCGACCTTGCGGGTCTTCGCGAGTTCCGCGAGCGGGGCGTACCACTGGCGGATCTGGTACATGTTCACGCG
>NZ_JBKKAD010000076.1:0-27996 GCF_046714715.1 Conyzicola sp. | reverse complement strand
ACACACCGCTCATCTCGTTCCTCAACAACTCGATCAAGGCATCCGCCCTGTTCAAAAAAGACAAGGACTACGTCGTTATGAACGGCGAGGTGCTCATCGTCGACGAGCACACCGGCCGTATCCTCATGGGCCGACGCTACAACGAGGGTATCCACCAGGCGATCGAGGCCAAGGAGGGCGTCGCCGTCAAGGCCGAGAACCAGACCCTCGCCACCGTCACGCTGCAGAACTACTTCCGCCTGTACAACAAGCTGTCGGGAATGACCGGTACCGCCGAGACCGAAGCCGCCGAGTTCATGGCGACCTACAAGCTCGGCGTCGTGCCGATCCCCACCAACAAGCCGATGCTGCGCAAAGACCAGAGCGACCTGATCTACAAGAACGAGCAGTCAAAGTTCGAGCAGGTCGTCGCCGACATCGTCGGCCGCCACGAGAACGGCCAGCCCGTGCTCGTCGGAACCACGAGCGTCGAGAAGAGCGAACTGCTCTCGAAGATGCTCGCCAAGCGCGGTGTGAAGCACGAGGTGCTCAACGCCAAGAACCACGCGCGTGAAGCATCGATCATCGCGCAGGCCGGCCGCCTCGGCGCCGTCACCGTCGCCACCAACATGGCCGGTCGAGGCACCGACGTGATGCTCGGCGGCAACGCGGAGTTCCTCGCCGTGGCGCACATGAACAACAAGGGCCTCAGCCCGGTCGACACCCCCGACGAGTACGAAGCCGCGTGGGACGACGTCTTCGCCGAGGTGAAGACCGAGGTGAGCGAGGAGGCCGAGCGCGTCGTCGCCGTCGGCGGACTCTACGTGCTCGGCACCGAGCGCCACGAGTCGCGCCGCATCGACAACCAGCTGCGCGGTCGCTCCGGTCGACAGGGCGACCCGGGTGAGAGCCGCTTCTACCTCTCGCTGCAGGACGACCTCATGCGCCTGTTCAACTCGGGAGCCGCCGAGGCGCTGATGGGCCGCGGCAACGTGCCCGACGACCTGGCCATCGAGTCCAAGGTCGTTAGCCGTGCCATCCGCAGCGCCCAGTCCCAGGTCGAGGGCCGCAACGCCGAGATCCGCAAGAACGTGCTCAAGTACGACGACGTTCTCAATCGCCAGCGCGAGGCCATCTACGGCGACCGCCGTCACATCCTCGAGGGCGACGACCTGCAGGACCGCGTCACGCACTTCCTCGAAGACGTCGTGACCGAGGTCATCGAGGCGCACACCGCCGAGGGCCACTCCGACGAGTGGGACTTCGAGGCGCTGTGGACCGAGCTGAAGACGCTCTACCCGGTCGGCATCACGATCGACGAACTGCTCACCGAGGCGGGCGCCCGCGGCAAGGTCACCGAGGCGTTCCTCACCAAGGAGATCCTCTCCGACGCCAAGGTCGCCTACGACAAGCGCACCGCCCAGCTCGGCGAGCCCGCCATGCGCGAGCTCGAGCGCCGCGTGGTGCTGTCGGTCATCGACCGCCGCTGGCGCGACCACCTCTACGAGATGGACTACCTGAAGGACGGCATCGGCCTGCGCGCCATGGCGCAGCGCGACCCGCTCGTCGAGTACCAGCGCGAGGGCTTCGCCCTGTACCAGCAGATGATGGGGCAGATCCGCGAGGAGACCGTCGGCTTCCTGTTCAACCTCGAGGTCGAGGTGACCGGCGGCGGCGCGAACGCGTCCGCCCCGATAGTCGCGGCCAAGGGACTCACCGGCAACGCGGCTCCCGCCGAGCGCCTGAGCTACTCAGCCCCGAGCGAAGAGGCCAACGGCGAGGTCGAGGTGCGCAACCAGCGCGGCCAGGTCGAGAAGGCCGCGACCGCGCGTGCCCAGCAGGCGCAGCAGTCGAACCCGACGCTGGCCCGCGCCAAGGCGCCCGCCGCGGCGGCGCCCGCGAAGAAGGGTGCCTTCGGCCAGTCGACGGATGCCCCGGCCGAGACGGCAGCGCCCGTCAACCGCCAGCAGCGTCGCGCCCAGGACAAAAAGAAGTAACAGCGCGAGCGGCTGATTGAGCCTGTCGAGATCCCCACGATGTATGTCGCGGGAGATTTCGACAGGCTCAATTTGCGTTAGGGGCTCGACCCCGTCACAGCACGTTGATGGCCGTCGCTCGCCATCTCGTGTCGAAGCCCTCCAGCCGCAGGGCCACGGCGCGGGTTCTGGCTTTGCCGATCACGATCACGACCGCTTCGACGACGCCGTCGCGCGGTTCGCAGATCGACATCGACCCGATGGCGAAGTTCGGCGCCCTGGCCACCTGCCCCTTGGCCTGCCGCGCGCGGGTGGAGAGCACGACCCGTTTGAGCAGGTGGCGGTAGACGTCGTCGTCGACCCAGCGCGCGATCTGCTCGAGGTCGCGGGCGCCGGCGAGAATCTCGATGACGCAGCGGGTGAGGTTCTCGAGCAGGGGCTCGGGGTTGGGGAGCACCGCCCGCGTGGCCGGCTGGACGCCGAAGAACTCGTCACCGTCGTAGGGGGCGTGGATGGGTTTCGACGGCAGCACCTCGTGCGCGTCGTCGTGATCGTCTGCTGTCTTGCGGGCCGTCGCGCTCAAACCGGGCTCCCCTCGATGTGCTAGCTGAACGAAGGCCCCCGAACGGGGGTGCATCGACTCAAGCAGAGCCGGGGCATGCGCAATCCCGCCCTACCGAAATCTGTGGATAACCGGTACTGTCCCGCCGCCGGTGTCGCTAGGGTCGGCGCATGCGGTGGGACAGCCTGTTCGACGACCTCGAGGGTCAACTCGAGCAAGAGTTGCGCGCCGAAGAACTCGACGAGCACGCCGAAGAGGAGCGCCTGCGCATCGGCCGGCTATCGGTGCGCGACCGGTTGCAGGCCATCCACGACGGCGCTCGGCACGACGGGGCCGACCATGACGGCGCGCAGCACGACCGCGACCGTGCGGTACGCGTCATCCTGAACTCGGGCGAGCACGTGACTGTGCGTCCCCTCTCGTTCGGGCGCGACTGGCTCACCGCGCAGCTGCTAGGCGAGACGCGCCGCGCGGCGCAGTGCGTATTGCCGTTGGCCGCCATCTCGTCGCTGGTGTTGACGCGCGCGCAGGTCGAGCTGAGCCTGGCGCCCGGTTCTGCGCAGCCTCCGGCGGAGTCGACGCTGGCGTCGCGGCTGACCCTCCCGTTCGTGCTGCGCGACCTGTGCCGCCGGCGCGCCCCGATCGACGTGCGCACCGCGCTCGGCGACGTGCACGGCACGATCGACCGGGTCGGCCGCGACCACCTCGACCTGGCGACGCACGGCAGCGACCGTCCGCGCCGCGAGTCCGCCGTGATCGACTACCGCACGATCCCGTTGCACCAGGTGCTGCTCGTGCGGTTGTGACGCGAGCGCGCGCGGCTACTCCGCGTCGTCGCGCGGGCGCGGCTCGCGCTGGCCGGCCAGTTCGGGGATGTTGCCGAAGTCCGACTGGTTCCACAGGCTGAGGCGCCTGGCCTCTTCGTATTTGGCCTCGATGAACGATTCGAGCACCGACCGCTCGACGCGCCACTGGCCCTTGCCGCCGATCTTGATGGCGGGCAGTTCGCCGCTGCGCACCAGCACGTAGGCCTGGTTGAGCGAGACATTGAGCACCTCGGCCGTGTCGGACAGGGTGAGAAAGCGCCCCAAATTGCCGATGTCGCTCTGGTTCATGCATCGATTATGGTCGCGCCACTGTGCACGAAACCGACGTGTGGATAACTTTTTCACGGATGTGCGCGGGCCGTCAGCATGGTCACCATGACCAGTGCAGCCCGCGACCGCGCCCCCAGGCCCGCGCGCAAACGGTTCTGGTTCGACCCGCGTTTCGCTATCGGGGTGGTGCTCGTCGCGGCGTCCGTCGTCGGAGTCGTCTCGATCGTGGGCGCCGCAGACACCAGCCTGCTGGTCTACGCCGCGCGCGAGCCGCTGACGCCGGGCGACCGCATCGACGGCGACGACCTCGTGGCGACGAACGTGCGTCTCGACGGAGCCGCCGAGCTCTACCTGCTGCCGAGCGACCTGCCCGACGACGGTCTCGTCGTCACCAAGCCGGTCGCCGACGGCGAACTCGTTCCCGCATCCGCCGTGGGCTCGATGCTGGGGGAGCAGCAGACCGCGATCGTTCTCGCCGTGAACGGCGAGCTCGCAGCATCCGTCGTCGCGGGGTCGGGCGTCGACGTCTGGAGCGCCCGTCAGATCGGCTCCGGACTATTCGAGGCACCCGCGGTGATCGTGTCGGCGGCGACCGTCGTGCGACTGGTCGACCGGGAGGGGTTCGTCGTCGACGACGGTTCGGCGGCGATCGAGGTGCTCGTGCCGCGGTCGCAGATCGCACGCGTGCTCGAGGCGGTGGCCAACGACGACGCGATCTCGGTGGTGCCCGCCAGTCTGCCGGGCAAATGAGACTCGCGATCGGGGCGCCCGAACCGCACGACGCGCGGCTCGCGCGGGAGGCCGCCAGGCACGGCCACGAGATCGTCGCGAGCGCCCGGGGCGCCGACGAGTTGGGCGACACGCTCGACCTCGCCCGGCCCGACGCGGTCATCGTCTGGGCGACCGCCGACTTCCTGAGCTACGGGCTGCTCTCGCAGTGCGACGCGCGCGGGGTGCGCGTGCTCGCGGCGGTCTCGAACGACCAGGAGCGCCGCTACGCGAACGGCATCGGACTCTACGACCTCGTCGACGGCGAGGCCGAGTGGCCGGAGTTCGAGCGGCTGGCGCGGGGCGACGTAGCAGCACCAGACGACGAACGGCGTGACGGTCGCGGCACGGTGATCGCGGTGTGGGGTCCGGCCGGTTCGCCGGGTCGCACGACGCTGGCGGTCGGCATCGCGGCCGAGATCGCGGCGGCCGGGTTCTCGGTCGTGCTCTGCGACGTCGACACCCACAGCGCCTCGGTCGCGCCCGTGCTCGGGCTGATGGACGAGGCGCCGGGTTTCGCCGCCGCGTGCCGGCTCGCCGGAGCCGAGAGCCTCACCCGTGCCGAGCTCGAGCGCATCGGCCAGCGCTACGAGAACGGCCCGGCGGGCTTCTGGGTGCTCACCGGCATCGGGCAGCCGAGCCGCTGGCCCGAGCTCTCGGGCGAACGGGTGCTCGCCACGATCGCCGAGTGCCGGCGCTGGGTCGACTACGTGGTGCTCGACACCGCGTCGAGTCTCGAGAGCGACGAGGAGATCTCGACCGACATGTTCGCGCCGCGGCGCAACGCGGCGACACTCGCGGCGATTCGGGAAGCCGACCACGTGGTCGCTGTCGCATCCGCCGACCCCGTGGGGCTCTCGCGCTTCCTGCGCGCGCACGGCGACCTCGCCGACGTGGCGGTGACCCTCTCGATCACCGTGGTGGCGAACAAGGTGCGGGCGAGCGCGATCGGTCTCGGCGCCTCGGGCCAGGTGACGCAGACGCTGTCGCGGTTCGGCGGCATCGAGGCGCCGGTGCTGGTTCCGTGGGATATTCAATCGACGGATGCCGCGGTGCTGAGCGCGCGCACCCTCGCCGATGCGGCGCCCAAGTCGGCAACGCGGCTCGCGATCAAGCGGCTCGTGTTCGACCGGCTGCTTCCGGCGACGGCCGTGCGGCGGCGCGCCGTCGCGGGGTCGCGATTCTGGCGACGCTAGTGCTTATGACGTCGGTGGGCTCTGCGAAGCTGTGGGCATGCAGTTCTCCCGGTTGCCCGTGCGGTCCCTCGGCGAGCATCCGCTCAACCCTCTCGACCGCGCCGTCTGGCCGGCGACCCTGCCGCCCGTCGCGCGCGTGCTCGACACCGGGCTCGAGCTCGGCGCGGCCACGATCCTCGTGGGCGAGAACGGCTCGGGCAAGTCGACGCTGGTCGAGGCGATCGCCCTGGCCTACGGTCTCGGTTCCGAGGGCGGGTCGACGGGCGCGATGCATTCGACCCGGGCGACCGAGTCCGAGCTCTGGGACCACCTGCAGCTCGTGCGCAACGCGGGCGCGAGCAAGCGCGGCTACTTCCTGCGCGCCGAGACGATGCACGGCTTCTACACCTACCTCGAGGAGCACCCGGGGTCGCGGCCCGACATCCCCTTCCACGAGCGGTCGCACGGCGAGTCGTTCATCGAGCTCGTCGCCGACCGTTTTCGCGGGCCCGGCCTCTGGGTGCTCGACGAGCCCGAGTCGGCCCTGTCGTTCTCCGGATGCCTCGCGCTGCTGCGCCTGCTGACCTCGCTGCTCGAAGACGGCAGGTCGCAGGTCGTGCTCTCGACGCACTCGCCGGTGCTCGCGGCGTTACCGAGCGCGACCGTCTACGAGGTGGGCGAGTGGGGACTGCGCGAACGGCCGTGGATGGACCTCGCCCTCGTCGACGACTACACCCGCTTCTTACTCGATCCGCAGGCGTTCCTCGGCGAGGTCTAGGCGGTAGACGCTCACCGCCACGCCCGTCGGCGTCACGTCGTCGCGGTCGAAGACGAAGCCGAGACGCAGGGCCAGAGTGACGGATGCCGCGTTCCGCGGGTCGATCACCGCGATGAGGTGGTCGCGGGCGAGCGACGAGCGCGCCCAGCCGATCCATGCGCGGCTCGCTTCGGCGGCGAGCCCGCGTCCCTGCGCGGCGGCCGCGAGAACGTAGCCCAGCTCGACCTCGTCCCAGCCAGACCAGTAGTGCAACCCGATCCGCCCGAGGAACGCGCCGGTCGCCCGGTCGATCACGGCGCTCTGCCCGTAGCCGTGCTCGCGCCAGACCGCGGCGAACCGCGCGGCCTGCAGCGGGATCGTCTCGGCGGTGAGCGAATCCCCGCCGACGTACCGGGCGACGTCGGGGTCGGAGTACAGCGCGATCAGGTCGGCGGCGTGCTCCGCGGTGAGCGGAGGCAGCAGCAGGCGTTCGGTGGAGAGCACGGGCGACCTACTCGACCGGCGCGACCGGCGCGACCGACACGACGTTGGTGTACCCGATCAGGTTCTCGATCGTGAACTCGTAGCTCTCGCCGACCTCGAGCTGCTGACGCACGCCGAGATCGCGCACGTAGAAGTCCTCGCAGTTCTCGCTGCCCGACGTCTGCACGCTGAACCCGGGGCGCTCGTCGTCGGCGGACGGCTGCGCGACGTCGCCGTAGGTCGAGTCGACCGTGCAGGTGACGGTGAGCGGCCGCGCGTTCAGGCTCGTGACGAACGACAGTGCGGCGACCGTGCTGCCGCCGACGAAGACCACCACGACGAGCACGAGCAGTGTGATCGCCCAGCCCTTGCTCATAGCAGCTATTGTCGCAGCCGCTGCCTGTGCGGCAGACACGGTAGCCTGAAGACCGTGTCGACCCTCAGTGATCTCGTACAGGCCCAGGGACGTTCCAGCGAAGCCGACATCGAGTGGCTGCACCTGCTCGTCGGTGACTGGCAGCTGCTCGCCGACCTCGCCTTCGCCGACATCGTGCTGTGGGTGCCGAGTGCCGAGGGCAGTTTCGTCGCCGTTGCCCACGCCCGGCCCTCGAGCTCAGCCACACTCTTCTACCGCGACTTCGTCGGCCAGGCCGTGAAGCCTGAGTGGGTGCACCAGGTGACCGAGGCCTTCGAGACCGCCCGCATTGTCGACGCCGCCGCCCCCACCTGGTACGAGGAGACGCCCACGCGGGTGCGCGCCGTGCCCGTGCTGCGCCGCCTCTCGCCGAGCAACAACGCGATCTCCGACTCTCCGGTGGCCGTGATCACCCGGCACAGCAACCTCAGCGAGGCCCGCACCCCCGGACGCCAGGAGCTGACGTTCAACGAGTGCGCCAACGACCTGTTCGCGATGATCGCCTCGGGCGACTTCCCCGACCTGGGCGCACCGACCGGTCCGCGCAGGGGCGCACCCCGGGCATCCGACGGTCTTATCCGTCTCGACGTCGACGGAACCGTCACCTTCGCCAGCCCGAACGCGCTCAGCGCCTTCAACCGCATGGGTTTCGCGGGCGAGCTCGAGGGCGAGTCGCTCGCCGAGGTCACCACGAGCCTGCTGCACGGCCGTCTCGTCGTCGACGAATCGCTGCCGCTCGTCGTGACCGGTCGCGCCCCGTGGCGCACCGACATCGAGGCCCGAGGCGTCACGGTGTCGATCCGCGCTATCCCGGTGCGCAACCACGGCGAACGTGTCGGCGCGATCGTGCTGTGCCGCGACGTGACCGAGGTGCGGCACCAGGAGCGTGAGCTGATCACGAAGGATGCCACGATCCGCGAGATCCACCACCGGGTGAAGAACAACCTGCAGACCGTGGCTTCGCTGCTGCGCATCCAGGCCCGACGCACCCACAGCGATGTGGCCCGCGAGGCCCTCGGGCAGGCGATGCGCCGCGTCACCGCGATCGCCGTCGTGCACGACACGCTCAGCGAGGGGCTCAACCAGAGCGTCGACTTCGACGCCGTGTTCGATCGGGTGCTGCTGCTGATCGCGGAGATCGCGACGGGTCACACCACCACGGTGCATCCGAAGTCCACCGGAAGCTTCGGCATTCTGCCGAGCGAATACGCCACCCCGCTGGCGCTCGCGCTGACCGAGCTCGTGACCAACGCGGTCGAGCACGGGCTCGCCGGCCGCGCCGAGGGCGAGGTCGAGATCATCGCCGAGCGCGACGACGAGGTGCTCAGCGTGAAGGTGCGCGACAACGGTGTCGGGCTCGCAGAGGGCAAGGTCGGCTCGGGCCTCGGTACCCAGATCGTGCGCACGCTCATCCAGGGCGAGCTCGGCGGCGCGATCGACTGGCACACGATGATGGGCTCGGGCACCGAGGTCACCATCGAGATCCCGTTGAACTGGCTGACGAAGAGCTAGCTCGCGCGGCGCCCGCCCGCCGTTCAACAGGAGGGTTGCCCCCGGCGCCCGCTCAACAGGACGGATTCGCCCAGTCCGCACGAGCCATCCTGTCAGCCGAGCTAGTCCTCGTCGATCCAGATGCTCTTCGGCCGTTCCGCCGTGCGCACGGGTTCGCCCGACTCCGGCGTGTGCAGAACGAACTCGATGGCCTCGTCTTTGCTGAGGCTGTTCGGATGATCCATCCAGCCGAACCTACCCGTGGGGTCGTACGGGTCGGGCTTCGGCTGCGGAACGACGATGTTCGTGCGGCGAAGCACCTCCGCCACGAACTCGCGCTCAGAATCGGTGAGCTCCGGCTCGCGTTGCGACCGGACGCAGACGATCGCAGACGTGGCCAGCTTGCCCGTGCCGAACAATAGGAAGCTGCTTGAGCCTTTGCGGTGCGGGACAATCAGGAACGTGGAATCCGTCACCTCGTCGAAGCGATAGGTCGCACGTCCGACGCGCACCGCCGACTCGTCGAAGTTGAGGCTCGGCGTCTGGCTGCGTGACGCCGCGAACAGCAACGCCGCGACGATTCCGAGCGTGAGAACAACCAGCGCGATCGCGAAGGCGGTGTCGCCCAGCTCGAATTGCACCACGCGCAAGCCCACCTGCAGCCCGATCTGGAAAAAGACCAGCGTCAGCAGGAAGTTGTTTCCCGTTGGTCGCGTCGGAGATGACCAGATCAGGTGCCATAGGGAGGCACCCGTGATCTTCACCCAGCCCTGCGGTAGTTGTGTCATCCGCTCATTCAAGCGCAATGCTCAAGTTTTGGCAGAGGCTTGCGTTAACGACCGAACTGCCGCCCTCCGTGTGGAGAGCGGCAGTTCGGACTGCTAGGTGAAAACGTGGTGTGTGAAACCTAGGAGGCGCGGCGGGCGCGGGCGGCGCGACGCTTGAGGGCGCGGCGCTCGTCTTCGCTGAGTCCGCCCCAGACGCCAGAGTCCTGGCTGGTCTCGAGTGCGTACTGCAGGCACATCTCGGTCACAGAGCAACGCGCACATACTGCCTTTGCCTTGTCGATCTGGTCGACGGCCGGACCGGTGTTTCCGACGGGGAAGAAAAGTTCCGGGTCGGCGGTGAGGCAGGCGGCTTTGTCGCGCCAATCCATGGGTGCTCCTTTGATAGAGGGCTCTTTCGGGCGCGAGTAAGGGGCCGTCAAGATTCGGGTGAGAAAGAGAGATGGGATTCGCCCGCGCCACTGCAGGCTCGAAATCAACCTCCAATAGACTCTCATAACGAAGCACGCAAATCAATGGTTTTGTATGGGATGTAGCTGTGACCGACGCACGAGAAGTTGACGATTCCGCGGGAAATCGGGGTTCGCGACGCCGTCACCACCCCCTCGTGCTGCTGCTCGCGGCGGTGCTGTTCCTCGAGGCGGCGGCCCTCGCGGCGGTGACGATCGTGTTGGTGTTCGAGCTGCTCGTCGCCCGGCCGGACTCGTTCGCGAGCGCCATCGCCCTCACCGTGTGCGCCGCGATCGCGACCGTCTGGGTGTTCGTCATCGCCCTGAATTCGCTGCGCGGACGGGCGTGGATCCGCGGTGCCGCGATCGTCGTTCAGGTGCTGATCGGCGCGCTCGCGCTGGGTAGTTTCCAGGGGCTCTGGTCGCGCGTCGACATCGGCTGGCTGCTGTTGATCCCGGCAATCCTCGTCATCGTGTTGCTGTTCACGAAGCCCGTGCTCGCGGAGACCGCGCAGCGCGACGCGTAGCCCGCCCGCTCAGCCCGCCGGCCTGACCCGCCGGCCTAGATGAGGCGATTCCGGCCACGTGACGCGTCCGCGGACGCGTCACGCGGCCGGAAGCGGCTCATGCAGCTCTCAGGCGTCGACGCCCAGCTTCTTGCGCAGGCTCGCGACGTGCCCGGTGGCCTTCACGTTATACAGCGCGAGGTCGATGGTGCCGCTCTCGTCGAGCACGAACGTGGATCGCAGCACGCCCGTCACGAGCTTGCCGTAGAGGTTCTTCTCGCCGTACGCGCCGTACAGGTTGTGCACCGCGAGGTCGAGGTCGCTCAGCAGCGGGAAGTTCAGTCCCTGGTTGTCCTGGAACTTCTTGAGGTCGGCCACGGAGTCTTTCGAGACCCCGAGCACCTGGTACCCGGCCGACTTCAGCGAGTTGATGTTGTCGCGAAAGTCGCACGCCTGCGTGGTGCAGCCGGGGGTGCCCGCCGCCGGGTAGAAGTAGACGATCACCTTCTGGCCGGCGAAGTCGGACAGCGATACGGATGACCCGTCCTGATCTTCCAACGAGAATGCGGGCGCTTTCGTGCCGATTTCGAGTTTTGTGGCGCTCATGATGCTCCTCGTGTCGCAGGGGTGTTTTACTCATGCTAATCTTGCTTCTCGGCGCTGAAGTTCTGAGCGCTACGCACCTCTAGCTCAATTGGCAGAGCAACTGACTCTTAATCAGTGGGTTCCCGGTTCAAGTCCGGGGGGGTGCACACAAAAGAAGCCCCTCATCAGCAGTTCTGCTGGCGAGGGGCTTTTCTGTTCATCGACGGCTAGCGGGCATCCGCCGACAGGGCCACACTCGTTGGCATGAGCGACCCATTTACCCATCTGGCGGAGAAGACCGGCCGCACCATGCCCGAGTGGATCGTCGTTGTCGAGGGCTCTGGTCTCGGCAAGCACGCCGAGATCGTCGCCTGGCTGAAGACGGAACACGGGCTGACCCACGGTTTCGCCAACGGCATCGCGCTGGCCTTTCGCAACCGCGGCGAATCCGCGGCCGATGCCGACCTGGTCTCCGCGCAGTATTCAGGGGCGAAGGCGCAGCTGCGACCGATCTACGACGCTCTCGTGGTCGCCGCGACCGCTTTCGGTGACGACGTCGACGTCGTGCCGAAGAAGACCGGCGTCTCGCTGCGTCGATCGAAGCAGTTCGCCGTGGTCGAGGCCGCAAGCGCAAAACGCGTCCAGCTCGGCATCCAGCTGCCGGGCGAGCCCACCACCGGTCGACTGCTGGCCGGCAACGCCATGTGCTCGCATCGGGTGTCGATCGCAATCGTCGACGAGATCGACGACGAGCTGCTCGGCTGGCTGCGATCGGCCTATGAGCGCGCCTGATGGTCGCACGGTCAGCGTCAATTAGTCAACGAAATCTCATATCGCACACTAGGCTCGCGGCATGTCCTTCAACCCGTACTATCCCTTCGATATCCTCTGGGGCCTCAGCTACCTGCTCGTCGTCGCGGCTGTCGTGCTGGTCGTCGTCGTGCTGGTGCGCTTGATGCTCGCCGCCACGCGCGCGCTGAACGCGATCACGTTCGAGCGGGGGGTTCGCGTCGACCTGCTGCTCGCGGGTGGCGACGACGAGACTCCGGACAACCCGCCCGCAGCCTGACCCGACTACCCCGTGCGCCGGAGGCATCGAGCACGGCATAGTGGATCCGAATCCACACCGATCGGAGAACAGCCATGCGCCAGCTCATCGTCACTGAATTCATCAGCCTCGACGGGGTCATCGACTCCCCGGGCGGCGGCCCGCACCCGCACGCCGGCTGGACCTTCAAGCAGGTGCCCTTCGTCGAAGAGGCCTACGAGATCAAGGGACGCGAGCAGCTCGAGGCGACGGCCATGCTGCTGGGGCGCGTCAGCTACGACGAGTTCGCGCCTGTCTGGCCGAGCATGACCGACGAGTTCCCGCAGTACAACGCCATGCCCAAGTACGTCGTGTCGACCACGCTCGAGAACCCCGAATGGAACAACACGAGCGTGCTGCGGTCGATCGAGGATGTCGCGACCCTGAAGCAGGGCGACGGTGGGCCCATCATCGTGCACGGCAGCGCGACTCTGGCGAAGGGTCTCGCGGCCGCGGGCCTCGTCGACCGCTACCACCTGCTGGTCTTTCCGCTGCTGCTCGGTGCCGGGCGCCGACTCTTCGACGACACCGCCGACACGATGCAGACGCTCGACCTGATCGAGCACGAGGTCTACTCGAACGGCATCATCAAGGCCGTCTACGACGTAGCCCGCTAGCTCAGCGCGCGGCGTCTTCCCGCTTCATCCGTTCGCGTATTCCGCCGTCGACCGTCGTGCCCTCCGGGGTGGGCTCGTGGATGGAACCCGTGGTGTGGGCTACGAGCGAGCCCCGGTCGACCTCTGCATCGGCGACCTTCGCGGACAGCCGCTCGGTGAGGTCGGGGAAGAGGTGGTGCGAGACGTCGGAGGCGCGGGCCTTGGGGCCGACCGGCTGCTCTTCCTTCGGGTTCGTGCAGGCGGCGACGATCGCGTCGACGACGATCGACGGGTCATCCATGGCGGCCATGCGCGGGGCGTGGCCGGTGTAGTTCGCGGCGTGGCTCCACCACGGGGTGTCCACGGCCCACGGCATGATCGTGCCGACCTTGATCGTGTCGTGCTTGCCGACGAGCCGCAGTTCTTCGTTCAGGGTGCGGCTGAGGCTGAGCACCGCGGCCTTCGAAGCAGCGTAGGAGGCCTGGTAGGCGAGCGGCACCTCGCTGTCGACCGAGCCGACGTTCACGAGCACGCCGTCGCCGACGGAGAGGAAGTGGGTGAGCGCGGCGTGCGCGCCGTAGATGAGGCCGGTCAGGTTGACGTCGACCACCCGCGCGTGGTCTTCGACCGGGATGTCCCAGAACAGTCCGAGGGCCCCGATGCCGACGTTGTTGACCCAGACGTCGATGCGTCCGAACCGCTCGATCGCGGTGGCGGCGAGCCGCGCGACGTCGGCCGCGTCGCTCACGTCGGTCGGTACCGCGACGGCCGTGCCACCGCGGGCCGCAATCTGCGCGACGAACTCGTCGAGCGCGTCGCTGCGGCGGGCCGCGACCACGACGTTCGCACCGAGTTCGGCGAGCTTCTGGGCGGCGCCGCGGCCGAATCCGCTGGACGCCCCGGCCACGACGATGGTCTTTCCGGTGAGGTTCTGGTCTTTGCTCATGACCCCATCCTGCGCGCAGGAAACCCCGGGAGCAGCCCCTTGCCAGAAGCTGCCCCCGGGGGTTACGCGGGTGTTCCTCAGCGTGACATCTACTTCGCGCACAGCGCGGTGTCGACCGCCTTCTCCACGTTGCCGATGGTGGCGATGATGGTCTCCTCGTCGGTCGCGAGGGCGCCGGGGAGGGCGGTCACCGCGATGGTCACGGCGCGCCCCGTGTCATCCACCGCGTTGCGTGTCTCGAAACCGGAGACGTCTCCGCCGTGTCCCCACGCGTCTCCGCCGCACGACAGCGGGTAGCGGATGAGGCCGAGGCCGTATTCGGCGCCCTCCCAGAGTTCGGCGCCCTCGACGGTGGTCTGCATCTCGGCGAGGGTGCCGGGGGTCAGCAGGTCGCCGCCGATGAGCGCTCGCATAAAGCGGTTCACGTCGCTGGGTGAGGCGATTATCTGCCCGGCGGCCCACGCCCACGACGGGTCGGTCTCGGTGATGTCCTTGAGCTCGCGGTTCGCGTCGTTGTTGTAGCCGGTGGGATGATCGCCCGGGATCGTCTTGTCGCCGGGGGCGGGGAAGAACGTCTCGTCGAGCCCCAGCGGCTCGATGATGCGCCGCTCGACCTGCTCGGCGAACGGACGCTCGGTGACCTTCTCGACGATGAGTCCCGCGACGACGTAGTTGGTGTTGCTGTACTCGTACGACGAGCCGGGCGCGAACGACGCGGGCATCGCCAGGGCGAGGTCGAGCAGCGACCGCGGCGCGAGGTAGGTGTCGCGGATCGCGAACAGGTCGCCGGCGATCGCCGACGTGTAGTTGGGCAGGCCGCTCGTGTGCTGCAGCAGCTGACGCACGGTGATGAGCGAGCCGTCGATGCCGTCGCCACGCACGAGGCCGGGCAGGTAGGTCTCGACCGGCTCGTCGAGTGCGACGAGTCCCTCGTCGACGAGCTGCAGCACGACCACGGACGTGTACATCTTCGTGTTGCTGGCGATGCGCACGAGGCCGTCGGCGGGCGGCGGGGCGTCGGAGCCGAGCTCGGAGACGCCCGCGACGTAGTCGGTGACGTCGCCGTCGGAGTCGGTCACGGCGGCGATCGCGGCAGGGAAGCCGTCGTCGGCGATGAGCGCGTCGAGGCTCGACTGCACAGACGCGTTGTGCGCCGCCGCGGCGGGCTTGGCTTCGAAGGGATCGTCCAAGAAGAGGGCGGATGCCACGGACGATGCGACGACAACGGCCGCGGCCGCCGCGATGATGACGGTGCGGCGGGTGCGGGGCTTCTTCGGAGGTGTTTCCGGGGTGGTGTTCGGTGTGTTTTCCATACCCTCCACACTCGTCACCCGGCACGCGCGGCGCCCCCGTCCGCCGGACGGTACAACGACTCGACCTTTGGCGGGGGTGCACCGGCCCCGCGACATCCACGCTGGAAACATGACTACAGACGACACTCCAGCAATCGCGGCCTACGGGCTGCAGAAGACCTACGGGCACACGACGGCCGTCGAGGAGGTGACGTTCACCGTTGCCCGCGGCCGGGTGCTCGGCCTGCTCGGGCCCAACGGCGCCGGCAAGACCACGTCGATGCGCATGCTGCTCGGACTCGCGTCGCTCGACGGCGGTCGCGCGCACATCCACGGCCGGCCGTACGCCGAGCTCGACGAACCGGCGCGCACCGTCGGCGCCGTGCTCGACGCGGGCGGACTGCACCCGGGGCGCACGGCCCGGCAGCACTTGCGCATCGCCGCCTCGATGGCGGGTGTGGATGACACGCGGGTGCAGCCGCTGCTCGACGACACCGGGCTCACGGCGGCGGCCGACCGGCCGATCCGCACCTACTCGCTCGGCATGCGGCAGCGGGTCGCGCTGGCGACCGCGCTGCTCGGCGACCCGAACGTGCTCGTGCTCGACGAGCCGGCCAACGGTCTCGACCCCGCGGGCACGCGCTGGCTGCGCGACCTCGTGCACGCCTTCGCCGCGCGCGGCGGCGCCGTGCTGCTCTCGTCGCACATCCTCGCCGAGGTGGCGCAGGTCGCACACGACGTCGTGGTCATCGACCACGGCCGGGTGGTCGGCGGCGGTCGCGTCGACGAGCTGACAGACGCCCACGGGGGCGATCTCGAGTCGTTTTACCTGCGGCTCACCGGCGAGAACGCGGGGGTGAACTGATGGTGCACGCGGAACTGCTGAAGCTGCGCACGGTCGCCTCCACGTGGGTCGCGCTCGCCGTGGCGGCGGGCGGCCTGCTCGTCACCCAGGTCTTGAACGTGACCCTGCTGCCCGCCCTCGCCAGCGGCGCGGTGCTCGGCGACGAGCCCGCCCTGCGCGACGAGCTCGGTGCGATCGACACCGGGTCGGCCGCCTTCCAGTACGCCGCGCTCAACGTGTTCGGCACGGGTGGTGCGTCCGGCTCCATCGGCATCGCGACCATCGCGGTGCTGGCCCTCGGCGTGCTGGCCGGCACGACGGACTACCGTCACGGCGGCATCGTCGGCACGGCTCTGGCCCGCCCGCGACGCGCGGGGATCCTGGCCGGGAAGGTCGCGGCGACCGCCATCGCGGCCGCAGTGCTCGGCGTCGCGCTCGCCGCGATCGCCCTCGTCGTGTTGCTCGCCTCGGCCGTGACGGGCGACGGCGCACTGGCGCTGAGCCCGCTCGACATGGCGAGTGCTCTCGGCCGCGGTGTCGTGGTGGTCGTGTTGCTCGCACTCCTAGGACTCGCGATCGGCGTGCTTGTGCGCAGCCAGCTCGCGGCGTTCATCACCGTCGCGGCGCTGCTGTTGGCCGAGCCGATCCTGCAGGGTTTCGTGCAGCTCGTCACCGGCGGTCTGCCGGTCTGGGCCCAGTTGCTGCCGGTGTCGCTCGCGCGGGCGGGGCTGTCCGACCCTGCGGTCGACTCGGGGCTGGCTCCCGCGGTCGCGCTGGGCGTGCTGGCCGCGCTGACCGCCGCGGTGCTCGGCGCCGCGACCGTCGCCCTGCGTCGGCGTGACCTGTGACCGTCGCGGACCCCGCGATCGGGGCGGGTCGGTACCGGGCGACGTGCAGAATGAAGGCATGAGCCCGCGCCCACCCTCGACCACCGAGACGCACCAGGACCGGCCGACCGGCCGGTCCTGGTTGCCGGTGGTGCTCGTTGCCGTGTTGGGCGTCGGGCTGACGCTGGCCGATGCCTACCTGCGAACGGATGCGGCCAGCGAACTGGTGGGTGGCGAGGCGCTGCCCGAGACGCCGGCCACGCTCACGGTGGTTCTCGTGCTCGCGCAGGCCGCGGCGCTCTGGTTGCGCCACCGCCGGCCCATCGCCGTGCTGCTCGCGGTGTCCGCCGTCGACGTCGTGTTGCTCGCGCTCTCGTCGGGCACGCTGAGCGTGGGGTCGATCGCCGTGATGTTCGCCGCGTACTCGGTGTTCCGGTGGCGTTCGGGCGCATTCGTCTATCTCGCGACGGGTCTCGCCGCGCTCGTCTCGGCGCTCGTCGCCTGGGCCTATCACGAGCCCGACGCGAGCATCCCGGCCGGGTGGGAGCCGGCGTTCGCGGCGCTGCGGTCGGGCATCGTCTACCTCGTGCCCGCGCTCATCGCCGAGCTCGTCGCCTCGCGGGCGCGGGCGATGGTCGTGCTGCGCGAGCGGGCCGAGCTTGCCGAACGCGAGCGGGAACGCAGCGCGGCCGACGCCGTGCAGCGCGAGCGGGCGCTGATGGCGCGCGAGCTGCACGACATCGCCGCGCACCACCTCTCGGGCATCATCGTCGGGGCGCAGGCCGCCGGCGCTCTCGTCGCGGCCGAGCCCGATCGGGCGCGCCAGTACATCCGCACCGTTGCCCGCGACGCCCAGCTCA
This sequence comes from Conyzicola sp., assembly GCF_046714715.1. Classification (GTDB taxonomy): domain Bacteria; phylum Actinomycetota; class Actinomycetes; order Actinomycetales; family Microbacteriaceae; genus Conyzicola. The sequence continues at coordinate 10,516 of NZ_JBKKAD010000076.1, read as the reverse complement.
CCCTCGCGAACCTGCGTCAGACAGTGGGGCTGCTGCGATCGGACGACCGTGCCGAGCTCGCCCCGGCGCCGTCGATCGCGCAGATTCCGCAGCTCGTCGCCCATCTGCGCGCGGGCGGCATGGAGATCGCCGAGGAGTGGAGCGGCGATCCGGTCGCGCTCGGGCCGGTCGCGCTCGGGCCGGTCGCGGAGACCGCGGCGTACCGCATGGTGCAGGAGTCGCTCGCGAACGCGCGGCAGCACGCGCCCGGTGCGGCGTGCGTGGTGCGCGTGCACGTCACGCCGACCGGCACCGAGATCAGCGTCACGAACGCACGGCCGGCCGCGCGCGGAGACGCACCGGGTCTCGCCGGGTCGCCCGGTTTCGCTGGGGCGCCGGGTCTCGCCGGGTCGCCCGCGAACGGCGGACACGGGCTGATCGGGATGCGGGAGCGCGCCGCTCTCATCGGCGCCCGGCTCGCCACCGGACCCACCCCCGACGGCGGCTGGCGCAATGCGCTGACCCTGCCCGGACCGAACGACGAAGCGCCCGGACCGAACGACGAGAAGAGAGACGAATGATCCGAGTGATCGTGGCCGACGACCAGGCGATCGTGCGCGCCGGCTTCACCGTGATCGTCGAGGCGGCCGGCGACATCGAGGTGGTGGGGGAAGCGAAAGACGGCTACGAGGCGGTCGAGCTCGCTCTGAAGTTGCGGCCCGACGTGGTCTGCATGGACATTCGGATGCCCGGACGTGACGGAATCGAGGCCACCCGGCTGATCTCGGCCGACCCCGACGGACACATCCCGGTGCTCGTCGTCACGACCTTCGACCTCGACGACTACGTGTTCGGGGCGCTCGAGGCGGGCGCCGCAGGCTTCCTGCTCAAGGGTGCCGACGAGAGCACGCTCGTCGACGCGATCCGCTCCGTGGCCGCGGGGGAGGGCACGCTCGACCAGAAGATCACGCGGCGGGTGCTGTTTGAATTCGCCGGCCGCCGGTCTGCCCCCGAGCGCACAGCCGGCACCGTCGTCGAGACGCTCACCAGCCGGGAGCGCGACATCCTGCGCCTGCTCAGCGAGGGACTCTCCAACCAGGAGATGGCGCAGCGGCTGTTCATCGAACCGTCGACCGTGAAGTACCACGTCGCGGGGCTGCTGGCGAAGATCGGGGCCCGCGACCGGCTGCAGGCCGTGGTCTGGGCGTTCCGGCACGGCCTCGACGCGGCGGCGTGACTGCTGCTTCTAGACGAGCTCTTTCTCGCGGTCGGCGAGGGCGCGCTGCACGGCCTCGTCGACGCGCTCGTCTTCGCGGCGCTTGCGGGTGCGTCGACGCCGGCGCACGATCAGGATCGTCGCCACCACGATCGCGGCGACGAGCAGCAGCAGGACGAGCAGCGCCCACGGTACCGCCCAGGTCGTGGCTGTCGCCTCGACGGGCGCGATCGCGGGATCTCCCGCGCTGCTGCTCGCCGACTCGAGAGTCACGACGGTCGTGGCCGACAGCAGGAACGTCGGCACGACGCCGGCGACGCGCGTCGTGACCTCCCACGATTCGCCGGGCAGCAGCTCGGGCGCGGTCTTGATGGTCTCGGCGTCCGCGGGCAGCATCCCGAACGGGCCCTCGACGGTGACCTTTTGGCCGGCGGTCAGGCGGGCGTTGCCGGTGTTTTCGAGCGTGTAGGTGACGGTCGCGTCGCCGGCGGCGAACGGGTTGAGCGACCCCGCGTAGTCGACGCGCATGTCGGCGACGGTGAGGGCGGGCGCGAGCGTGCCGCCCACGCGCAGGTGGATCCGGATGCCCAGACGGCGGTCGACGCTGAGGCCCTGTTCCTGAGACGGCTGGCCGAGCGAGGTGATCACGGCGCCGGCGTAGTCGCCGGGCGTCGCGTTGTCGGGCACGGTGACCGTGAACGGCACCTCCACGGATTCGCCGGCCGGCACGGTGACCGAGTCGGCCGCGAAACCGATCCACGCGCCGAGGGCCACGGACTCGGTGTCCTGGGTGACGACGTCGAGCTGGCCGGCCTCGGTAGTGAAGCCGTCGGCGCCGTACAGCGCCAGGTCGAGCGGAACCGTGTCGTGGTTCGAGACGACGAGCGCGTCGGCGACGGACGCGCCCGGATCGATCGCGTAGCCGAAGTTCTGGCGGTCGGTGCCCTGGTCGTTGGCGGCCGTCCTCACGCCCCAGCTCACGTCCGCCTCTTCGGCGGCTGCCGGCGATACTGCGGCGAGGGTGCCGACCGTGGCGAGCAGCACGACGAGTGCGGCATTGGTGAGTGTGGTGGAGCGGCGCATCAGGGGTTCCTTGGGGATCGTGGGGGTAGAGCGGTGATCGGGGCGGGCGCCTCCACGCGCCCGCCCCGGCCGTTGTGCAGCTGTCTAGCTCAGTGCGGTGAGGGTGACGGTCGCCTTGTAGGTGCCGTCGGTCGCGTCCGTGGGAATCTGGAGGTCGAGACCGGCTCCCAGCTTCGCCGAGCCGCGGGCGTGACCGGTGGGCGCGCTACCGAGGGTCGACGAGACCGAGAGGCCGTTGCCGCCCTCGAAGCCCGACTCGACCTTGGCGCCGGCAATCGCGCCGCCGCCCGACTCGACCACGGTCGGGGTCCAGCCGAGGTACTTGCCCGAGAACGACTTGTCGCCCGAGATGAAGTCGCTGACCTGGGCGGAGATCGACCACTCCGGTCCGGCGGCACGGGTGTCCGTGACGCGGATCGGGTTGATCGTGCCGACGGCGGCGTAGTGGTCGCCGCTCTCGGTCGCGGTGCCGAGGTCGACGAGCGCGTTGGTGCCGTCGATGCTCCAGCCGAACTCGCCGGCGTCTGCCTCGGGCACGGTGACCTGAAGCTCCTGCGTGTCGGTGTCGGGCGCCTCGTTGACGGTGACCTCGTCGACGACGCTGTTCACACCGAGAGCGCCGTTGGCCTGGCTACGCAGCGTCTTGATCTTGATCGCGTCGTCGGTGACCTCGACGGCCGTGTAGTTGCGCACCCGCTCCTGGTTCTGCTCGGAGAGCCACCAGAACTCGGGCTTGTTCTGCAGCGCGTAGTACTTCGAGCCGCTCGCCGAGTTCGCGGTGACGTAGAGCACGCCGCCGGGACCCGCGACCACGTTGTCGGCACCGGCGACCTCGGCCGCGTCGGCCTTCTCGCCGTTGCGGATGAGGTACGAGCGCGCGTAGGCGTGGTCGTGACCCTGGAGCACGACGTCGATTCCGAGGTTCGAGATCGTGGTCGGCAGGTTGTTGCGTCGGTCGACCGCGTCGGTGTCGGTGGCGTGCACGGCCGACGAGTAGATCGAGTGGTGGAAGGCGAGCATCGACCACTTGGCTTCCGCACCGTGCGCAGCCACAACATCCGTCATCCACTTGATGTGCGACGTGAAGTCGCGGCTGTTCGAGTTGATGTTCATGAACAGCACATCCTTGTGGATGAACCAGTAGTCGCCGCCGGAGGCGGTGGCCGAACCGGCACCGGCGGTGCGGTCGGCGTTCGGGGTGTTGAAGTGCTGCTCGTAGGCCTTGGAACCCACGTCGTGGTTTCCGTTCGTGGCCACGAAGGGGATCTGGCGCAGCTGGGTCGGGCTGAGGAACGCCTCGTACTGCGGCTCGCTGTTCGCCGACTCCACCTGGTCGCCGGCGGAGAACAGCAGTTCGGCGTCGGGGTAGGTGGCCGTGGCGACGTTCAGCGTGTCGGCCCAGCCTGCGGTGTCGCTCGCGACGTTTCCGGATGAACCGATCTGCGGGTCACCGAAGAAGAGGAAGTTGAAGTCGCCATCGAAGTCCTGCGTGCGGAACGTGTTCGTGGCGGACCAGTTGCCTTCGGAACCGACGCGGTAGACGTACTCGGTGTTCTCCTTGAGGCCGGTGACCGTCACGTGGCGGTTGTACTCGTTGCTGGTGGTCAGGCCGCCGGTCGCGGTGTAGCTCGTCGCGGTGGCGGGGAAGACGCCGTTGACGACCTTCGACGCGAGCGACACCTGCGCGACCTGCGCGGTGTCGGTCGTCGAGTACCACGCGAGGTTGCGCTGCGAGTCGTCGGAACCGACGCCGAGCACGATGTCGGTGAGGGTGGTGGAATCGGCCGCGTTGGCCGCGACCGCACCGCCGCTGAAAACGACGGCGAGGCTGATGATTGCTGCCGCGCAGCGGACCGATGCGCGTTTGTGCACGGGCTTTACTCCGCGCGGTTTGCCGTTAATCGACATGTAGGTTCCAGTGCCTTTCAGAATGTGGATGCGCGAGTGCGCTCACCCACATTCGGGGGGTCCCATGAATCGATGATGAACGGAGGGAGCTATAGCAATGTCTCCCCAGCCAATACCGATTGCTAGCCCAGTCCGAGGATGCGTTCGACGAACCAGATCAGTCCCATGACCGTCACGACAGCGGCGATGGCGACGCCGACCCAGAGGCCGACTCGTGGTGCCCGGCGGCGCAGAAGCGTCAGCACGGGGAAGATGAGCGCGATCAGGCCGAGCTGAACGGCCTCGATGCCCACGTTGAACACGAGCAGCGACCAGAGCAGTGTCCACGACCACGCCTCCTGGATTCCCAGCGCGCCGGCGAAACCGAGGCCGTGCATCAGGCCGAAGGCGAAGACGACCGCGAGGCGCGTCCAGTCGCTGCGGTCGAGGCCGAAGCGTCCTCCGGTGCGCGTCGTCTCGAACACCGCGGAGAAGGGGCGCCTGCGCCAGGTGGTCCACAGGTACCAGCCGGCGACGATCGCGATCGACAGGGCGATGACCGGTTCGACTACGGCGGCCGGCACGTTCACCAGGCCGAGCGCCGCGAGCAGGAACGTGACCGAGTGCGCCACGGTGAAGGTCGTCGCTGCGAGCACGACGTCGCGCAGCCGGCGCGAGCCGACGATCAGCGCGAGCAGGAACAGCACGTGGTCGAGGCCGCCCAGCAGATGCTCGGCGCCGAGCAGGAAGAACTCGGCGAAGCGGTCGGTCCACGCTTGCTCGGTAGAGAACGTCGGGTTCTGGGCGTCGAGGGCCGCGCTGCCGGCTTCGCCGTCGATGTCGTAGTCGACGATCGTCTTGGTGTCGGTGACATAGCCTTCGGAGTCGGCGAAGAGGGAGCTGCTGAATTCGTACGCCGCGGGTTCGCCCGTCGTCTCCGCGCAGTCCTGGTCGAGCACGAGCGTCGCGTAGGGAACGTCGTCGCGGATGTGCACGGTGATGTCTCCGACGAGGGATGCGGTGCAGCTCGCGCCGTCTGCGGAGACCGTGAAGCGTTCGGTGGCGTAGTCGACGACGGTGTCGGCGTGCGCGTTCATCGCGAGCTCTTCGTCGCCGGTCTCGAAGAGGTCCATTCCCTCCTGGAACAGGTCGTCGTCGTTCTCGTTCTCCGCGGCGGACACGACGAGCAGGTCGTACTCGAGGTCGACGACCGTGCGAAGCGCACCGTCGCCGGTGGCGGAGACCTCGGCGTAGGCGGTCGACGAGAATCCGTGGGCAGCAGCGGGGCCGGCGGCGACCGCCGTGGCCGCCAGAGCGAGGAGGAGGGCGAGGATGGTGGAGACGCGGCGGCGGGGGCGTGCGGGGTGCATGGGGATCCTTCGGTTGACTCCGGTAACCTGCCTCACCGCGGTGAACGCGGTGCCTACGCCGCACAAACCCCCGGCAAACGCCGCGATCGTTCGCCTCCCGTTTACCGCTGCGGTGGGCCCCGGATACCCGCAGCCAGCGCGCGCCTGACATGCTTCGGCGGATGAGCTCCTTCACGCGCACCCTGGTCGCCGTCGCGACGGGCGTCGTTGCTGCCGCTGCAGTTCTGGCCGGATGCACCATGGCGGACACCAACCCGGGGTCGTCTCCTGCTGCCGAGCGTCCGGCGGATGTCCGCCCTCTCGGCGCCGGTTTCCTCGGGAGCAACCCGTCGCCGTCGCCCGAGGCCACCGTCTCGCCGGAGCGCGGATCGTGGGACGGCGTCGTGGCACCCGCGGGCTACCGGGTCGTGCTCGTGACCGCGGGCGACGATGCCCAGGCCGCCACCGTCGTGGCGGCGGTCGAGCGCTGGGCCGCCGCCGGTTCGATCGACCTCGACGTTCTGACCGCCGCGCACGACGACGAGGTGGAGGAACACATCGAAACCGCCGTCGAGCAGGAGCCCGACCTCGTGATCGGCGCCGGAGACGACGTCGTCGACGTGTTCACCCTGCTCACCGCCCAGCATCTCGCACAGCCGTTTCTGATGATCGGCGTCGAGCTGCCGGAGCCGACGGAGAATGTCAGCTCGGTGATCTGGCCGGGCGCCGCCTACCGCGGGTCGGGCGTCGGCACCTCGGGGCTCATCGATCCGGCGAGTTTCACCCCGGAGCGCGCCGACGAGGCGGTGAAGGCCGGAGTCGCGGGTGTGCTGCACGGGCTGACCGGCATCGTGCTGAGCCTTCCGCAGTAGCGCCGCCGCGCGCTGGGGGCGGGACTCTCAGGCTTTTGCCAAGGTCGGCTGTAATGGTGGGAGGCGACTTGAGCCGGATCATCCGAGTTCGTCCCTCCTTACTATGACCTCTCCCACTCCCAGTTACCGCGCCGTGCGCGCCTCGCCCCTCGCCGTCGGTAACGGCCAGCGGCTCCGTTCGCTGCTCGCCGTCTCGGCATCCGCCGTGGTGCTCTCGACCTGCGCGGCCGCCGTGCTCGCCTTTCCACCGGCCTCCCAGGCCGACGAGGTTCGTGCGGCGGATGCTCATACTGCCGACGTTCTCGAGAACCTCGACCGTTACGTCGCCGCCAACGCTCAGACGGTAAAGGTGCCGGCCGACGCAACCGTGGTGCACGCGACACGGGACGAGTTCACGACGACATCGGGCTACGCCATCTACTCCGCCGGCGGAACGAACCACGACTGGGCCAAGCTCGTGCTGCTCTACGCGCAGTTCCCGGTCACCGACAGCAACGTCGCCGTCTTCACCCGCTGGATGCGGCAGGAGAACGGCACCGACGACTGGTGGAACCGTAACAATCCGCTCAACAACGGCTGGGGTTCCGGCGGGGGATCGGGGCTCGGCAGCTATGCGAACCTCGATATCGCTGCCCAGAACGCGGCCAAAGCCCTGCATGGTAATCCCGGGTACGCCGCAATCGTCGCCGGGTTCGCGTCATCCGCCCCCACCTCCCAGATCGAACAGGCCATCTGGGCGTCGCCCTGGGCCACGAGCCACTACGCCAACGGCGCGCACTGGTCGCAGGCTCCGGTCGACGTCGTGAAGTCGCCGGGCGGCACCTGGTAGGTCGGCGCCGCGCGCTACGAGCCTGCCTACCTGTCTTACAGCGTCACCACCACCTTGCGTGCGGAGACTCCGCCGCGCTGGGTGTCGAGCGCGAGCTGCACCGACTCGAGGCCGTGACCGACCACGAGGGCTTCGGGTGCGGCGACGAAACGTCCGTCGGTGAGGGCGGCCGGCAGGAATTTCTCGTAGATGAGCGTGCTCACCTCGTCGTTCTTGAGCGAACTGCCCCAGATGCTCGACGTGCGGATGCCTCGCAGTCGGGTTTTCAGAATCAGGACAGCCGTGGATGATCCGATCCGCAGCATCACGCGGGCGAGCCGCAGCGCGCGTCCGCGCCCGTCGCCCACGCTGTCGAACGACGCAGGGGTGCTGGCCATGGCGATGAACCGGTTGCCCTCGCAGGCGGCGACGACGGCGGCGCATTGCTCGGACGATCCGGTGCCGACGGCGATCGCGCCCGCGAGCGACTTGCCGTCGAACGCGGCGATGAGGTCGGCGACCGCGGTCGGGCTGCCGTAGTCGATCACCCGGCTGGCTCCGAGCCGCGTGACGTAGTCGAAGTTGCGCGGCGACGCGGTGGTGATCACCTCGTAGCCGGCGGCCACGGCGAGCTGGATGGCGTTGGCGCCCACGCTCGTCGACCCGCCCCAGACGAGCAGGGTCGAGCCCGACGGTACCGGGTCCGCCGTCGGGTGGTCGAGGGCGAGTTGGTTCTTCTGGAAGAGCCCGCACGCAGCCGTCGACAGGGCCAACGGCAGCACGGACGCCTGCGCGAACGACAGGTCGTCGGGGATCGGCGACGCCAGGCGCTCGCGCACGACGGAGTACAGCTGGAACGCGCCGGCCGCGCTGCTGTTTTCGTCTTTGTCCGACCCGGTGGCCTGGGCGACCACCCGGTCGCCCACGGCGAAGCGCGTGACGGCCGCACCGACCTCGACGACCTGCCCCGCGACATCCGACCCCACAACGAAGGGGTATCTGATCCACGGGTAGATGACGGTGCCGACCTCCTGGAGGATCCAGTCGAGCGGGTTGATCGCGACGGCGTGATTTCGCATGACGATCTCGTCGGGGCCGGGACGGGTGTACGGAGCGGGGCCGACTGCGAGGCGGGCGTGCTTCGGGCCGAGCCAGGCGGCGGAATTGGCGGGTGTCGTCGCGGCGGTCATGCGGTGTACGCGCCGTTCGCGATGTCGTCGAGCAGGGTCGGGCCGGACGGTACCCAGCCGAGGCGCTGCTGGGTCAGGGCGCTCGACGACGGAATGTCCAAGGCGAAGAACCCGCCGATCCAGCCGAAATGCCCGCTGGCTTCCCCCTCGGGGATCGACGCCACCGGCAGGTCGAGCGCGCGACCGATGGCCTCGGCGATCGTTCGGGCGGGCACGCCCTCTTCGCCGACGGCGTGCAGCACCGAGCCGGGAGTCGCGGATTCGATTGCGAGCCGCACGAGGCGCGCCGCGTCGGAACGGTGCACGGCCGGCCAGCGGTTGGCGCCGTCTCCGACGTATCCGGAGACGCCGGTGGCGCGGGCGACGTCGACGAGGGTGGAGACGAAGCCGTGATCCCCGTGTCCGTGCACGGTCGGGGCGAATCGGACGCTGACCGTTCGCACGCCGCGGGTCGTGTATTCGTGGGCGAGGTTCTCGCTTCCGCCGCGGGGCGAATCGAGGCCGTGTGAGGGGTTCGCGTCGTTCTCGGTGGAGGCGCGGCCCAACACCAGCCCCGCGACGCCGGCGGCGACCAGGAACGGCCGGTCGGAGCCAACTAGCACGTCGCCGAGCGCCTGAACCGCGTTGCGTTCGGCGAGATTGGAGACCGCGGGGCGCGCGAAGTCGTGCTTGTTCGCGAGGTGCACGACGGCGTCGGTCGACTGGGCGCCGGCTCGCAGGCTGTCGAGGTCGTCGAGATCGCCGCGCTGCACGGACGCGCCTTTGGCCTCGAGGTTGTGGGCGGATGACTCGGACCGGGCGAGCCCGACGACCTCGTGGCCGGCGGCGAGCAGCTCGTCGGTCACCGCGGATCCGATCCAGCCCGAGGCTCCTGTTACAAAAACGCGCATGACTGCTCCTCCGTTTGATGTCAGATGCTGACATGACGATACACCCAATGTCAGTGTCTGTCATCACTGGCGATTTCTGTAAGATGAGCGCATGGGTAGATGGGAGCCGGGCGCGCGCGAGCGCCTGCAGGGCGCGGCTCTCTCGCTGTATTCCGGCAAGGGTTTCGAGGTGACCACGGTCGCCGAGATCGCTCAGGCCGCCGGGTTGACGGAGCGCACTTTCTACCGGCATTTCGCGGACAAACGCGAAGTGCTGTTCGCCATCTACGACGAGTTCACGCAGCCCTTCCTCGACGGCATCGAGGATGCGCCGCGGGATGCGCGCCCGATCGATGTCATGGCGGCGGCGGTCGCCCGCGCGTCGGGTTTCTTCACTGCCGAACGGCAGCCCTACTCCCGTGCGCGGCAGGGCGTGATCACGGACAACCCCGAACTACACGAACGGGAGTTGCTCAAGCTCGCGTCTTTGGCGGCCACCCTCGCGACGGCCCTGCGCGAGCGCGGTGTGCCCGAGCCGTCCGCCACGCTGTCGGCGGAGATGGGCGTGACCGTCTACCGGGTGTCGTTCGAGATGTGGATCGCCGACGGCGAGAGCAGGCCGATGGCCGACATCGCGAGCGGGGTGTTCGCCGAACTCGGCGCGCTGACGGCGCCGGCTTAGACGCGACGTCGCGTCTGGCGAGAGCGGCTCGCTCGAGCGGGTTTAGTCAGAACGGCTCTCGGCAGGGCTGGCCCCGCAGTGAAATGGCCTCCTGTGGGACCGGCCCCGCGAGGAATGGTTTCTGGGGGACCGGTCCCGCAACGAATGGCTTCCTGTAGGACCGGTCCCGCCTGAACGGATCTGGCTAGAACGATCTGGCTAGAACGATCTGGCTCGAACGATCTGGCTAGAACGGATCGCGCTAGAACGGATCGCATTAGAACGGGTAGGCGTCGGGTTCTGGGGCGTTGTTCCATCCGGTGCCGGGTGGCTCGTCCATGTCCGGTGGCTCGTCGTCGCCGGGTGGCTCACGGGAGCCGGGTGGTTCGCCTGAGCCCGGCGGTGGCTCGTCACTTCCGGCAGCGCCGCCGCCGGGGGAGGCGTGGCCTGGGGTGCCGCGTTGGAGCATGTCGTGGCCGAGGATGTTGGTGGGTCTGACGGTGACGGTTTTGCCGGTGGCGGTGGTCCATTGCATGGTGCCGTCGGGGAGTTTGGCGAGTCCGATTCTGGTGTGGTGTTTGAGGTTGTGGTGTTCGGTGCAG
>NZ_JBKKAD010000075.1:0-14393 GCF_046714715.1 Conyzicola sp. | reverse complement strand
ATAGTGCAGTTGTGGCGGGTGCACGGCACGGTGGACCCGCCACAACTGCACTATCGAGCGCCCGGGGTGCCGCGAGGTAGCGGCGGGTCAGCCGGCGAGTTCGTCGTTCGCGGGCGCGGAGTCGTCGGGCACGACGAGCGGGTGGATGACGGCTTCCGGCGCGATCCCGTAGAGGGCGTCGAGCGCCGCCACGAACTCGTCGCCGCGGCCCTCGCGGGCGAGCGTGCGCGCCCGCACCGACGGGCCGTGCAGCAGCACTCCGGCGAGGTGGCGCAGCGCGGCGACGGTGTCGGTGCTGTCTCCGGCACGACGCTGGGCGCGCTCGATCTCGGCGTCGAGCAGGTCGAACACGTGCGAGCGGAACGCCACGATCGCCGGCTCCACGGTCGCGGCCGAGAGATAGGTGGCTGCCGCGTCGCCGATGAGGGCGCGCGCGTCGGTGGCTGCGGTGAGCGCCTCGACGGGGGCGTGCCTGCTGATCAGGTCGAGGTCGAGCAGTTCGACGCCCGCGAGCGTCGCGACGGCGGGGTCGACGTTGCGGGGCAGCCCGAGGTCGATCACGAGGCGGCGGTTGTCGTTTGTCACGTCGGCCGGCGTGATCGCGAGCGTCGACGTGCAGGTGAGCACAACATCCGAATCGGCGATCGCGGCCGACAGCGACGTCTCGTAGTCGATGCCGTACTTCGACGCGAACTTCACGGCCCGTCCGCTGGGGGAGAAGACGCGCACGTCGGTCGCGCCGCGGTCGCGCAAGGCGCCGAGCGTGGTCGCGGCGTACTGGCCGGTTCCGACGAGCAGCACGCGGGTCTTCGACCAGTCGGTGACGCGGCTCGAGGCGAGCTCGAGGGCGAGGCGCACGAGCGAACGGCCGGCGCCGCCGAGGGCCGTGTGGTTCTTGACCTCGCGCGAGGTGCGGGTCGCGGTCTGGAAGAGGGTATCGAGGGTGGATGTCGCGGTGCCCGAGACGCGCGCGGCCTCGAGGGCGCGGCCCACCTGCCCCGAGATCTCGTCTTCGCCGACGACGACCGATTCGAGCCCGGCGGTGACCGAGAACAGGTGCCCGGCCACGGCGTCGCCGGTGATGATCTTCACCGATCTGCGCAGCTCTTCGGGCAGCACGCCGCTGGCCGAGCTCATGGCCTCGATCGTCGACTCCACGGCGACGGCGCTCGAGCCGGTGAGCGGCTCGTCGATGTCGAGGTAGGCCTCGAAGCGGTTGCAGGTCGCGAGCACGACGGCCCCCGAAACGAACGCGCTGCCGGCCACGAGACTGCTGGCCGCCGCCGGTGCGCCAAAGGACAGCTTCTCGAGAAGGTCGAAGCTGGCATTTTGATGGTTCGCGGTCAGGCAGAGAAGCACAATCTAATGTTAACTCCGTGACCCTGCCTGCGAACCACCCTCTGAACGACGGCCGAACCGCCGACGCACCCCTCATCCGTGCCTACCGGGGTGAGCGTCAGGCCACGCCGCCCGTGTGGTTCATGCGCCAGGCGGGCCGTTCCCTGCCGGAATACCGGGAACTCCGCGTCGGAAACGCCATGCTCGACGCCTGCCTCAACCCCGAACTGTCGAGCGAGATCACCCTGCAGCCGGTGCGTCGACACGGCGTCGACGCGGCAATATTCTTCAGCGACATCGTGATTCCCATCAAACTCGCAGGTGTCGAGGTCGAAATCGTGCCCGGTCGCGGCCCGGTTCTCGCCGATCCGATCAGAAGCGTTTCGGATGTCGCGAAGCTGCGACCTCTCGACCCGGCCGCGCTCGCACCGATCATCGAGGGCGTCGCGCGCACCGTCGCCGAGCTCGGCACGACGCCCCTCATCGGCTTCGCCGGTGCACCGTTCACGCTCGCCTCCTACCTCGTCGAGGGCGGACCGTCGAAGGACCAGCTGCGCGCCCGCACCATGATGTACACCGAGCCGCACGCCTGGGCGACGCTGCTCAACTGGTGCGCCGACGTGAGCGGCGCCTTCCTGCAGGCGCAGGTGCTTGCCGGCGCCTCGGCCGCCCAGCTCTTCGACTCCTGGGTCGGTTCGCTCAGCGAGCAGCAGTACGTGCGCCGGGTCGCCCCGCACTCGAAGCGCGCGCTGTCGCACCTGCGCGGCCTCGAGATTCCCAAGGTGCACTTCGGCGTGGGCAGCAACGAGGTTCTCGCGGCGATGCGCGACATCGGCGCCGACGTGATGGGCGTCGACTGGCGCATCCCGCTCGACGAGGCCAACCGCCGCCTCGGCGGCACCGTGCCCCTGCAGGGCAACCTCGACCCCGCGCTGCTCGGGGCTCCCGCGAAGGTGCTCGCCGCGCACGTCGACGACGTGATCGAGCGCGGCCGCGAGGCTCCCGCCCACGTGCTCAACCTCGGCCACGGCGTTCCGCCCACGACCGACCCCGACGTGCTCACCCGGATCGTGGAGCAGGTGCACGCGGGATGAGCGACGTCGTCGTTGTCGGCGGCGGCATCGCGGGGCTGGTGATCGCCCGCAAGCTGCTGATCGAGGGCAGGTCGGTCACGCTGCTCGAGGCCGGCGACCGTCTCGGCGGCAGCGTCTCGCGCCACGTCGTCGGCGGCATCACCCTCGACGCCGGCGCGGAGAGTTACGCCACCCGGGGCGGCACGGTCGAGGCGCTCGTGCGCGACCTCGGTCTCGGCGACGAGATCGTCGCGCCGAACCCGACCGGGGCGTGGCTGCAGCCCGCCGCCGGCTCCGCGGTGCCGATCCCGGCGACCAGCCTGCTCGGAATCCCCGGCTCGCCCGTCGCCGAAGACGTGATCGCGGTGCTCGGCCAGACCGCCGCCCTGCGCGCGTTCGCGGTCGACGCGTTCCTGCCCGGCACCGTCGGCTCGAAGGCGACGACGCTCGGCGAACTGGTGCGCCGTCGCATGGGCGACGATGTTCTCGACCGGCTCGTCGCGCCGATCGTGAACGGCGTGCACTCCGCGTCGCCCGACGACCTCGACCTCGACCGCGTCGCCCCGCAGCTGCGCGCCGCACTGCGCCGGGAGGGTTCGCTCGCCCGCGCCGTGCGCTCGTTGCGCGCGGAGGCGCCCGCCGGAACGGCCGTCGCCGGTCTGCGAGGCGGGATCTCCCGCATCGTCGACGAGCTCGTGGCCGACCTCGAACGGTTCGGTGCCGACATCCGGCTGAACACCCCGGTGCGTTCCGTCACCGTCGGCAGCGCCACCACCGACGACGACGTGCTCGGCGGCCACATCGTCGTGGCCGCCTCGGGCGTGCTCGGTCCGCTCGCCACGCCCGACCGGGTCGTGACGCTCGCCACCCTCGTCGTCGAGCAGCCGCTGCTCGACGCGGCCCCGCGCGGAACCGGCCTGCTCGTCGCGAACGGGGCCAAAGGCATCCGGGCCCGCGCCCTGACGCACGCCACCGCCAAGTGGTCCTGGCTCGCCGAGCGGGCCGACGGCAGGCACGTGCTGCGACTCTCCTACAGCGAAGACCCCGCCGATCTGGCCGAGATCGCCCGCGTGGATGCGGCGGCGCTGCTCGGCGTGCCGATCGACGCGGCCGCGGTCGTCGACTTCGCCCGGGTGCAGTGGACGCGCACCACGGCGGTCGAGACGGCGCCCGACGGCGTGACGCTCGTCGGGGAGGGTATCGCCGGAACCGGTCTCGCAAATATCATTGGGCACTCACAGGCACAAGCTGATTCGGTCGTCAGGGGCGAATTGCAGTAGCCCGGTTACGCTGGACGGACATTCACGAACGAAAACGGAGAGAACCATGAAAGGCAAGATCCTTCTTGTAGTCGGCATAGGCGTCGGCTACGTACTTGGTGCTCGAGCTGGGCGTGAGCGTTACGAAGACATCAAGCGCATGGCCGGCAAGTTCTGGAATGACCCGCGCGTGCAGCGCCAGTTCGACGACGCCGAGGGCTTCGTCAAGGACAAGACCCCCGAGGTCGTCTCCGCGCTCGCCAGCGGCGCGAAAAAGGTCGCCACCCAGGTTTCCGGCCGCAAGCCGCGTTCCTCCCCCGCCCGCTCTACGCCGGCACAGTCGTCCGCGGCGAAGTCCGGTTCGAGCAAGTAGCACGCGATGAGCGAAAGAGAACTTCCCAAGCGGTCGCTGTTCAAGCTCATCGGCGACCTGCCCGGGTATCTCGTCGAACTGCTTCGCAGCGAACTCGAGCGACTCAAGCAGGAGCTCATCGAGAAGGCGAAGCACCTCGGCGTCGGCGCCGGTCTCATCGCCGCCGGTGCGTTCTTCGCGTTCTTCGCGTTCGGCGTTCTGGTGACCGCCGCGATCCTCGGTATCGCCACCGCCCTTCCCGCCTGGCTCGCGGCACTCATCGTGGCGTTCGCGCTGCTGATCATCACGACGATCCTCGTGCTGATCGGAGTAAACCAGCTGAAACGCGGTGTGCCTCCGGTTCCCGAGGAGACCATCGCGAGTGTTAAAGAAGACGTGAATGCCATTAAAGGCATCGGAAAGCGAGACTGACATGAGCGACGACATCGACGCCAAAATCGCTGCCCAGCGCGCGAACCTGGAGCAGACCCTCGACGCCATCGAGGACAAGCTCAACGTTCCCAAGCAGGCCAGCCGCTTCGCCGACAAGGCGAAGGTCGCCTACGACGAGAACCCCGTTCCGTGGATCGTCGGCGCCACCGCCGTCGGCATCACGGTCGTCGGCATTGTTGCATGGGCGTTGTTCAGCAACGACGACTGACTCTCGATTAGCAACTCCCCCACGACAGGGGGAGGATAGAGTCATGAGCCATAGCTCTCCGACCGAGCCCACCCTTCCATCCGCAGACATCCTGGGTTACACCCTGTGGTCTGTCCTCAAGCGTGACCCCGCGACGCCCGCCGGCGTCGGCGGCCTCGACGCAGCCGTAGCGGCCGTCGAGGCCGAGGGTGTCACCGTGCGCGGCTTCTACGACGTCTCGTCGATCCGCGCCGATTCAGACATCATGATCTGGATCCACGGCCCCAGCCCCGAGACGCTGCAGTGGGCGTTGCGCGAGCTGCGTCGCACCGCGTCGCTGTCGTCGCTGCTTCCCGTGTGGAATGCGATGGGCGTGCACCGCGACGCCGAGTTCACGAACAACCACCTGCCCGCGTTTATGCGCGGCAAGGAGCCCGAGGCCTGGCTCACGGTGTACCCGTTCGTGCGCAGCTACGACTGGTACCTGCTCGACGAGAACGAGCGCAAGAAGATGCTCGGCGACCACGGGCGCAAGGGCAGCCAGTATCCGCAGGTTCTCGCGAACACCGTCGCGAGCTTCGCGCTGGGTGACTACGAGTGGATCCTCGCTCTCGAGGCGCCGGAGCTCGTCGACCTGGTCGACCTCATGCGCCACCTGCGCAACACCGAAGCACGTCGCCACGTGCGCGAAGAAGTGCCGTTCTATACCGGGCGGCGCGTCGAGATCTCAGAGATTGCGGAGGTGCTGGCGTGACGATCAGCAATGGCGAGTATGTAGTTCTGAACGCGGCCTCGGCTGAGGCCGCATCCGGAGCCGAGCACGTGACGACCGCGGTCGACTACGACGCGATCCTGCTCGCCAGCTTCGGCGGACCGGAGGGCCAAGACGACGTCATCCCCTTCCTGCGCAACGTGACCCGCGGCCGCGGCATCCCGGAAGAGCGACTCGAAGAGGTGGCCCACCACTACCGCGCCTTCGGCGGAGTGAGCCCGATCAACGACCAGAACCGCGAGCTCAAGGCTGCCCTCGAGGCCGAACTCGAGCGACGCGGCATCGACCTGCCGGTGATCTGGGGCAACCGCAACTGGACGCCGTATGTGCGCGACGCCCTCACCGAGGCGAACGAGCGCGGTTTCACCAAGCTCATCGCCATCGGCACCAGCGCCTACAGCTCGTTCTCGAGCTGCCGCCAGTACCGCGAGGACTACGCTATCGCCCTCGACGAGACCGGCCTCGGCGACACCATCTCGATCGACAAGGTGCGCCAGTTCTTCGACCACCCCGGCTTCGTGCAGCCCTTCATCGACGGTGTGAAGCAGGGTCTTGCGGATGTCGCGGCGAAGGGTTTCACTCCGGAACAGACCCACGTGCTCTTCTCCACCCACAGCATCCCGTCGAGCGACGCGGAACGAAGCGGACCCGCGTCGCGCGGCTTCGGTCCCGAGGGCGCGTACGCCGCGCAGCACCTCGCGGTCGCCGAGGTCGTTATGCACGAGAGCGCTGGCACCGAAGAGTGGAGCCTCGTCTACCAGTCGCGCTCCGGCCCGCCCAGCATGCCGTGGCTCGAGCCCGACATCAACGACTCGATCACCGAGCTGGCCGGCAAGGGCATCAAGGCCGTCGTCATCGTGCCGCTCGGCTTCGTGAGCGACCACATGGAAGTGAAGTGGGACCTCGACACCGAGGCCATGGAAACCTCCGCCGAGCACGACGTCTTCGCCGTGCGCGTGCCGACCCCTGGCGTGCACGCCGCGTACGTGAGCGGACTCATCGACCTCGTGCTCGAGCGTCGCGACGGCGTGCCCGTGGCCGACCGTCCCGCAATGACCGACATCGGCCCGTGGTACGACGTGTGCCGCCCGGGCTGCTGCGAGAACGTGCGCGCCGGATTCAAGCCGGCACTCGCAGGGGTATTGCCGTGAGTCCAGCCCCCTCGGCAGGCGTGGCGACCACGATCCGCATCGGAACCCGTGGCAGCGCGTTGGCGGTCGCGCAGACGCAGACGATCGCCAGCTCGCTCGCCGCGAAGACGGGCGTCGTGATCGAGATCGTCACCGTGCGCACCGAGGGCGACACCTCGACCGAGTCGCTCGCGAGCCTCGGCGGCACGGGCGTCTTCGCCGGCGCGTTGCGCGAGGCCCTCGTGGCCGGCCGCGTCGACGTCGTGGTGCACTCGCTGAAAGACCTGCCGACCGCCGCCTACCCCGGCCTCTCGATCGGCGCCGTGCCGAAGCGCGTCGACGCCCGTGACGCCCTGTGCGCGCGCGACGGCCTCACGATGGACGACCTGCCCGCCGGCGCCCGCGTCGGCACCGGTTCGCCGCGCCGCGCGGCCCAGCTGCGTGCCCGCCGCCCCGACATCGAGGTCGTCGATATCCGCGGCAACGTCGACACCCGCCTCGCCCACGTGGTGGAGGGCCGGCTCGACGCGGTTGTGCTCGCCGCCGCCGGGCTCGAACGGCTCGGGCGCCTCGGCGCGATCACCGAGTTCCTGTCGCTCGACGGCTGGCCCACCGCGCCCGGCCAGGGCGCCCTCGCCCTCGAGGTGCGCGCGGGCGACGAGAAGCTCGTCTCCGCGCTCAACCACAACCCCACCCGCACCATCGTCGAGGCGGAGCGCCACGTGCTCGCCCTGCTCGAGGCGGGCTGCGCGGCCCCGATCGGCGCCCACGGCCAGATCGACGACGGCCTGCTGTTTCTCGACGCCCGGGTGTACAGCCCCGACGGCACCGAGAAGCTGACGAGCTCCCACGCCCTGTACGTGTCCGACACGGTTCATCCGGCCCTCGAGGTCGCAGAACGCGTCGCGCACGAACTGCTCGAGAACGGCGCGGCCACGCTCGCGCCCCTCGGAGGCGCCCAGTGACGGTCAAGCCGAAGCCGCTCTCGGGCTGGCGTGTTCTCGTGCCGCGGGGCGGGCGCTGGGGCGACACGGTCGCCGCGACCCTGCGCGGCCACGGCGCGGTGCCCGTGATCGCACCGCTGATCAACTTCGCCTCGAGCGACGACGCGCAGACCCTCGCGAACGCGTTCTACGAGCTGCAGGACGGCCAGTTCGACTGGCTCGTCGTCACGAGCGCCACCACCGTCGACGTGCTCGCCGGCCAGAGCGTCATCGTGCCGCCGACCACCCGCATCGCCGCGGTCGGCGAGACGACGGCCGCGGCGCTCGCGGTCGCCGGCTACCAGGTGACGTTCATCCCCGAGGGCGACAACTCGGCGCGCGGTCTGCTCAAAGAGTGGCCGATCGCCGAGATCACCGGGCGGGTGCTCATCCCGCAGAGCGACATCGCCGAGCCCACGCTCGTGAGCGGGCTCGCCGAGCTCGGGCTCGACGTGCAGTTCGTCTCCGCCTACCGCACGGTCGGTGTGCCGATCGCCCAGCACGTCGCCGCCGACGTCGCCTCGGGCCGAATCGGCGCCGTGCTCGTCACCTCCGGCAGCGTCGCCCGCCAGGTCGCCGAACAGCTCGCCCCCCTGCCCGACGCCACGATCGTGGCGTGCATCGGCCCGCGCACCGCGTTCGACGCGCGCGCGGCCGGCCTGAACGTGCACGTCATCGCCGAGTCCCGCTCGGCAGACGCCCTCGTCGACGCCCTCGTCGAATTCGTCACGGCAGGGGCGCCGGAAAACACGGAGGAAGAACGATGAGCCAGCGCAGCATCCGCCCCCGACGACTGCGTAACTCGCCCGCGATGCGCAGGCTCGTCGCCGAGACCCGGCTGCACCCCGCCGACCTGGTTCTGCCCATGTTCGTGCGCGAGGGCATCAGCGAACCGGTCGCCATCGGTTCGATGCCCGGCGTCGTGCACCACTCGCTCGACAGCCTCAAGGGCGCCATCGCGGCCGCGGCCGAGGCGGGTATCGGCGGCGTGATGCTGTTCGGCGTGCCGCTCGAGAAAGACGCGATCGGCTCGGGAGCCACCGACCCCGACGGCATCCTCAACCTCGCCACGCGGGTGGCCGTGCAGGAGGCCGGTGGCGCGCTCGTCGTGCAGACCGACCTGTGCCTCGACGAGTTCACCGACCACGGGCACTGCGGCGTGCTCGACGACACCGGCCGTGTCGACAACGACGCCACCCTCGAGCGCTACCGCGACATGGCGCTCGTGCAGGCGGCCTCCGGCAGCGAGATGCTCGGGCTCAGCGGCATGATGGACGGCCAGACCGCCGTCGTGCGCGAGGCCCTCGAGGGCGCCGGGTTCGTCGACACCGCGATCCTCGCCTATGCCGCCAAGTACGCCTCGGCCTACTACGGGCCGTTCCGCGAGGCCGTCAACTCCTCGCTCGTCGGCGACCGCCGCGCCTACCAGATGGACTCCGCCAACCGCCGCGAGGGATCGCTCGAGGTCGAACTCGACATCATCGAGGGCGCCGACGTCGTGATGGTGAAGCCCGCCGGCAGCTACCTCGACGTGCTCGCCGACGTCGCCGCCACCTCGACGGTGCCCGTCTGGGCCTACCAGGTGTCGGGCGAGTACGCGATGATCGAGGCCGCGGCCGCCAACGGCTGGATCGACCGCGAACGCGCCATCGACGAATCCGTGCTCGCCATCAAGCGCGCCGGCGCCGACGTCGTGCTCACCTACTGGGCTCTCGAGCTCGCAGAAAGACTCCGCCGCTCATGACGACAAACCAGCAAGCCTTCGACCGTGCCCGCGCCGCCATCCCCGGCGGGGTCAACTCCCCGGTGCGCGCCTTCGGTTCCGTCGGCGGCACCCCGCGCTTCTTCGTCGAGGCGAACGGCGCCTACATCACCGACGTCGAGGGCCGCTCCTATGTAGACCTCGTCAACTCCTGGGGTCCCGCGATTCTCGGCCACGCGCATCCGTCGGTCATTAAAGCGGTTCAGGATGCCGCGGGCCGAGGCCTCTCCTTCGGGGCCAGCACCCCGGGCGAGACCGAGCTGGCCGAGCTGATCCTCGCGCGGGTGCCCGCCGTGCAGAAGGTGCGACTCGTGTCGACGGGTACCGAGGCGACGATGACCGCCATCCGGCTGGCGCGCGGGTTCACCGGTCGCGACCTGCTGGTGAAGTTCGCAGGCCACTATCACGGGCACTCCGACGGGCTGCTGGCCGAGGCCGGCTCGGGTCTCGCGACCATGGCGATGCCCGGCTCGGCCGGCGTCACCGCGGCGACCGCGGCGCAGACGCTCGTGATCCCGTACAACGACCGTGACGCCGTCACCGCGGTGTTCGCGGAGTTCGGCGACCGCATCGCCGCGGTCATCACCGAGGCTGCTGCCGCCAACATGGGCGTCGTAACCCCCCTGCCCGGTTTCAACGCGTTCCTCGCCGGGACGGCCCATTCCAATGGCGCGCTGCTGATCGTCGACGAGGTGCTCACCGGCTTCCGCGTGGGCGCGGGCGGCTGGCTCGGGCTCGAAGCGGGCGACGACAGCGGCCAGGCGTACACGCCCGACCTCGTGACCTTCGGCAAGGTCGTCGGCGGCGGCCTGCCCCTCGCCGCGCTCGGCGGACGTGCCGACATCATGGACTACCTCGCCCCGCTCGGCCCGGTGTACCAGGCCGGAACCCTCAGCGGGAACCCCGTCGCCGTAGCCGCGGGCATCGCGACGCTGAAGGCCGCCGACACGTCGGTCTACGAGCGCCTGAACCGTGCCGCGGAGACCGTCTCGACGGCCGCTGCCGCCGCGTTCGAGGCGGCCGGTGTCGCGTACTCGGTGCAGTACGCCGGCAACCTGTTCTCGTTCGCGTTCCGTTCGGGCGTTCCCGAGAGCTACGAGCAGGTCAAGGCGCAGGACGCGTTCCGGTACCCCGCGTTCTTCCACGCGATGCTCGACGCCGGCGTCTCGCTGCCGCCGAGCGTGTTCGAGGCGTGGTTCGTGTCGGCGGCGCTCGACGACGAGGCGACCGATCGCATCCTGACCGCGCTGCCGGCCGCGGCACGCGCGGCGGCCGCGGCCACCCTGCCCGCCGCGTAGCGCTGGCCGAAGCCCGACCCTCCCTCGCAGGCTCGGTCGGCGCTGGGGTCGCGGAAACGCTGGCGCGTTTCCCATAGCTCCACCGCGCTAGATCAGGGCGAGCAGCAGGAACAGCACCGCCACGAGCGGCAGCGCCCCCTGGGTGAGGGCGGCGCGGGCGAGTTTCGAGTTCGACAGCACCAGCACCGTGGCCGCCGCGACCATGCTCAGCGTCGAGAACAGCGCGACGGCGTACCCGGCCTGGGCGGCGTCGGTCGACAGCAGAACGACCCCGACCACGGCGCCGATCGCGAGGAACAGGTTGTAGAACCCCTGGTTGTACGCCATCGGCCGCACGGTGTCGGCGTCGGCCTGCGACGCGAGGCCGAAGCGCTTCCAGGTGGCGGGCTTCGTCCACACGATCGACTCGAAGTAGAAGATCGCCACGTGCACGAGGGCGGCGAGCACCGCGAAGATCGAGCCGATGATCAGTAGTGCAGGGTTCATCCGATCAGTTTTGCATGTCGACGACCGTGCGCCCGCGCACCGAGCCGTCCATGATGGCGTGCGCGGCGCCGATGGCTCCCTCGAGACCGACGGATGTCGTGAGCGAGTCGAGCAGGTCGAGGTCGAGATCGCGCGTCAGGCGTCGCCACGCCTCCGTGCGCAGCGGCAGCGGGCAGTAGACCGAGTTGATGCCGACGAGGGACACCCCACGCAGGATGAACGGCATCACCGTCGCCGGCAGGTCGGCGCCCTGCGCGAGGCCGCAGGCGGTGACGGTGGCGCCGTAGTGCGCCTGCGCCAGCACGTTCGCGAGCGTGTGGCTGCCGACCGAGTCGACGGCGCCCGCCCAGCGCTGCGATTGCATCGGCCTGCCCGGCTCGTCGAGTTCGGCGCGGTCGATCACGGTCGTGGCGCCGAGCGAGCGCAGGTAGTCGTGCTGGGCGGCGCGCCCGGTCGAGGCGGTCAGGCTGTAGCCGAGCTTCGCGAGGAGGGCGATCGCGATGGAGCCGACTCCTCCGGATGCACCGGTGACGAGTACCTCCCCGCCGACGGCGGGCGACAGGGACTTCTCGAGCGCGAGCACCGAGAGCATCGCGGTGAAGCCGGCCGTGCCGATCGCCGCGGCCCTGCGCGCGCTGAGGCCGTCGGGCAGCGGCACGAGCCACTCGCTCTTCACCCGCGCGCGCTCGGAGAGTCCGCCCGGGTGGTTCTCGCCGAGCCCGAAGCCGTTGACGATGACGCGCTCGCCCGTCGCCCGCACGACCCCCACCAGGTCGATGCCCGCGATCAGGCTCTCGGCCTTGATGACGCCGGGACGCCCGGTGAGCGCCATGCCGTCTTTGTAGTTGATGCTCGAGTACTCGACGTCGATCTCGACGTCGCCCTCGCCGAGGGCCGCGTCGGTGACGTCGGTCTCGAGCGTGGCGCTGGCCGGGGCATCCGAGGGGCGGGTGACGACGATGGCACGGAACATACGGCCAGCCTATGGCCGTGAGCGCGTCAGCCGAAGAGGATGCGGGCCTCGTCGTAGCGCGCCTGCGGCACGGTCTTGAGCTTGCCGAGCGCGTCGGCGAAGGGCACCGTGATGATCTCGGTGCCGCGCAGGCCGACCATGTGGCCCCAGCGTCCGGCGATCGCGGCGTCGAGGGCCGCCATGCCCAGCCGTGTGGCGAGCACCCGGTCGTAGGCGCTGGGCGTTCCGCCGCGCTGGATGTGGCCGAGGGTCGTGGCGCGCGTCTCGATGCCCGTGCGCTCCTCGATGATGGGGGCGAGCAGTTCGCCGATGCCGCCGAGGCGGGGGCGGCCGAACGCGTCGAGTCCGCGCTCACTGTGGGCGTCGTCCATGGTGTCGAGCGAGAAGCCCTCGGCGACGACGACGAGGGGCGCGCGGCCGCGGTCGTGGGCGGAGGTGACCCACTCGAGGATCTGGTCGACGCTCGTCTTCTGCTCGGGGATGAGGATGGCGTGGGCGCCGGCGGCCATGCCGGAGTGCAGAGCGATCCAGCCGACGTGGCGGCCCATCACCTCGGCGATCATGCAGCGGCCGTGGGAGTCGCCCGTGGTGCGCAGTCGGTCCATGGCGTCGGTGGCGATCTGCACGGCGGTGTCGAAACCGAAGGTGTAGTCCGTGGCATCCAGATCGTTGTCCACGGTCTTGGGAACGCCGACGATATTGATCCCGGCATCGGTGAGGCGCTTGGCAGCCGCGAGGGTGCCTTCGCCGCCGATCGCGATGATCGCGTCGATGCCGTTGTCGCGCATCACCTGGTTGATGCGCTCGACACCGCCGTTGCCGTCGAAAGGGTTGGTGCGCGAGGTGCCGAGGATCGTGCCGCCCTGCTTGTGGATGCCCTTGATCTCGTTGCGGCCGAGGGGCATCGTGTTCGCCTCGACGACGCCCTTCCAGCCGCCGATGAAGCCGACGAACTCCTCGCACTTGCCGGTGGCGATGCCGGTGTACACGATTCCGCGGATAACCGCGTTGAGTCCGGGTGCGTCGCCGCCACTGGTGAGGATGCCGATTTTCATGACTCCATCATGGCCTACGCATGAGTCGTCGTCGGTTCTCGGCGCTACCGGCGGGTGTGTGGGCAGGTCTACCCATGGCCAAAGCTGAGCGTTTCCCTATAAAGTAGGTCGATTCATATTCCGCTCGACCGCGCTTCACCCAGAAAACAGGAGTTTCCATGTCTGAAGTCAACAACACGCCCGCCGGTACCGACCCCGGCAAGACCCTCGGAATCGTCGCCCTCGTGTTGGCGATCTTCCTCTCCATCGTCGGCGCGATCGTTGGCTTCGTCGCCCGCTCGAAGTCGAAGAAGGCCGGCTACAACAACGGCTTCGCGCTCGCCGCGATCATCGTCGGCCTCGTGCTGTTCGTGATCCAGGTCATTCTGGTGATCCTCGCGGTCACCGCGGGCATCGCGGCCGTCGAGCTGCTTCAGGAGGCCTGCACCGGCGTCGCATCGGGTACCCCCGTGCAGACCGCCGAGGGCGTGCAGGTCGTCTGCCCGTAGTCTTCACCGCGAGCGCCCCGGTTTCGGCCGGGGCGTTCAGCGTTTAACGGTCGAGTCGAGGCGAGGCGAGGCTCAGGCGAAGAGCGACGCGTGCTCGGCGCAGACCGTCTCGGCCACGTGCCGGTCGCAGACGACGAGCTGCTCGCGGCACGAGAGCTCGCGGCAGTTCTGCATGTTCTTGGTGTCGGCGCCGCACCGGTAGCAGTGCCCGATCACGGTCGCGTCGTCGGTGAAGTCGATCGACATGCGGTTGTCGAAGACGTAGAGAGAGCCCTGCCAGAGTCCGGAGTCGCCGTAGGTCTCGCCGTACTTCACGATGCCGCCATCGAGCTGGTAGACCTCGCCGAACCAGCGGCTCACCATGAGAGAGCTCAAAACCTCGCAGCGGATGCCACCGGTGCAGTAGGTCACGATCGGCTGGTCCTTGAGATGGTCGTACTTTCCGCTGTCCAACTCGGCCACGAACTCACGCGTGTTCGCAACATTCGGAACCACAGCATCCGCAAACCGACCGATCTCCGCCTCGAAGGCGTTTCGTCCGTCGAAGAAGGTGACCTCTTTGCGTTCGACCAGCTCGTGCAGCTGCTCGGGGGTCAGCCGCGTGCCGCCGCCGACCACGCCGTCGCTGTCGACGCGGAGCTCGCCCGGTGCGCCGAAGCTGACGATCTCGTCGCGCACCCGCACGCTCAGGCGGGGGAAGTCGTCGCCCGTTCCCTCGCTCCACTTGAAGTCGATGTCGTTGAACGGGGCGTACTCGCGCGTCTTGCGCACGTAGCGCTTGACG
>NZ_JBKKAD010000074.1:0-10224 GCF_046714715.1 Conyzicola sp. | reverse complement strand
GCCCTCATCCGCCTGGGCTATGCGGTGGTCCGTCTCAGCTACGCGCAGGTGATGTTCGACCCGGCCGGGTCACTGGCGACGATCATCGCGGCCCTGCGCAGTCACCGCCGCGGCCCGGCCATCTGACCGGCCCGGCCACCTGCCGCGGACCGGCCATCTGCCGCACCCGCCAAATTCGTTCGCTGTGATTTCGCAACTCAGGCAGTTTGCAAACCGGCCGGCCCTGCGCCCGCCCAACCATCGGCATCCGCCCCTCATCGGCCGGTTTCTGCCTGAGTTGCGAGATCTGCACACCGGCCTTAACGGCGAATGGCCCGCGCCCCCGGGGGCGCGGGCCGCACACATGGCGCCTAGACCTCGTAGTCGATGTCGCGCGTCTCCTTGCTGATGAACAGCGCGATCAGCGTGATCACTGCCGCGGCGCTCAGGTAGAGCCCGACGAGCACCGGGCTGCCGTCGCCGGCCGCCAGCAGGGCCAGCGCGATGGTCGGCGCGAGGGCCGCACCGAGGATCGACGCCACGTTGTAGCTGATCGCCGATCCGGTGTACCGCACGTTGGTCGGGAACAGCTCGGGCAGAACCGAACCCATCGGCCCGAACGTGAGGCCCATGAGTGCGAAGCCGACGATGAGCAGCGTCATCACGCCGACGGTTCCGGCACCGAACAGCGGCACGAAGAGCGCACCGAACACGATGATGCCGACGGTCGTGAACAGCAGCGTCTTGCGGCGTCCGAAGCGCTCGGCGAGCGGGCCCGACACGAGCGTGAAGATGCCGAAGAACACGCAGCCGATGATGAGCATCACCAGGAAGTCGTTGCGCGAGTAGCCGAGACCAGGCACGAACGCGGCGGCGGCGGCATCGGTGAGCGGTGCGCCCTTCGCGATCGCGGCCTCCTTCGCCGCGGCGAGCGACGACGCGGTCGTGCCGTAGCTCAGCGTGAACGCGGTCATCAGGTAGAACAGCACGTAGGTGGCGAGCATGATGAACGTGCCGAGGATGAGCGGACGCCAGCTGGTCTTGAGTACCCGGGCGAGGGGCAGCTTGGCGACCTCGCCGCGCTCGACGACCTTGGTGAAGGCGGGCGTCTCGACGAGCTTGAGGCGCACGTACAGTCCGACGATCACGAGCAGCGCCGAGGCGATGAACGGCACGCGCCAGCCCCAGTTGAGGAAGTCCTCCTGCGACAGGTTGAGCGACAGGATGAGGAACACGCCGTTGGCGATGATGAAGCCGATCGGGGCGCCGAGCTGCGGGAAGGTGCCGTAGATGGCGCGCTTGCCCTTGGGCGCGTTCTCGGTCGCGAGCAGTGCCGCACCGCTCCATTCGCCGCCGAGGCCGATGCCCTGGCAGAAGCGCATCAGCACGAGCAGCGCCGGGGCGAGAACCTGCCAGCCGGGCGTGAGCGCGGTCGGCAGCACACCGATGATGAATGTGGCGATACCCATCGTGAGCAGCGAGGCCACGAGCGTGCCCTTGCGTCCGATGCGGTCGCCGAAGTGGCCGAACAGAACCGAGCCGATCGGGCGCGCGATGAACGCGACACCGAAGGCCGCGAACGAGGCGAGCTGGGCCGCCACGGCGTTGTCGCTGGGGAAGAACAGGATCGGGAACACGAGCACGGCAGCCGTGGCATACACGTAGAAGTCGTAGAACTCGATCGAGGTTCCGATGAGGCTCGCGAGGATGACGCGCGAACGGGGATTGACGGGTGCTGCTGGCGCGACAGTGGCGTCGACGTGTGACATGGAGAGAACTGCTTCCGAAACGAAAATGACGTGGAAAAGCGGGGGATGCGCGAGTGGCGCAGAAGATGTGGCCGCTTTTGGCAGCCGTTATACCCTACGCCTGTATCGAAAGGGCCGTCGGCAGGTCGCCGAGACCAGAGATGATCAGAACCCCGGATGCCGCGGCGCGCGCCTTCTCGTCGTCTGTCGCCAGGCCCTTCCGATCGAGCCACACGCCGGTGAGGCCCGCGCTCGCCGCACCGATGGCGTCGGTGTCGAGCCGATCGCCCACGTAGACGGCAGCGCCCGGCTCGACCCCGAACCGGTCGCAGGCGTACTGGAAGATGCGCGGATGCGGTTTGGCGACGCCCACATCGCCGCTGGCGATCGTGAGTTCGATGCGCGACGCGAGCCCCGTGACATCCATCTTCGAGCGTTGGAAAGGCAGTTCGGCGTTGGTGATCACGCCGAAACGCACGTCGGGGCGCAGCGCCTGCAGCGCGTCGAGGGCGGGGAGGGTGTCGTCGAACAGCTCCCAGGCGCGCTCGTACTCGACGAGGTAGCGGCCGAACCAGTTATCGGCGTCGACGTCGTTCGACAGGTCGAGCTCGAACGGCTCGACGAATCCGCGGGCGCGGTGGCGCCGCTGCTCGCGGTAGTCGATCTCCCCGGCGAGGTAGCGGTGGTAGTGGTGCTCTTCGAGCGCGTACCAGCGGGCGAGCTCCACGGCGTCGTCGGCCGCCGCGAGCGCCCCGCCGTGCGCCGCGCGGTAGGCCGCGACGCCGCTGGCCACCGCCCGCGAGTGCGCGAACAGGGTGTCGTCGAGGTCGAACAGCACCACCGCGGGGATCATCAGAGCGGCCAGCCGTCGTGGATCTCGCGGTCGTCGCCGCGCAGCAGCGACGCGTTCCAGGTGTCGACACGGGAGTCGCGGTGCACGACCGCCCTGCGCAGCGTGCCCTCGAAGTGGAAACCGTTGCGGCGGGCGACGATGGCCGACCCGAGATTGCCCGAGAAGGACTCCCAGCGCAGCCGGTCGAGGTCGAGCCCCTGAGCGTCGAACGAGTACTCGACGAGGGTCGCGAGCGCCTCGGTCATGACCGACTGGCCGCGGTGCTCGTGTCCCAGCCAGTAGCCGACGGTCGCCGAGCCCAGCGGTTCGTGGCGCAGTTCGATGACGCCGAGCAGGTCACCCGGCTCGGAACGGATGGCCCACAGCGTGAGCGCGGCGCTCGTCGCGGCATCCGAGGCATAGGTCGTCACGAAGTACTGCGCGTCGGCGCGCGTGTACGGCGAGGGGATGTGCACCCAGCGCTGCACCTCCGCGTCTTGGCAGTACCGGTAGACGGCGTCGGCGTCGGAGGGCCGCAGCGCGTCGAGGGTGAGCCGCTCGGAGCGGATGGTGGGCGGGATCATGCGCGGGGCAGGAAACCGATGCGATCGTAGACCGTGGCGAGGGTGACGTCGGCGATGGCGGCCGCCTTCTCGGCGCCGCGGGCGAGGATACGGTCGAGCTCGGCCGGGTCGTCGAGCAGTTCGAGGGTGCGGGCGCGGATCGGGGCGAACGTCTCGACGACGACCTCGGCGAGGCCCTTCTTGAAATCGCCGTAGCCGCTGCCGGCGTACTCGGTCTCGATCGACTCGATCGTGCGCTCGCTCAGCACGGAGAAGATGGTGAGCAGGTTCGAGACGCCGGGCTTGGATGACACGTCGTAGCGCACCTCGCCGTCGCTGTCGGTCGTCGCCGACTTGATCTTCTTGGCACTCTTCGCCGGCTCGTCGAGCAACCAGATGACGCCCTTGTCGGTGGAGGCCGACTTGCTCATCTTGTTCGTCGGCTCCTGCAGGTCGTAGACCTTCGCCGTGGCCTTCTGGATCTGCGCCTCGGGGATCACGAACGTCTCGCCGAACCGCGAGTTGAACCGGGTCGCGAGGTCGCGCGTCAGTTCGACGTGCTGGCGCTGGTCTTCGCCGACCGGCACCGTCTCCGCGTTGTAGAGCAGGATGTCGGCCGCCATGAGCGTGGGATAGGCGAAGAGACCGACGGTCGTGGCATCCGAACCCTGCTTCGTCGACTTGTCTTTGAACTGCGTCATGCGGCTGGCCTCGCCGAAGCCGGTCAGGGTGTTGAGCACCCAGGCGAGCTGCGGGTGGGCCGGCACATGCGACTGCACGAACAGGGTCGACAGCTCGGGGTCGATGCCCGCCGCGATGTACTGGGCGGCCGTGCGCCGGGTCGCCGCGCGCAGTTCGGCGGGGTCTTGCGCGACGGTGATCGCGTGCAGGTCGACGACACAGAAGACGGCGTCGTGGCTGACCTGCATCTCCTTCCACTGCAGCAGGGCGCCGATGTAGTTTCCGATCTGGAGGGAGTCGGCGGACGGCTGCATGCCGGAGAAGAGGCGGGGCTTGGTGCTCATGGTGTCCAGTCTTTCAGACGTTGCGGGTTGAGTAGGCGCGGTGGAGCTATGAAAATCGCGCCAGCGATTTCGCGACCCCAGCGCCGACCGAGCCTGCGAGGGAGGGTCGGCCTAGATCGCGTAGTCGACCACGACGGGGGCGTGGTCGCTCCAGCGGGTGTCCCAGGCGGAGGCGCGGTCGACCTCGTAGTTCTGCACCGCGGCCGCGAGGGCGGGGGTGGCGAGCTGGTAGTCGATGCGCCAGCCGGTGTTGGTGTCGAAGGCCTGCCCGCGCTGCGACCACCAGGTGTACGGCCCCTCGACCTCGCCGGCCCAGCGGCGGCCGACGTCGACCCAGCCCAGGCCGGGGCCGGTGCTGCCGTCGACAGCCTCGACGGTCGATCCGGCCTCGCCGAAGAACCGGTCGAAGTAGGCGCGCTCGTCGAGCAGGAAGCCGGCGCTCTTGCGGTTGCCCTTCCAGTTCTTGATGTCGAGCTCGCGGTGCCCCACGTTCAGGTCGCCGACGATGAGCCCGAGCTCGCTGTGCGCCGCGATCTCGGGCATGCGCGAGGTCATGGCGTCGAGGAACTTGTACTTCTCCACCTGCTTGGGCGTGCCGACGTCGCCCGAGTGCACGTAGGTGCTGACGACCGTGATGATGCGGTCGCCGACCTCGTAGTCGGCCTCGAGCCAGCGGCCCGCGCTGTCGAACTCGTCGTCGCCGAGGGCGACCCGGTGGATGGACGCCTTGTTACGTGAAGCGATCGCGACGCCCGCGCGCCCCTTGGCGGTCGCGGCGTCGTGCAGGATGTCCCACTCGGGGCCGAGCAGCTCTTCGACGATCTCGGTGGTCGCGCGAACCTCTTGCATCGCGAGGATGTCGACCCCGCGGGTGTCGAGCCACTCGCGCATCCCCTTCTTGTAGGCGGCACGGATGCCGTTGACGTTGACGGATGCGACGCGAAGGGGGGTAGGCATGCCCCTATTTTATGAGGCGCCACCGTCATCGGACTTCCGTCGCAAACGTCGGAAGAGGCGGGCGAGCCCGCGGGGTTCCTGCGCCGCCTTGGCGAGCCGCTCGAGCTCTTCGATGCGTTCGCGTTCGGCACGCTCCTTCTCGGCGGCCACGGGATCGGCGGCGATGCCCGCGTCATCCATGCCGACCGAGATCCAGGCAGCGCTGATGAGGATGACCTGGCAGACCAGGTTGAGGAAGATCAGCAGACCGGCGATGATCGCGAACGACGCGATGAGCGGGTTGTTGCTCGCGCCGCCGAGCAGCAGCCCTCCGAGCAGCTTGAGGGCTCCGAGCGCAACGCCGCCGATGACCGCGCCGCCGAGCAGGCGACGGAACGGGATGGGGATGCCCGCGAGCACCCGGTAGAGGGCGGCGAGCACGGCGACGTCGATCAGCAGCGCGACGAGCAGGCCGAGGATGCGCCCGGCCACGGTGCCGGCCATCGACTCGGAGCCGATGCCGGTGAGGTCGAGCAGCCAGCCGAGCGCCGAGGTGCTCACCGTCGAGATCACGGTGGAGACGATGAGGGCCGCGCCGAAGCCGACCGCGAGCCCGAGGTCTTTGAGCTTGAGCAGCAGGAAGAACGTCGAGTCGGGTGCTATCGAGAAGATGCGTCGCACCGCCTCACGCGCCGAGCCGAGGAAGCCGATCGCGGTGAAGAGCAAACCGACGAGGGCGAGGGCGCCGGTCCAGTTGAGGATGCCGGCGGTGAGCAGGTCGTCGGGATCGATCGCCCCGTCGCTGTCGCTCGACTCGATGAGGCCGGGTACCGCGTTCGCGATGGTGTCGACGAGCGATTCGCGCAGCGCCGGGTCACCCGCGATGACGAGGCCGATGACGGAGAACCCGACCCACAAGCCCGCGAACGTCGCGAACAGTCCCTGGTTGGCGAGCCCTGAGGCCATCAGCGGTCCGCCGGAGACGGCGTAGTGCTGGAAGACCCGCACGGGCTTCAGCTTCATCACCTTCTCGATGATGGCGGCGATGCCGGTGGGGGCGGCGGGCGTCTCGGTCGTCTTGTCGGCCATTTTTCAACCTTAGGTGGCTAGCGGGGCGTGAGAGTCAGCGCGCGTCGATCGCGACGGCCAGGTAGGGCGCGGTGCGGCTGGTGGTGTGGTCGGCCACGACGCGGGGTTCGCCCGCGACGACGAGCGTGCCGCCGGAGTCGCCCCCGCCCGGCCCCATGTCGATCACCCAGTCGGCCGACGCGACGACGTCCATCTCGTGCTCGACGACGACCACGGTGTTGCCCGCGTCGACGAGGCCGTTCAGCTGTTCGACGAGCAGACGGATGTCGGCGGGGTGCAGTCCCGTCGTCGGTTCGTCGAGCAGGTAGAGCGTGTGGCCGCGACGGGCCCGTTGCAGTTCGGTCGCCAGCTTGATGCGCTGCGCTTCGCCGCCGGAGAGCTCGGTGGCGGGCTGCCCGAGCCGCAGGTAGCCGAGGCCGACCTGGCGCAGCGTCTCGAGGCTGCGCGCGGCGGCCGGTACGTCGGCCAGAAACTCGGCCGCGGCGTCGACGGTGAGCCGCAGTACCTCGGCGATGTTCTTGCCGTTGTGGGTGACCTCGAGCGTCTCGGCGTTGTAGCGCGACCCGTCGCAGGTGGGGCACGGCGCATAGCTGCCGGGCAGGAAGAGCAGCTCGACCGAGACGAAGCCCTCGCCGAGGCAGGTCTCGCAGCGCCCGCCGGCAACGTTGAACGAGAACCGCCCGGCGTCGAAGCCGCGCTGGCGGGCCGCGGGCGTCGCGGCGAACGTGCTGCGTACCGCGTCGAACAGGCCGGTGTAGGTGGCGAGATTCGAGCGCGGGGTGCGCCCGATGGCCTTCTGGTCGACCTGCACGATGCGGTCGACCTGGTCGCTGCCGGTACCGCCGCTGCCGGTTCCGTCGCTCCCGGCGCCGTCGTCTTTGATGCCCGCGAGCACGTGCCCGACGAGGGTCGACTTGCCGGAACCGGAGACGCCGGTGACCGCGGTGAGCACGCCGAGCGGAACGTCGACGTCGACGTCGCGCAGGTTGTGCTTCGTGATGCCGCGCAGGTTCAGCCAGCCGCCCGCCTCACGCGGTTGCCGCGCGACCGCGGGCGCATCCGCATCACCGAAGAGGAAGGGGCGGGTGACCGAGGTCTCGACCTCGGCGAGCCCGTCGACCGGGCCGCTGTAGAGCACCGAGCCGCCGCCGCTGCCGGCGCCGGGACCCACGTCGACGATCCAGTCGGCGCGGCGCACGACGTCCATGTTGTGTTCGACCACGAAGACCGAGTTGCCGGCCGCCTTCAGCTGCTCGAGCACCTCGATGAGGGGCTCGGCGTCGGCGGGGTGCAGCCCCGCGGAGGGCTCGTCGAGCACGTAGATCACCCCGAACAGGCCGGAGCGCAGCTGGGTCGCGATGCGCAGGCGTTGCATCTCGCCGGGGGAGAGGGTGGGGGTGGCGCGGCCGAGGCTCAGGTAGCCCAGTCCGAGGCCGACGAGCACGTCGATGCGCGCCACCAGGTCGGTGGTGATCGTCACCGCGACCTCGGTCGTCTCGCCGGACGCCTTCGACGACACGGCGGCGCTCGCCGCGGTGAGCCGCGTGGTGGGGCGGAGGGCGTCGGCGAGGGCCTCGAGCGGCAGGGCGTTGAGGTCGGCGATCGTGTGCCCGGCGAAGGTCACGGCGAGGGCCGCGCGGGTGAGGCCGCTTCCGCCGCAGAGCGTGCAGGGTCCGGTCTCCACGAACTGCAGGGCGCGGTTGCGCTGCGGCTCGCTCTTCGAATCCGCGAGCGTGTGCATGATGTAGCTCGTCGCGCTCCAGAAACGACCCTTGTAGGGCTTCGCCACGCGGTCGCGCTGCGGTGTGACCTCGACGACGGGCTGCTCGTCGGTGAACAGGATCCAGTCGCGCGAGGCGCGGGGCAGGTCGCGCCAGGGCACGTCGATGTCGTGGCCGAGGCCGGCCACGACGTCGCGCAGGTTCTTGCCCTGCCACGCCCCCGGCCACGCGGCGATGGCCCCGTCGCGGATGCTCAGCGACGGGTCGAGTACGGCCGACTTCTCCGTGACCTCGTGCGCGACGCCCAGCCCGTGACAGCGCGGGCAGGCACCGGCGGCGGTGTTCGGCGAGAACGAGTCGGACTCGAGACGCTTCGGTGCGTCGGCGGGGTAGCTGCCGGCGCGCGAGTAGAGCATGCGGGTCGAGTTCGACAGCGTGGTGAGCGTGCCGACGGTCGAGCGCGAGCTGGGCGAACCGCGGCGCTGCTGCAGCGCCACGGCGGGCGGCAGCCCGGTGATCTCGTCGACGTGCGGGGTGTGCCCTTGGGCGATGAGCCTCCGGGCGTACGGCGCGACCGACTCGAAGAAGCGGCGCTGGGCCTCGGCGAAGATCGTGCCGAAAGCGAGCGACGACTTGCCCGATCCGGACACGCCCGTGAAGGCCACGATGCTGTCGCGCGGCACGTCGACGTCGACGTCTCGCAGGTTGTTCTCGCGGGCGCCGCGAACGCGCACGAATCCGGGCTGTGTGGGAGACGTCATTGGCCCCACACTATTCGGGCGCCCCTAGATCGACGATTCGCGGCGGCGCATTGACAACCGCCTATTTCTCTTGCTCGACGCCGAGCGCATTGCCGTCGGGGTCGAGGATCCACGCGGCCCAGACGGTGCCGCGGTCGGCGATGCCGTCGACGGTCTTCAGCTCGTCGGTGTCGTAGTCTTCGGGCTCGATACCGCGGGACTTCAGCCAGGCGAGTTCGGCGCGCAGGTCGTCGACGCGCCAGGCCGCCTTCGTCTGTTCGTCGTTCGAGCCGGTGGTGCTGGATGTCACGGTGATGCGCGTTTCGCCGGAGGCGGCGTAGGCGATCGCCGAGTCGCTCTCTTCGAGGATCTCGAGCTGCAGGGCGTCGGCGTAGAACGAGCGCGACTTCTGCAGGTCGGTCGAGAGGAGCACGACGCCGACGGGGTGGCTGCTGAGCATGGGGGAGACCTCACTGTTGTGAACGGGTGGTCGTTCCACGATAACCAGCGCCCCGCTGCGAGGCCCGGCCATGACAAAGCCCGCCCGGTCTGATAGACCGGGCGCGGTGGAGCTGGTTGAGTAGGCCGTCCACGGCCGTATCGAAACCGAATGCCCGATTTCGATACGGTCGCAAGCGACCTACTCAATCAACAAACAGCTACGCCTTGCCGCGCATGATCGCCTGCTTGACCTCGGCGATCGCCTGCGTCACCTGGATGCCACGCGGGCACGCCTCGGAGCAGTTGAAGGTCGTGCGGCAGCGCCACACGCCCTCCTTGTCGTTGAGGATGTCGAGCCGCACCTGCGAGCCCTCGTCGCGCGAGTCGAAGATGAAGCGGTGCGCGTTCACGATGGCGGCCGGGCCGAAGTACTGGCCGTCGGTCCAGAACACCGGGCAGCTCGACGTGCACGCGGCGCACAGGATGCACTTGGTGGTGTCGTCGAAGCGGGCGCGTTCTACGGGGCTCTGCTTGCGCTCCTTGCCGTCCTTCGTGCCCGAGGAGGCCATGAGGAACGGGTTGATCTGGCGGTACGACTCGAAGAACGGCTCCATGTCGACGATGAGGTCTTTCTCGAGCGGCAGGCCCTTGATCGCCTCGACGTAGATCGGCTTCGAGATGTCGAGGTCCTTGATCAGCGTTTTGCAGGCGAGCCGGTTGCGGCCGTTGATGCGCATGGCGTCCGAGCCGCAGATGCCGTGGGCGCAGCTGCGGCGGAACGTCAGCGATCCGTCCTGCTCCCACTTGATCTTGTGCAGCGCGTCGAGGATGCGGTCGGTTCCGTAGACCTCGACGTCGAAGTCCTGCCAGCGCGGCTCGTCGTCGACGTCCGGGTCGAAGCGACGGATGATGAGGGTCGCCGTGAAGGTCGGGATGACCTCGGGCACGGATGGGTTGTTCTCCAGGACTGCAGTACTCACTAGTACTTCCTCTCCATCGGCTGGTAGCGCGTGATCACGACGGGTTTGGTGTCGAGCTTGATGTGGTCGACGGCGTCGGCGGAGTGCGCGTCGCCCGTCAGGTAGGCCATCGTGTGCACGAGGAAGTTCTCGTCGTCACGAACGGGGTAGTCCTCGCGGAAGTGGCCGCC